>JAIKZD010000027.1 GCA_024682555.1 Lachnospiraceae bacterium | reverse complement strand
CTTGGGTCCTACCTGCTTCTTGGTAACTTCATCGATTCCGCCGTTAAGAGCATATAACAGACACTTTGCAAGGTTTGCACGTGCTCCGAAGAACTGCATTTCCTTACCGATAACCATTGAAGATACGCAGCATGCGATACCATAGTCATCACCGTGTGTTACTCTCATAAGATCATCATTCTCATACTGGATGGATGAGGTTGTGATGGAGATCTTTGCGCAGAACTTCTTGAAGTTCTCGGGAAGCCTTGTTGACCAGAGAACCGTAAGGTTGGGCTCGGGTGAAGGTCCAAGATTTACAAGAGTGTGAAGGTAACGGAAGCTCATCTTTGTAACCATATGACGTCCGTCAACACCTACACCGCCGATAGACTCGGTAACCCATACGGGATCGCCTGCGAAGATCTGATTGTACTCGGGTGTACGTGCGAACTTGATGCAGCGCAGCTTCATGATGAAGTGATCGATGAATTCCTGGATCTCTTCCTCGGTAAATGTACCGTTCTTAAGATCTCTCTCTGCATAGCAGTCAATGAAGGTCGATGTACGGCCAAGGCTCATTGCTGCACCGTTCTGCTCCTTAACCGCACAGAGATATCCGAAATATGTAGCCTGGATAGCTTCCTGTACGTTCTGAGCGGGTCTTGAAATATCACAGCCATAGGAAGCTGCCATTTCCTTCATCATCTTAAGAGCAACCATCTGCTCCGAAAGCTCCTCACGAAGACTGATAACATCATCTGTCATAACACGTCCCGTTGAATCCTTCTGAGCCTGTTTGTCCTCGATAAGTCTGTCGATACCGTAAAGAGCAACTCTTCTGTAGTCACCGATGATACGGCCTCTTCCGTAAGCATCCGGAAGACCTGTGATGATATGAGCAGAACGACATGCTCTCATCTCAGCATTGTAAGCATCGAAACAGCCCGCATTATGAGTCTTTCTGTGTGTTGAGAAGAACTCGCTTATCTCGGGATCTACTTCATATCCGTTATCGGAACATGCCTTCTCTGCCATACGGATACCGCCGTAAGGCTGTAAGGAACGCTTGAAGGGCTTGTCTGTCTGGAAACCTACGATCTTCTCCTTGCTCTTGTCAAGATATCCGGGGCCGTGTGAAGTGATGGTGGATACAACCTTTGTGTCCATATCAAGAACTCCGCCTGCGGCACGTTCCTGCTTCTGCAGCTCAAGTACCTGATCCCATAAATCCTTTGTGTTCTGTGTAGGACCTGCAAGGAAAGAACCATCACCGTCATAAGGTGTGTAATTCTTCTGGATGAAATCTCTTACGTTGATCTCATTTTCCCACTTGCCGCCTACGAAACCATTCCATTCTGATCTCATTTGCCTAATGCCTCCTAATTAATAATAATGAAAATATATTGGTTGTGAATCCGGTCCGGAAGATAGTATTTCAGGCGGGGAAAGCCGTAAATACAAGCATCCTCCCGTTTCCGGACATGGCACATTTGTGTATACATGATTATAGTTTAATCGTGTATACAAGTCAATGTGCGCCTTTGTATTTTTTTACGAACATCCGAAATGACAGGCCCTCTGTCTTTGTGCATTTTATACAAAACGGATTTCCGCCCTGTTTCCAAAATATACAAAAATCCTTTAGTACCGGTAAATATGAAAAAAAAGTAAACAAATGACCGAAACATTGAAAACGGAAATAAAAAATGCTATGGTTATCGGTGCAAAACCATCATGTTCACTTTATGACAAAACGGAGGAAATTTATAAAATGGCAGAGATAACAAAAGAAACGACTATCGGAGAAATACTCCGCACCGCACCCGACGTGGCACCCATACTGATGGAAGCCGGAATGCACTGTCTCGGCTGCCCCGCCTCACAGATGGAGAGTCTTGAGGAAGCAGCCATGGTTCACGGGATCGATATCGACGATCTTATGAAGACCATACAGGGAAGCGCAAACGCATAAAATCACCGGTGTCTGAGATCTTATCAGGCACAGATTTAAAAAATCCGCAATAAAGAAAACCCGTTCCGCGGCGAATATCCCGGGACGGGTTTTTCCTGTTATTCTGCAGATTTTCTCAGGCTCTGTCTGTCTGATCCTTACATCTTAACAAACAGGAGTCTTACGTCTCCCGGCAGTATTTCCGCCATATCTCCTTTTCCGATCTTTTCTCCCTTCAGGATGTCGCTACAGTCAAAGGGGATCATCACATTTTTTGCCTGATCCGAATGATTGATGTAATAATACATCTTCCCTTTATCGTTGACTCTTAAGGATATCTCAAGGCCGGACCATTCACCCTCATCCTCCGGTTCATTTCCGAGGCAGTCCTTCACGCCTGCTTCAACGCAAAGGTCCATTATGAATTTCCCGTAAAACTCCGGGACGGAACCCGTTGCGGCATAATACACATTTCCCTTATCCAGGGAGTTTTTCGTTATGGCCGGACTTCCCTTATAGAAATCCTCCCTAAACTCCGAAAGGACCTCCGCCTTTTCGGCATGCATTATATCGCAGACCTTCTTTGCGGGATAATCCTTTCCCTTATAGGTAAAGGAATTGGAGGTATCCTCTATGTGCGGGGGCGTCCATACGAAAAAGAAAAATCTGTCCATGTTTTCATAGAGGCAGTCGCTCTCCTCTATCCTTGCCCCTATCAGCTCTCTAAGCTCCCCGGGATAACCGCCTTTTAATATGTGTGCGTTTTCGTCCACATAGCCGGAATAGTAGGTAAATACAAGAGTCCCTCCATTTCTTACAAAGTCTTCAAACCTTTCCCTGTCCCCTTTATGAACCATATAAAACGAGGGAGCTATCACTATCCGGTATCCGGAAATATCATCATCGCTTCCTATGATATCCACGGGAATGTTTAGTTCATAAAAGGCTCTGTAATAATTCAGGATCTCATCCGGATACTTAAAGTTCTCACTTATCCCTCCGATGTCCTCTATCGCCCACCAGGTCGGCCAGTCAAATATTATGGCACATTCTGACGGCGCTTTCCCCGAAAGAGTAAGATCACCGATCTTTTTAAGCTCCTCTCCGAAAAGGGAACATTCCTTAAAGGTTCTGGTATCTTCTCTTCCCGAATGATCGATGACGGCACCGTGATACATTTCCGTTCCGGCAGGCGACTGTCTCATCTGGAAAAACATCAGTGTGTCCGCGCCGTGAGCCATTGCCTCATAGCTGTATCTTCTCATTTCCCCCGGACGCTTTAAGGAATTCACCGACATCCAGTTCGTAACGGAGGGAGACTGTTCCATCAGCATGAAGGGTTTTCCGCCCTTCAGTCCCCTTATAAGCTCATGGGCAAAAGAATCATAAAAGGGAGCGGTAAACCTCTGGGGATAGTTATCCCAGGAGGCAATATCGATCTCCTTTGCCCATTTGCGGTAATCAAGGCCCTTAAAGAGATTCATCATATTGGTGGTACATACGGCATCGGGTATCACGCTTTTTATGGCATCTCTCTCATCCTTGTAATTCTGCAAAATGGAATCCGACATAAACCGGGCGTAATCCAAAGCCAGTCCGGGAAACTGGCTCTTCTCCCCGCCCTGATATTCGGAGAGCTCGTTCGGAGCAACTATCTCATCCCAGTCATAGAAAACGTGGCTCCAGAAGGGAGAATTCCAGGCTCTGTTAAGCTCATCAAGGCTTCCGTATTTTCCCTTAAGCCATCCCCTGAAGGCTCTCTCGCAGTTCTCACAGTAACAGCTGCCACTGTATTCGTTATTAATATGCCAGACAACTATGCTGTCACAGTCTTTAAAATGTTCCGCCAGTTTCCCTGCAAGCAGGGGAGCGAATTTTCTGTAGGTTTCGGAATTGGGGCAGGCGTTGTGTCTTGCTCCGAATTTTTTCTTTCTTCCCTGATAGTCGACCCGAAGGATATCCGGATATTTCCTTGCCATCCAGGCGGGATAAGCCGCGGTGGAGGTTGCCATGCAGATCTTCATTCCCTTATCTGTGACTCTCTTTACGATACTGTCAAGATCGGAAAAATCATACACATTTTCCGAGGGCTGGATCATCGCCCAGGCAAATACATTCAAGGTCACGATATCAATCCCCGCCTTATCAAGCAGGATCATATCCTTATCCCTTGTTCTCTCATCCCACTGTTCGGGATTATAGTCGCCTCCGTAGAGTACTTTGTTAATGCCTCTGTTTTTAAGCATATATCCATAAACTCCTTTTCTGTCTGACGGACAGATCCTGTCTGTCCAAATCATAGGGCAATGTAGATGTTACTACTTAACGGTTCCGGTAATACCCTCGGCAAAGTTCTTCTGCAGCGAAAGGAAAAGCACTGCCGTGGGAAGCGTCGTTATCAGTACGGCCAGCATCAGGGCTCCGTAGTCCGTGAAATATCCGCTTGTAAGATTGCTTATCATCATGGGCAGCGTCTGTGCCTTCTGGTCCTGCATAATGACCTTCGGCCAGATGTAATTGTTCCAGGCATTCATAAAAGTCACCGTTACAGCCGCCGCAAAGGTTGAACGCATGGTCGGGATGAACATCCTGAAAAAGATCATGAATTCAGACAGCCCGTCGATCCTTGCCGCCTCTATCATCTCGGAAGGAAAAGATCTTGCCGCAGAGCGAAACAGCATTATAAGGAAGGGTGTAGACAGCGACGGAAGGATAAAACCAAGGGTGGAATTAAGCAGGCCGGCCTTAGAAAACATCCTAAACAACGGGATCATCAATGCCACGAAGGGTATCATCATCGACATCAGTATGATCGCCATAAGAGTATCCTTTACCTTATCATGGTATACCTCAAAGCCATATCCCGCAAGTGAACAGATGAGGATGGAAACGGCCGTCTGCAGAACGGAGTACTTTACGGAATTTAAAAATCCCCTGAATATATCCTGATTGGCGATAAGATTATTATAATTTACCGCAAGCTGCGTACCGAAAGTCAGTTTTCCGGCGATAATATCGACCGTTCTGTTGGTGGAAGCAATGATCATCCACACAAGAGGAAAGACAGAGAGTAGCGATGCAAGTATAAGTACTACGTATGAAATAAATGTTCTTGATCTTTCAGTCACGCTTATCACCTACCTTCATCTGTATCGCGGCAAGAATAGCCACTAAGAACAGGATCACAAAGGACATTGCCGATGTGTATCCGAATTTCGGAACTCCCTGAAACGCCTGATTATATATGTAATGGGACATGGTAATGCTTGCGTTTGAGGGTCCGCCGTTTGTCAGGTTGACCGATTCGTCAAACAACTGGAGCGTTCCGTTGGTGGACATTATGGCGGTAAGTAATATCGTCGGCTTAAGGAGCGGAACAGTTATTTTTGTAAAGGTGCTGAAAGAGGAGGCCCCGTCGATCTTTGCCGCCTCGTAGATCGAATATTCGATGTTCTGAAGACCGGCAAGATAGAAGACCATATTATAGCCCGTCCATCTCCATATGAGTGCGATTATTATGACTATTTTTGCGCTTGTCGGATGAGCAAGAAAATTATACGGTTCGGAGATGATATGAAGCTTAGTGGCTATAAGATTTACAAACCCGTCCGTCGCAAAGAGTGTCCTGAAAATGATCGAATATGCCACAAGGGAAGTTGCACAGGGCAAAAAGATGCAGGTACGCAGTATTCCCTTAAAACGAAGCTTATTGTTGTTTAACATGGATGCAAGGATCAATGCCAGGATAAGCATTACCGGTACCTGTATTATCAGATAGAAAAAACAGTTTTTTATGGACTGTGTAAAAACCGCATCCTTAAGTATCCTTGAATAGTTGGTGATACCCGAAAATTTAAGATCCGCGCCGTTACCGGTTTTAAATGAGGTAATGAAGGCATTGATGGCGGGCACAAAGCTCATAACCGCGATCAGAATGACTGATGGCAGCAAAAAGAGCCATCCATAAAAATTCCGTTTTCGGATCAATACACTTTTTTGCTTCATGAGATTCTCCTTTTCAGTAAAGGGTGAAAACGCT
>JAIKZD010000130.1 GCA_024682555.1 Lachnospiraceae bacterium | reverse complement strand
CTGATTTTGGCTTTTTTTCACCTTATGTCGTATAATAAAAAAACATAAGAAAATAAAAAAGGAGATATATTATGAAAAAGAGATTATTGATAATTACTGTGATGGCTCTGTTTACTGCATTTGTAATAAGCGGATGTGCCGGATCGGCATCATCCGGACAAGGCGAAGCAGCAGAGGATAAGAGGGAAGAAGAGAAAGAGGAAGTCAGTTATATCGGTAATCCATGGAGTGATATAAGTGAAGAAGAGGCCCGTGAGGCCTGCGCAAATCTTTTTAAAGCACCGGAAGGAGCAAAAAATCCTGTATGGAGTATCATGAAGGATGTTGAAGAAGGATATGGCCCCATGCTGCAGCTTAATTTTGAAATGCCCGAATATAAGGATGTCAGATTTGTAGCAAGAGCGCAAAAGACGGGAAAAGAAGAGGATATTTCCGGAGCTTATTATGAATGGAACACATCCGATGAAGGCATATCTTCAAAGCTGGGAGGCAAAGATATACCTGTAAAGAGTTATCGCTATAAGGACGATATGGAAATGGCTGACCTTATAAGCTGGTATGACAAGGATACGGGAATATCCTGCTGTCTGCTGGCAACTGCTGAGGATCTCGATGGCTTTGACATACAGGCGATTGCTGAGGCCATGTATGACGGAGATGGAAGCGATGAGGCAGAAATGTATGGTGATTTCCTGCAGTTTCAGTCAGGAGTCACAGACTTTAAGGATTATGATGAGGTTATATCTTATCTTAAGCAGGGACAGGGATATGCGCTTGTGGATGTAATGGGAAGCAGTGACAAGGTCCTGCTTATAACCGAACTGGTTTTTGAAGCAGATAAGAGTGCCTGTGAAGCTTCATCATATGTAATGTCAGACGGAAAACCGCAGCAGATGACCCTGCTGACGGGAAACGGGTCAGCTTATCCGCTGCGTATAGGTGAGGATGGTATAATTTACGGAGGAGATAATCATACCTATGAAACCTATGTTGTAAGTGATATCGGATCGATAATGTGTAAGGATTACGTAGTTGATGATATCGGTTCTGGAGACGGAGAATTTACCGGATATCTGCGGCCCGGAAATGATTACGAACATGATGAGGATTTCACGGGAGGCAGGGAAGAATTTGATAAACTCATATCTGAAAGAGAAAAACAGCCGGTCATCGAATTTACGGTTATCGGAGAAGATTCCGGCAGTAAAACAGGAGATTTTGATCCCTCGAAGGTTTATATAGAGCAGGAAGATCTTTTTGATGTTGATACGGAGGGATGTGATACACTTACGCAGATAGTTGACAGGCTTGAAGAGGGAAGGGGCTATGTCAATGTAAATATAGGCCAGTCAGGAGCACTGCTTATTTCGAGCGGAACATACAAGTATGATGATGATACCGATGCAGCGATCGATGCAAGGATCTTTGATTATGATGATGACGGAAAGGTGATCGATATCGGTTCTGTATGTGCCGGAGGTACGGCCTATCCGCTTTCGGTAAAGGACGACATTCTATATGTCGGTGGCAACCACTTCATGAGACTGTATACGATAAGGGATCATGAGCTTGTCATAATCGAGGAGGTTTATGTTGAATATGACGGAGAGGGTAATGCCACATACCATTTAAGGAAGGAAAATGAGGATTTTTCAAAATACTCATCAAAGGAGGCAGAAAGCAGGTTTGATGAGCTTTTTGCCCAGCTTGAAGATGTTCAGATAATTGGCTTTGCCACAGTCGGGTCCGCCGGAGAGTGATCTATGAGAGATGATTACAAAAATGCATTAAAACAGGGGAAAAGTGCCGCATCAAGAGCCAGGATAAAGGGAATATCACCTTATCTTCCCGTGCTGGATTCCTTTCTTGAAGAAAAGGACATCAGAGGGAAGGTAAATCTCGGGCTGCATGAGCTTCCCATAAGCATGATAGTCGGCAATAAGGCCGAGTCGAGAAACAATGCCTTTGCAAATAATTTCATGCCGCTGCTTGGAGAAGGAACAGAATTTGCCGCCAAGTGGTCGTCCCTTTATGATTCCTGCATCGAAGAAGGAGTAAGGGATGCCATAACATGCTATGAATATCTGGGAAACTATTATGTGGGAGAGGGTAATAAAAGGGTCTCGGTTTCAAAATATATCGGGGCTGAATTTATCCTTGCCGATGTAACAAGGCTTTTGCCTGTGGAATCCGAAGATAATGATCTGAAGGTTTATAACGAATACTTAAAGTTTTATGATGTGTCCGGTCTTTTCATGATAAGAATGACTGTGGCGGGATACTATGAAAAGCTTGCGGGATTTGCAGGATGCAATTTAAATGAAAAATGGCCGGATGAGACTATAGATAATGTCAAGACTGCCTATACCTATTTTTCCAGGGAATATGAAAAGGTGATCTCGGGGGATGATACAGGGGATCTGACCTGTGGGGATTCCTTTTTGATCTATATCACCGTTTTTCCTCTGCTGACCCTTCTTGATGAGAGTTCATCGGCAATACGGTCAAATATCAAAAGAATGAGGGATGAGCTTTTTGACAGCAGCGATGAGAAAAATGTTTCATACATATCCGGTCCGGTGGAAGCATCCGAACATTTTCGCTTAAGCGGCATGATAAAGCGGGATCTTTATTATACAGCCTCAAGACCGCTTAAGGTGGCCTTTATATACGATGCAGAAATAGATGATTCCAGGTGGGTGGACGGACATGAGGCGGGAAGACTCTATGCCCAGGAGAAGCTGGGAAACAGGGTCAGTACGGATTTTTATGTGAAAAAAGACGGAGAAGAAGGCATACAGGAGGCGGCAAAACGGGCTCTTAAGGATAAATGCAGCATGATCTTCACTGTAAGTCCGGATATGTTAAATGATACATTAAAGCTTTCTGTAGATAATCCGGATGTTAAATTCCTGAACTGTTCCCTGGATGAGGCATATTCCGGAGTGAGGAGCTATGGGGCAAGATTCTACGAAGCATCCTTTCTGTGCGGTATTCTTGCCGGACAGTCACTTCTTACACACGGGGACAAATGCCATACCATAGGCTATCTAAGTGACAGGCCCACGCCCGGAAAGATCTCAAATATTAACGCCTTTGCCCTGGGAGCTGCAATGATCGATCCTGACTGCAGGATATCCCTTAAATGGTCGTCTCTTTCTTCGTATGATGAGTGTATGGACGAATGGGGAAGGGGAGGTATCAGACTGTGGGCCGATAATGAATATTCTCCGGACAAGGCAGATATGGCAAGGAAAAGAGGAGTATATTTAAATAATGATGATGGCGGGAGGACATTCCTGGGGGCACCTTTTTATGTCTGGGGCAGATATTATGCGGGTATAATACAATCGGTACTTGAAGATACATGGGATATTTCAACGGCCGGGGGAAGGTCGAGATCCTCAAATTATTATTTCGGGCTTTCGACCGGGGTTACGGATATCAGACTGGGGGATGTACCCTATCAGGTCAGAAGACTTATCGGATTCATGAGGAATGCCATTATTGAAGGAGCGGTCAATCCTTTTTCAGGTGAGATCCACTCCCGGGAAAGGCTGATCCTCGGAGATCACGAAAGCAAAACGGCAGATCCGGGAAGCGGTAAAAGGTCTATAGAGGTAAGGGATATAATCAATATGGACTGGCTTAATGACAATGTTGACGGTATCATACCAAAGGAGGCTTAAAGGAAGGTTACATGAAGATTCTTGTGGTTGCGGATGAAGAATGCAAAGCCTTATATGATTATTACGATCCTGAAAGAGTTAAGGGTGTTGAGCTGATAATATCCTGCGGAGATCTTCCTGCAGCATATCTTGAATTTCTTGTGACCATGACGACGGTGCCGCTCCTTTATGTGCCGGGAAATCATGACAGCCGCTATGTGGAAAAACCGCCGGAGGGCTGTATAAATATTGACGGAAAGATATACGATCATAAGGGGGTAAGGATATTGGGCCTTGGAGGGTCTATGAAATACAAGCCCGGCCCCTACATGTTTACCGAAAAGGAGATGGCAAAAAAAATAAGGAATGCCACTCCGGGTATAATATACAAAAAAGGTTTTGACATCCTGGTCACTCATGCCCCGGCATTCGGCTACGGGGATATGGAGGATCTGCCGCATATTGGCTATAAATGCTTTGACCAGCTGATGGATTTTTACCAGCCGACTTTCATGCTGCACGGCCATGTGCACGGCAGCTACAGTTCATCCTTTA
>JAIKZD010000128.1 GCA_024682555.1 Lachnospiraceae bacterium | reverse complement strand
GTGTCCCTGAACACCTTGCTGAAATACTTGGGATCGGAGTATCCCACCCTGTCGGCGATCTCATAAAGCTTTAAAGAAGTGCCTATAAGAAGTTCTTTTGCCTTCTGGATCCTGTATTTTTTTATATATGTACTGAAGGTGACACCCGTTTCCTTACGAAACAGCGTCCCCAGGTATTCGGGAGTTATGTCGAGCCTGGAAGCGATCTCATCTAACGTGATCCCTGTATGATAGAATTCACCTATCATACTTTTTGCCCGGCGGACCGTAAGATTGTCGGAGTCCTCTGTGTCCTCATTCTGATCGAGTGTTTCGGCGATCATTTCACAGACATCGTAGAGTTCTTCGCGGATCCTGGCATTCATTATCCGTTCTAACAGTTTCTGCTGGCTTATCCTGCCCGCGCCGATGTTTCCGATTCCCTTGGCGGTTTCGATCACCGCCCAGATAAAGCGGACATAGCTTTCCTTTATCTCATGCGGATCATAGACTTTGCCGTCCCGGAAATAATCCGAAAACTGATCGAGCAGCTCCCTCTCTTTTCTGTGGTCTGAGGCACAGATGGCAGATTTCATTTTTACTTCGATATCCTGGGGATACACGCACATAGAAGTCTGTATCCGGGTGATCTTGGGATACGAAATAAGAACACTGTCCTCAAAGGAAATATTCCAGTCCATATAGGGAAACAGGCGGTCGACCCCGGCCCTCAGATCCGTCATTGAATCAACGACGGTATACCCTATGGCGGCGTTATCCGTAAGAGAATTGAGGAGCTGGTACTGAACCCAGCGCTCAAAATCAGCAGGATCCGGACAGTTGTAGATTATCGATACCACCGACTTTAAATACTCGATCTCAAGGCTCAGATAGCTGATGCCCTCATACAGGGAAAGCGAATGGGAAAGGCCGGTTTTGCCTTTTTCGGCATCTGCGGCATACTGGTCCCCAAGATAAGCAACAATAAGAATAAACTGCTGTTGTGTGGAAACATTAAAGGTATTGAAAAGGTAGCTTTCGGTATCATCATCAACCTGCAGTCTCCCTCCTATAAGTTCACGCATTATCTGATCCAGAGTACCGACTTTATCCGGTTTCTTTCGATTATCCTCAGCTATCTGCCGCTTTATGTTTTCAAGAGCATTGGTAAACTCGCTTAAGTTTACGGGCTTTAAGAGATATTCCGTCACACCCAGTTTCATCGCTCCCCTGGCGTATTCAAATTCGGAATAAGCACTTATCACTATTGCCTTTGTCATTATGCCTTCCTCATAAACGGCTTCCAGCATCTTAAGACCGTCCATTTCCGGCATCTGAACATCCGTGATGATCAGATCGGGATGCAGCTGTCTGCTGAGTTTCAGGCCTTCCATCCCGTCTGCTGCCATTCCGACTATTTCAAACCCGCTGTCTATCTTGTGCAGGAGTTTTTCTATGCCTTCACTTATTCTTATTTCATCTTCAACGATCAATATACGCATGTGATCTTCCCATAAACAGACTTATCTTGTGTCTGACAACGTCCTTCATTGCTTCGATTTCGTAAGGAATAAGGTCACACATTGACCTGCCGCCCGATGCAATGCCTTTTTCCGTTCCTGTTTTACCGGCCTTGTCTATGTCGGTAAAAATGTTGATCTTGCATATACCTTCCGCCACAGCACGTGTAAAATCATCATCGGAAAGCCCGCTGCCTCCGTGAAGCACAAGGGGGATACCTGTTTTTTGCGCTATTATGTGTATGCGTTCAAAATCAAGCTTTGGCGCAAACCTATAATCACCGTGAGCATTTCCCACTGCGATCGCCAAAGCATCCACACCGGTATTTCTTACATAATCTTCAGCCTGACGGGGATCGGTATAATAGTCCTCCGGACGTTCAAGCCTGCCAGAGCCTTCGTTGTCACCCACATGACCCAGTTCACCTTCAACCGTGACGTTTCTGTCATGACAGATCCCGACCATATGCCTGAGCTGCCTGGTATTCTCCTCATAAGGGAGTGTTGAACAGTCATACATTATGGATGTAAAGCCAAGATCCAGAGCCTGCATGCACCTCTCAAATGTAAGTCCGTGATCATAGTGGACGCATACCGGAACGGATGCGCGCTTCGCCATTGGAATAAGGTAATCCGCAACATTGACCAGTTCGGTCGTTTTGAGCAGTACTTCTGCAGTGCCGACTATCACGGGCGCTTTCATCTCCTCTGCAGTCTCTATGATCGCACGTGCCATCTCAACATTGACCGCATTGAAAAATCCGACACCATACCTGCCCTTCTGTGCCGGGATCAATATCTCATTCAGATTTACAAGCATACGTCAATTCTCCTTCCAGCCGTTTTCTATCCTCTTATCTATCTCTTCAAAACTCTTTATACCCGACAGCGCATCATATTCGCTTACCGCCAGGGCTCCCGTGGCAGCGGCATATTTCGTACAGACATCGGGTGCGTATCCCTTTAATACTGAGGTAAGGAAAGCTGCTATGGCTGTATCCCCCGCCCCCGTTGCCGACAGTACACGGTCCGGTACAAAGCTTTTCACAAATCCGCTTTTTGATTCCCAGGCCGATATATCAAGCTCAAGGTTCGCTCCGGTCTGCGCCATCCTCTCTCTGTCAGATGTCTGATAATAAATCCCTTTTTCCCCGCATTTTACAAGTACTGTTCCTGCCCCCATGTCAAGGCACTGTTTTGCCACGGGGATCACATCCCGCTCTATATCCGTATGGACTACAAAATCATCCTCCTTTGCCTCCCGGGATATCTCTTCATACCTTTCTCTGCAGATCATGAACATGATCTCTTCTATGCTGGGAACAAAAATATCAACATAAGGAAGAGTCTCTTTAAGTATTTTTTTCCAGTCGGCCCTTCCGGATTCGGTATCGGGATCTACCGCCGTAAGATCAAGACTTGTTGCGGTGCCCATGGACTTCACTTTTTTCATGATCCTTACCAGTTCCGAACCGTCATCTTCATACATGCGCTTCATGACAGGGGGATACCCGAAATGAAACAGTGCCGCCCCTTCTATCTTATCCATAGGAAGATCATCAAGGCAGAAGGTATCATTTGCCCCCGGATCGTGCATGAACATCCTGTCAAGTCCCGGAACAGCTATAACGATCGAATATGATGTATGATCGCCCCTGCTTCTTATGAGCCCGTCCTTTGCATCGTACTTTGTCATGATGTTTGTAACTATATCACCGAACTCATCATCACCGATCTTGCCGATCAGCGTAACATCGGCTCCGAGGAGCTTCATAGCAAGTCCTGTATTTGCAACCGCACCGCCCGTATGTATATCCGCGCTGCCCACAGTGAGAAGCTTTCCGGGTCTCAGGATATCCTGCATGTGTTCTGCTCTTCGGCCGGTTATGGCCGGTGTGATATCAAGGCAGATATGCCCTGCAACTACCGCTTTTTTACTCATCAGCTCATTTTCCTGTTTTTCCGTTTTATCCCGGCATATATTTTTGCCTTTATAAAGAGGACACCGGCCGGTCCTGTATCCGGGTTATCGGTGACCTTGCCGGTGTGATTATTATATCATATCTTTTTATCCACGGAGACACCCATCGTTTCCGGCAGACCTTTTTCCGGGGTTACGCCATCCACAACAACATCGATAACAGCTCCCTCAGGCGAGGTTTCTGCCCTCTTTTTCTCTTCGGTCTTTTCGGCTTTTTTCTTCTCTTCGGTCTTTTCGGCTCTCCCTGCCTCCAGATCTTCCTTTGCGGCTTTCTTCAGCTCATCGTTTGTTTCGGAGAGAGTGTTCATCATGGAACCTTCGAGTTCCGAAGCCTTTTTTTCCGTCTCCTTAAGTTCTTCCTTTTTCTTTGTAACATCGGCTCCTCTGCCGGAGTCAAGTTTTATCTCGGCTTTGAGAATACCTGCCTGTCCATCCATACTGTTTTTGGTGCCATGCTGTATCATTGCCATTTTCACGGAATTATCCGCCGACAATAGTGACGCCGTCATGATATTGGTAATTGCCATTTTTAGTCCTCCATCAGGTATCTTAAAACGTTACATCCGTGTTACTGTGTATCCCCGGCCGAAAGATCCGCTCCCGGTTCTTTAGACCTGTAATACTCCTCAAACAGTTTGTTTGCGGCATCAAATGTATCCCCGCAGATTCCCGGAAGTTTTTCTTTTCCCCATGATTTTGTTGCGAGCCTGAATCCCTTTTCCATGGCCTTCTGCATTTCTTTCATCTTATCCACATCATCCCCGGCAAGGGCGCAGGCGAAGTCAAACAGCCTCTGTGATGTCTGTCTGACACCATAGTAACCGTCTTCGCTTATATCTTTCTGTGCCTGTATCCTCTCGGCTTCGGATACCCTGACTTTACCCCCCGAAAGAAGCGTCCAGATATCGTTTCCTGCTGCCTTTCCGTATGCTCCTGCCTGATCGGCAACGGTCTTTTTAACAATATCTATAAGCTGCTGCTCCCGCTGCCTGGCATCTTCCTTCATCCGATCAACTATGGCTGCTCTGTCGGAAGCACTCATTTTGTTGATGGAGTATGTGGAATTATCCTTCGGCTCTCCGGACTTTTCATAGATAACCCCGTCACTGTCGTCCGGCCGGATGTTTCCGGTCTTTTCATTGTTCTCTCCCCACTCTTTCACTTTCCCGCTTACCGATCCCGGGGATTTGCCATATTCTGCCTCATCAGCTTTCTTTGAATGCAAAAGCCCTGTATTTGTGTATCCTGTTTTGTAAAGTGAATAGTCTGTTCCTGTGTTCATTGACATTTTTCCGAACCTCCTTTATCATCCATGCTCTCATAGCCGAATCCCGTTATTCCCTGATATCAATCCTGCCTGATACAAGCTTTGAAAGCGTATCATTGTATTTACCGCCGCCGGTATATGTTCCGCCGGCACCTGCAGCCTCATTTGCTATCGTATTTCCCTTCGCTGCCATCTTGTTTGCAAAAGAATTGTAACCGGTAAAAAGTGTCTTAAGCGTCGAAATATTGGAATTCCTAAGCCCTTCCTCATCCAGCTCCAGTTTGTTTGCACCTGTTATGGTAATACCGGCCTTTTCAAGTGTTTTCTTGTATGCAGCCGTTGTATTCACCATGAATGCAGCATTTCTTAACACGCCCTTTGTATCGGATTTCCCCGCGGAAGATACGGTGCTGTTATAATTCTCTATAAACCCTTTAACCGCCCCGATTATAGCCTCCCAGTCGTAATCCTCACTTGTGGTTTCTTCCCCGGTCTTCTCATCCTTTTCTTTAATGATCTTCTTTTGCCAGAGAGAGTCGTCCATCAGAGCTTTCGCCGCATTTGCCATTCCTCCGGCATTTGCGGCCATCAGATTGAGTTTTGATACGCTCTCCTTTGTTTCCGAAGCCTTCTGCGATTTCTCCTGAGCGTAGTACGCTTTCACAAGTTTTCCGTATGAACCGTTTTTGATCATGGCATAGTCGCTCAGACCATACGAAGCCCCGCCGTTACCGCCTGTATTGACATTCAGACCGGCCAAAAAATCGTTGCCGCGGCCCGGGCTCTTCCCGCCATAGGTTTCATCATAATAATCATTGTTTGAAGTCTGTCTTATTGTTGACATTTTTATGAACCTCCTGTTCCTTTGAAATATGAAATCCGTTTCCGGACAACGATAATAATGTTGTCTGATCTCAGTATCGGAGGTTTTTCCGGATATTCAACAGATCTGACGTGAAGTGCATTTTTTATGACACAAACAGCAGCTCAGCCGATGAGCATGATATTGAGTATAAAGACACAGCCATCCTTATCCGCTTCCTGACGGATATCGATATCGCCTTTATATTTCCGGGCTATCATCCTTATGTTTTTGAGGCCGTATCCGTGACCGTCTTCATTCTTTAACGAAACAGGCAGATCTTCCTCAGGATCGATAAATACAGGGCTCTCCGTGCGATTCTTCAGATTGATGATAAATGTATTGTCAGAAAGCACGGAAGTGAGTTTTATGAAAGGCTCTTTCGAGACTGTGGATGCCTCATAGGCGTTCTGAAGAGCATTTGTGATCATTATGCTCATATCAAACGGATTGATCCGCAACCCTTCCGGATAACGAAATGAATTTTCAAAAAATATACCCTCTTTCTCAAATCGGCCCGCAAATTCTGAAATCACAACATCGGTAACGGGGTTGCCTGTTTTTACCGGTATTTCGGATTCCTTATAGCTTTTTTTCCATTCCGATATATAATCATCAAGAGCTTCCCGTTCCCCGCTTGCGATCAGACCCTCTGTCACGGCTATATGATTGCCCATATCGTGACGCATGGCTCTTATTTTTTCATACATTTCCTCTATCTGCCCCATGTGTCTCCTGATATCTTCGGTCTGATTCTCTATGGCCTGAATTGCAAAATCATTTTCTTTTGATTCCTTTATATTCTGGTAAAGCATTATGATAAACACTAAGGACATCATCGACAGAATGCAGAACCCCATACGGTAAATACTTGCGGGAACATTTTCCTTAATGCTGCCGTTACCGATCCCGTCCATCCAGAGCCTGAAATATGCAAGCATGATAGGTTTTACTATAAGGATGGCCCATGAAGGAGTGAGCAGGATAAGGAGCTCTTTCCATGACAGTTCATCTGATTTTCTTCTGTATATCTTATGAACGATCCGTGTTGATGCGAACATCAGGATCCCCGCCAGAGTATAATCGATAAGGTTCCAGATCATAAACTCTGCGGCGATCGCACCGGCGTCGGTATGATACCAGTCAAATCCCGAAATAAACTCCCTTTCAAAAAGACCTGTTTCCACGGATATTTCATAAGTCAGAAAGCTCATCACATGAAACAGTATGCCAAGAAACAGTTTCTGTATGGGATTACGCTTTTTATCGGACAGCCACG
This sequence comes from Lachnospiraceae bacterium, assembly GCA_024682555.1. Taxonomy (GTDB): domain Bacteria; phylum Bacillota; class Clostridia; order Lachnospirales; family Lachnospiraceae; genus UBA2868. The sequence goes on along the minus strand of JAIKZD010000128.1, from coordinate 3,524 downwards.
CAATGAAAAAAGATATGAATACTATCACCGGAGAAATCCCCTGAAGAAGATCGCTGTCTATGGGGATCAGATAATATATAAACCGAAGGAAAAAATAAAATACAGCTGCCGTATATGCTGCTCTGTGTTCCCGGACAAAAGGTCTGAGCCACAGTCCGAGTATTAAAGCCATACCGAAAATGTATGCTGTGACCAGGCACCGGATGTATATATCCGCAAATGATTCAAAGTTTGAAACTATGTATCCCATCACAGATTCTCCTTACGCGTATGATAAGAAAGATATGCTTTTACCAGTTCCCGGTATTTTCCTCTGGCAACGGGAATATCCTCTCCCGAAACCGTCACCGCTTTTGAATCATAGGACCTTACTCCCGCAAGATTTATCAGATATGCCCGGTGAACTCTGAAAAAATCTTCACCCGCTGCCTTTTCAAGATCTGACATTTTCCCGTAATACTCTATCCTTTCTTTATCCTTCATATGAAGGATGATGCGGTGTTCAAGTACCTCGGCATACAGAATTTCCGCAAGGATAACCCTTCGGTTGATGCCTCCTGATCTGATGGTTATGGATCGCTTTACTTCATCGGAACCGTTAAGCTGTGCAAGGGCCGAATCGATATTTATCTTTTCTTCTGCAAGTACCATTGCTTTTTTTATGGTATCAATAAGCCTGTTTCGATCAAAGGGTTTTACTATGTACTGTACCGCTCCCACATCAAACGCCTTAAAGACATACTCCTCCATGGCGGTAACAAATACTATGACAGTCCTGTTTCCCATTGTTCTGAGTATTCTGGCCGCCTTCATCCCGTCCATCCCAGGCATCCGGATATCAAGAAACAGGATATCAGCATCAAAACTTGCAGACACCATGGAAGCAGCGTCCTGATATTGTTCCACCGTAACAAACGGATCAATTTCCAGTACGCATTTTTTTATATGATCCCTTATGGGTTTTTCATCGTCGCAGATGGCGATCTTAAGATTCCGATCCATATTTTTTGTTCCGGCTCTCTGTGTTTTGGACCCTATGTATTCGTGATCCTCTGTGTTCCGGATCCCCTGTGTTTACGGTTCTCTCTGAATACACCACAGGCTGTTTATTTTATCGGCTCAGGATACCTGTCATATTATAAGTCATGCGTGAAACGCACTTTTTTCTGCGTGAAATGCATATGTGTTGCAGAGCGGGTAAAGGGAATTATCAGCAATTCAGCTCCAAAATATCTTCAGAGAACTGCGGAAAAAAACTTTTAAGTTTTTCTGCCCCGCATTTTTCCCCTCGTATAAATAATCAAGAAAGCAAAATAACATTTGCATTCTAAATCACAAAAGGAGGACAAAGCTCTAAATGACAATTAAATATGGTGAATATGGAAACGGCGCAGAGGTTCTGCGCCGTTTCCATTTAATCTGCCGAAGAATATGATGCCCGTGAAAACAGAGTTTCACCGTGTCGGTTTTTTCTTTGACATCCATCCCCTGAATATTCCACCCTGAAATACTGATATCAATGTAAAAAAGATATCTGCGCAGATGATGAATACAAACGATGGCAGCATGATACGTGTATAATGCCTGCCATATTCTTTTTTTCCGTTGATACAGACCGCAAGCCAAATATCAAAGACGATTATGCCGCATCCCAGAACCAGAACTTCCAGTATCTGTTTACCGTAGATGACCCATGGCCAGGCCTGAAAAAAAGTTCCTTCATTTATCCCGGACAGAAGTGTACGAAGTATCGCTATTCCCAGAAAAACCACAAGCAGAATACGCATTACATTCATCATTACTCCGCCGCCGATGCCGAGACCGCCACACCATTTTATCCCGCTTCGTTTACAGAAATTCTCCATGATCTGCATCAGAGGTTCGTTCTGTTTTCCTTCTATAAAACCGTTGTTTGCGATCACATAAACATTTAAATTCTTACTGTTTTCACGGCAGAACATTTCCATCTTCTTCAGAAAAGGAAGCAGATGTGACGGTACCCCATCCACATACAGCGGCATGGAAAAAACCACCGTGTCTGCATCCGAGATCTGATCTAAAACTCTTTCATGATCTGCAGCGGTTTTCAGTTTTTCCTTCTTTTTTATCCCCAGAACAAGCGAAGCAGTAACACCCATGATGAATCCGGAGGCACTCAGCTTTTTCTTTGGACTGCAGTCTATAAATACTGTTTTCATCAGCAGATTTCCTCCATATGATCCGCAAAACTGACCTCATAGGAGGAATATCCCCAATTGATGGCATTTCTCTTAACCATAAGCTTCCACGTTTCTTTTTCCCCGTCACTGACATCACCCGTGACATAAACCTTGAAGCTGTTATGTTTCCCATATCTGAGTGTATGGTGCATCTGCTTCCCTCTGTAGGTGCTCATCGGGGTTGACGATCCGATCGAACGATCCAAAAGGTTTTTTACAGAGGCACTGTAACTGCCATACCAGTTCTCCGTTACTATCACCAGATCATCAGCCTGTCCGAGTATCCTGCATATCTCCTGCAGTGAATCAGTCATTACACAGGTCGCAGGATTTTTTGTCCAACACTTAAAACAGCCCTGACAGGGAGCATACCTGCCATCGGCATGTATTTCCCGATCATATTTTTCCTTTATGGAATCACTGATCGTGATGTCCCGATCATAAATCAATAAATTCATACCAATCCTTCCATTATTCCAATAATACCTGTACTTCCAGTTTTCATCCTTATGGCTTCTTTTTGCTTAAATACTCCTTCATCTTGAATACACAGAAATACGGGAATGTATATATATCATTCGCATATCCAACGTTAAATTCCCCAAGTTTTATTCCATAAGCGATATCACTATAGTTTTCGTTTTTTATCAACGAAGATAATGATTTCGATTGATTACTATTGGATTTGACCTCAACAGGAATCAGATTAATCTGCGTTCTCACGAAAAAATCTTCCTCCAAAGTAGAGGTCTCTTTTTTGAAATAATACAGGCCCAGTCCCTGCTTAACAAAAGCCTCGGCTGCAAAATACTCATACAGAGCACCTTTATATACTCCAAGGTTCTTATTTACTCTAAGATCCTCCTGCGCCTCCTCATCCAATGCTGATACCAGAAGTCCGGTATCCTGATAATACAATTTGTATTTGTTTTCTTCAATATTTCCCTTTAACGGAAGCTCCGGGAAATGTAAACAATTACATTTCCGTTATAACACCGGCATCAATTAATTCTTGTATTTGTATCAGACAACAAATGTGAGTCTTAGCAAACCTCCATTATTTCTTCTAGCAAAACAAAATCATTGCTCTCAATTCTATCTGTCAAATAAGAATCCATATCATCGCATGAGAGGATTTCTTCAACCTCATTAGCATTTAATGATCTAAAATATGTAAACTGATTCTCGCCAAAAATGGCATAAGCCCTCAACGGCTTCAGTGCTTTTATCAATGGTTCAAAAGCAACATCTAATCTCTTTTGGAGATTTCTAAGTCCCACATTAATAGGTTCTAGGGCTTTACTA
>JAIKZD010000116.1 GCA_024682555.1 Lachnospiraceae bacterium | reverse complement strand
GGAAGGTATACCATCGCCATAGGAAGTAATAAGGAAGCGGCCATTCTTTCCGGTATAAACGTAAAGTTCTATCACATTATGGCCTATACCATATCCGGACTGTTTGCGGCCCTTGCCTCCATAGCCTATTCGGCTGTTTTCAAAACGGTTCTTCCCGGTACGGGAGCAGGCTTTGAGCTTGAAGCCATAGGCGGTGCCATCATCGGAGGCGTATCCGCAACGGGCGGAGCCGGATCCATAATCGGAACCTTTATCGGTGTATTTGTTATCTGTCTGTTAAAGACCGGACTTCCCTTCATAGGTCTTCAGGCAAACTGGCAGCAGATAGTGACCGGTTTCGTGCTTATAGGCTCCGTAATGGTAGATATACTGAAAAAGAAAAGAGAAGGGAAAAAATAATCATCACGGTATGTACTGCTTTGCAGTTCATATAAATAGTTAAAAGTTTCATCTATTAAGGAGGAAGAAAATGAAGAAGAAGGTATTGGCAACAATCATCAGCACGGCTATGGCAGCAGCTCTTCTTGCAGGATGTGCAGCAGTTCCCGTAGCAGAGACACCGGCACCCGCAGCAGATGCAGTAGCCACAGAGGCAGAAGCACCCGCAGCAGATGCAGCAGCAGGCGACCTTGATTTCAAGATCGTTGTAAAGAGCTTCCAGTCATCATACTGGCAGGCAGCGGTTCAGGGGGTTAACCAGGCAGCGGAAGAACTTGGTGTTAAGGTTGAGTGTAACGGACCTAACGCTGAGTCTGATATAGCAGATCAGGTTAATATGCTTACCAACTACATCAACGGTGCTCCCAGCGGAATCGGTCTTGCAGCCTGTGATCAGAGTGCATGTCTTGACGCTCTGCAGATGGCAAAAGATGCAGGCATCCCTGTAGTATGCTTTGACTCAGGATGTCCCGATGCTCCCGAAGGATCTGTTCTTTCAACGATCGCAACAGATAACTACGGCGCAGGTGCAACAGCAGCTGATAACCTTTACGCAGCACTTAAGGATACCATCGCTTCGGCTTCGGAGCCTGTAAGGATCGGTGAAGTTAACCAGGAAGCTACTTCGGAGTCAATCACTCTTCGTGGCCTCGGATTCATCGACAGGTTCACAGAGCTTGCTACGGCAGATGGAAAGAGCGTTGCAGTTATAGGTAACGAATTCTATGTAAACGGCGCTAAGGAAAAGGGCGACGAGGCATCGGCAGACATCATCATCGAGGTTGCTGTTCCCGCTCAGACAACCGTTGAGCTTTGCGCAACAGAGGCTTCAGCTATCATGAACAAGTCAGACGTTATCGGTATCTTCGGTTCCAACCAGGTTGCTGCAGAAGGAATCCTTTCAGCAGACGAGAACCTTGGAAAGCTCGGATCGGAAGCCGGATCAACCATCCTTGCAGCAGGATTTGATGCAGGAACGGTTATCAAGCAGGCCATCAAGGACGGCAAGATGTTCGGTGCTGTTACACAGTCTCCTCTTGCAATGGGAAGAACAACCGTTGAGACCCTTTACAAGATCGCTAACGGAGAGACCGTATCAGATATCGCAACAGACGGTTACTGGTATGACAGCTCAAACATGGATTCAGACGACATCGCTCCGAACCTTTACGATTAATGTTATCGATGTTTCGCCGAACGTCTGAAAACCGGACGAAAATGAGCTAAAAATTTTATATGTAATTCAGGGGGAGGGACTGGAATCATCCGGTCCCTTTTCTTGAAAAATAGGAGGCATATATGTTAAAAGGAATCCCGACACAGATATCACCGGAATTATTAAAAGTACTTGACGAGATGGGACATACGGACGAGCTTGTCATAGCGGACGGCAATTTCCCCGGACATACCATGGGAAAGCGCGTTATACGTGCGGACGGAATGGGCGTGCCCGAGCTTTTGGATGCGATACTTAAGCTTTTCCCTCTTGACACCTATCCCAATTCCAAGGGCGAGGAGGATCCTCCCTGTACGCTTATGGCCCTTGAACCCGGAGACGTAGGAAAGGTTGACACGCCCATCTGGGACGAATACAAGAAGATCGTGGCAAAATATGATGACAGAGGTGCGGACGCATTTCAGACAATTAACAAATGGAAATTCTACGATCAGACAAGAGCTAAGGCATCCGTTATTATTCAGACCACAGAAACCGCAATTTATGCTAATATAATACTCAGGAAAGGTGTTGTTATTCTATAATCTGAAAATACCGGAGGGTTTTATGCTTGATCATGTAGAGGTCATTTTCAACGATCTGGAGTTTATGTTAAGGAAACTCAAGAAAGCTTCCTATGAAGCGAATATGAATAGGTTCAGGGCGGAGCAGGGACATTTCATCGATGAGATGATATCCTTTGTCAAAGCCTCGGATGATCCGGCTGAGGCGGCAGGCGAGGTCGGAAGGAGCTTTGCGGAGGGGATCTTCAATGCTTTTGAGAAAAAAGGAAAGATAAACGGAAGAAGACAGGCGGATCTTAATTTTTTCATGATATACTATGTTTTTCCCGCAGTCCTTTTAACTGATGAAGAGTGTGCGGACAGTCTCTGTACGGGGATAAAAGATGCCTGGAACAAGAGATTTAAAGACACCAATATTTCCTATACCACCTATGATAAGCTCTATAATTCTTTCAGGACCAAGATCTTCGGTATATTCTGAAAAAATTTGGAAAGGAGTTTGGTAATGGATCACTATCTTGCCATTGATATAGGCGCTTCAAGCGGAAGGCACATACTGGGTCATATCCGGGACGGCAGGCTCTGTCTTGAAGAAATATACAGATTTCCCAACGGAATGACCGAGAAAGACGGTACCCTGGTCTGGGATATTGATGGGCTTTTCGAAGAGATCCTTACCGGAATGAGGAAATGCCGTGAAGCGGGCAAGACACCCGTAAGTGTGGGTATTGACACCTGGGGCGTTGATTATGTGCTGCTTGACAAGGATGATAAGCTCACGGATCAGGCCGTGGGTTACAGGGATCACAGGACCGACGGGATCGACGGGCTTGTGTATAAGACAATTCCCGAGGACAGGCTCTATGAAAGGACCGGAATACAAAAGGCGATATTTAACACCATATATCAGCTTGCAGCACTTAAAAAACAGAAGCCGGAGGAGCTTGACAGGGCAGAAAGCCTGCTCATGATCCCGGATTATTTTCATTTTCTGCTTTCCGGTCATAAGGTATCCGAATATACGGAAGCTACCACCAGCCAGCTCATGGATCCCCACACGAAAGACTGGGATTATGAGCTTATTGAAATGCTTGGATTTCCGAAAAAGATCTTTCGGGAGATAAAAATGCCGGGAAGCCTGCTTGGCGGACTTACGGATAAGGTAAAAGAGGCGGTGGGCTATGACTGCAAGGTTGTACTTCCGCCGTCACACGATACGGCCAGCGCTGTTCTTGCCGTTCCGACAAACGGGGATAAGACCTGCTATATCTCATCCGGAACCTGGTCCCTTATGGGAGTGGAAACGGATAAGCCAAACTGCTCGGAAAAGAGCAGAATGGCAAATCTTACCAATGAGGGCGGCTATGGCGGAAAGATCACTTATCTTACCAACATAATGGGGCTTTGGATGATACAGTCCGTAAGGAACGCTCTGGCACCCGAAATGTCATATTCAGAACTTTGTGAGCTTGCATCAAAGGAGACCATAGAGAGTATAGTGGATTGTCAGGATGCGTCTTTTTTGTCTCCCGATGATATGGCTTTGGCCGTAAAGGATTACTGCAGAAAAACAGGACAGGAGATCCCGGAGACACTACCGGGACTTGCTGCCGTCATATATAACAGTCTTGCAAAATGTTATTCGGATACATTGAAACGGATTGAAGGAGTGACGGGGACAGAGTATGATAAGATAAATATCATAGGCGGCGGTTCAAATGCGGATTACCTTAACAGGCTGACGGCCCGGTATACAGGTGCAGGTGTGGATGCAGGTCCCGGTGAGGCGACTGCCATCGGAAATATTCTTGCCCAGATGATACATGACGGCATTTTTTCGGATGTAAAAGAAGCAAGAGAGTGCGTAAGGCGCTCTTTTGAAGTCAAAGAATACAGATGATGATACAGATGATGATATATCGGTAAAAACAGGATGACAGCATCAGGATTGGAGGAAAAAAATGAGCCTTGACGAACAGAAGATCAAAGAACAGATCTGCGACATTGGAAGGAGGATCTACAACCGCGGTATGGTGGCCGCAAATGACGGCAACATTTCCGTTAAGCTTAATGATAACGAATATCTCTGCACGCCTACGGGTGTATCAAAGGGATTTATGACCCCGGATTACATCTGCAAGGTTGACGGAAAGGGCAATGTACTCGAAGCAAACGAAGGCTTCCGTCCTTCCAGTGAGGTGAAGATGCATATGCGGGTTTATGCTTTAAGGCCCGATGTGGGTTCGGTGGTTCATGCCCATCCGAAGTTTGCCACAAGCTTTGCCATAACGGGGCAGCCCCTTAATGTTCCCATAATGCCCGAGGCTGTTATTTCTCTGGGCTGTGTGCCCCTTGCACCTTACGGAACGCCCTCTACCATGGAGATACCTGATTCCATCGAATGCTATCTTGACGATTTTGATGCGGTGCTGTTAGAAAATCACGGTGCCCTTACCTGGTCATCCGACCTGTTATCCGCATATATGAAGATGGAGTCTCTCGAATTCTATGCAGAGCTCTTATACAGGGCAAAAATGCTTGGAGAACCCACCGAATTTACCAGAGAACAGATAGCGGATCTTGTGGGCATAAGGCATAAGATGGGTATCAAAGGTAAATATCCTGCTGACAGGAAAGGCGAAAACTGTTATAAATGTAAGAAGTGCTTCTGGAAGTAAATCGGTTTGGGAAGGAATAATAAGAAAACAATATGAACATTTGGGTCGTTCAAAAACAGATGATCATCATATTTCTGCTGATCTTTGTCGGAGTATACCTTTTTAAGAAAAAACATCTGTCGAACGAAACGGCTAAACAGCTGTCCTGGATCATCGTAAATGTCACAAACCCCATAACCCTTCTGTGCGCGGCATTGTCGCAGGAACAGAAGACGGGTATTAAAGATCTCGGGACAGCCTTTTTATGCTTTGCGCTGATGTATGCCGTACTCATTCCTGTGTCCTATCTGATACCTGTTTTATTAAGGGTGGAAAAAGGCAGACGATATTCCTACAGGATGCTTTCCATATTCGGAAATGTGGGTTTCATAGGGATCCCCTTCGCATCGGCGGTCCTTGGCCCCGAATCCCTTATTTTCGTATCGATCTGCGGGCTTATGTTTAATCTGGTGATATATACCTACGGAGCCGCGTCAATGAAGAAAACCGCTCTTTTGCAGCACCCGGACAGGACGGATGGTGACAGCTTTTCACTCAGGGATATAATTAATACCGGAACGGTCATGTCCGTAGTGACGATCGCGGTCTATCTGGCAGACTTAAAGGTTCCCGATATGATCGGTTCAACCCTTTCATATATCGGCAGCTGCACAACCTTTTTGTCCATGATTGTTCTCGGAGTATCCGTTGCCCAGATGATTCCGAAAGAGGTATTTACAAGATGGCGGCTGTATGTTTTTTTACTGGTCAGACAGATACTCATACCCGTCATTTTCATACTCATCCTGAGGCCTTTCATTAAAAACGGACTGATCTTAAGTACCGTTACGGTGATGGCGGCCATGCCCGCCGGAAACATGCCTTTAATGATGGCAAAACAGTATGGGGTAAAAGAGGATATAATATCGGCCGGTATAATACTCACTACGGTTGCCGCGATAGTAACCATCCCGGCGGTTATGTTTTTTTTGTAGAGAAGCTTATGTTTATAGAGAAACTTATGTGTTTGCAGAAATTTAGAGAGGTATAATCATGGCAAAGATCAATCAAAACTATCTGAAACTTCCCGGAAGCTATCTTTTTTCCGCAATAGGAAAAAAGGTAAGAGAGTTCGAGGCTGCAAATCCCGATAAAAAGGTGATCCGTCTCGGAATAGGAGATGTTACACAGCCAATTGCACCAAAGATCATTGAATCCCTTCATGCTGCCGTGGATGAGATGGGTAAGGCTGAGAGCTTCAGGGGTTATGCCCCGGATCTCGGATATGATTTTCTGAGAAATATCATAGCGGAGAAGGATTTCAGATCGAGAGGCTGCGAAATCTCTCCCGATGAGATCTTTATTTCCGACGGTGCAAAGTGCGACTGCGGAAATATCCAGGAGATATTCAGCACGGACAATAAGATAGCGGTCTGCGATCCGGTATATCCCGTCTATGTTGATTCAAATGTAATGGCGGGAAGGACCGGGACATATGATGAGGACAGAGGTCAGTTTGACGGAGTGATCTATATGCCCTGTAATGCACAAAACGGATTTGCCCCGGATATACCGGAAGAAACGCCGGATCTTATCTATCTCTGTTTTCCGAATAATCCCACAGGTGCAGTCATCACAAAGGACAGGCTGCAGAAATGGGTTGACTATGCAAACGACAGGGGTTCCGTGATCCTGTATGATGCGGCATACGAAGCATATATCAGTGAGCCCGGTATCCCCCACAGTATTTACGAATGCAAAGGAGCGCGAAACTGCGCCATAGAGTTCAGATCATTTTCAAAGACCGCGGGCTTTACCGGTCTGAGACTTGGATTTACCGTTATTCCGAAGGACTTAAAGCTTGAAGGCGTTTCGGTGCACGGCCTTTGGGCAAGGCGTCACGGGACAAAATACAACGGTGCTCCTTATATCATACAGAGAGCGGGAGAGGCTGTTTACTCGGATGCAGGCAGAGCCCAGGTGAAGGAACAGATAGCCTATTACATGGAAAACGCAAAGCTTATCCTTGAAGGCCTTAAGAGTGCGGGATATGAAGTTTACGGCGGCATGAACGCACCCTATATCTGGCTCAAGACTCCCGGTTTAATGACAAGCTGGGAATTCTTCGATCATCTGCTTGGCAGGGCCAATGTGGTCGGAACTCCGGGATCGGGATTCGGCCCCCACGGTGAAGGCTATTTCAGGCTGACTGCTTTTGGAAACAGGGAGAATACGATAGAGGCGATAGAGCGTATCAGGTGGTTGTAATGAAATTTTAGATATGGTAATATTTTTGTGAATTGAATACGGAAAAGATAAGGTGTCCGGAGATCAGAAATGATCAGGTCCGGGTGAAAAGGGAAACAGGTCGGAATCCTGTGCGAACTCGTCACCGTATCAGCGTTTATCTGCCATGACATTATGTCACTGGGAATACCGGGAAGGCGTCATGGTGTTGGCTCAAGTCGGGAGACCTGCCTTGTCTTTGTACGGAAACATTCTGTTTCGGGCCACGAGTAACTGGCTGTACGTTTATCGAAGAATCCGGGGTGATAAGATCCCGGCTGATCTTTTTGCGTATAACCCTCCGGTCACGGGATGACCGGAGGTATTTTTATAGAAGAAAAGGAGTAACAGACAATGAAGAACAAAAAGTTTTTACGGATGACAGCCGTATTATCTGCGGCACTTATTTCGGGGGGCCTGATGGCAGGCTGCAGCATTCCCGTGGCAACTTCGCCGGAACAGACCGAAGTAACGGCTGATGATGCTGATGCATCCGAATCGGAGAGTACCGAAGAAGTGAGTGAGGAGGATCTTGAAAAGGCAGCTGAAGTGGCAGAGCTTATCGATGCCATTTACGTACAGGAAAGAACCGATGAAACGGATTCCCGGTGTGAGGCGGCCAAAGCCGCATGGGATGCCCTTACGGATACACAGAAGGAGCTTGTGGAGGGTGAGAATGCAGATCCCGATTATTTCGGAAGGGACACAGGAGATGCATCTCTTGATGACCCTCTTAACGGTGATGATATCGGAGAGAACGAGATACTTGTTGTAAGCTTCGGTACCTCCTTTAATGAAAGCCGTGTCATGGATATTTCAAGCGTGGAAAAAGCTATACAGGAGGCGTTTCCCGATTGGAGCGTCAGAAGGGCATTTACTGCGCAGATCATCATCAATCATGTTCAGGCCAGAGATGGGGAAAAGATAGACAACATGGATCAGGCTCTTGAGAGAGCTGTTGCAAATAATGTAAAAAATCTTGTAATACAGCCCACCCATCTTATGCATGGTGCAGAGTATGATGAGCTGACGGAAGCTCTTGAGGAATATGCGGACAAATTTGAGAACGTTACGGTTGCGGAGCCTCTTCTTGGAGAAGTCGGCAGTGACGCTGCAGTGATAAATGCAGATAAGAAGGCTGTGGCCGAAGCTGCTGTTGCCGAAGCGGTAAAGCTTGCAGGCTATGACTCGCAGGAGGCCGCTGCAGAGGACGGAACAGCCTTTGTTTTCATGGGTCACGGCACGGCTCATACGGCCAAGGTTAGCTACAGTCAGATGGCAGCCCAGATGAAGGACCTCGGATATGAAAACGTGTTCATCGGAACCGTTGAAGGGGAGCCTGAGGAGACGGCCTGTGAAAATATCATTGATGCCGTAAAGGAAGCAGGATATAAGAAGGTTATTCTCCGTCCCCTCATGGTGGTTGCGGGTGATCACGCAAATAATGATATGGCAGGAGATGATGAGGATTCATGGAAGAGCATGTTCACGGCATCGGGCGCCTTTGATTCAACTGACTGCCAGATAGAGGGACTCGGAAGAATCAAGGCCGTTCAGGATCTTTATATTGAACATACAAAGGCAGCCCTTTCGGAGCTGACTTCCGAAAATGCTTCCGGGGAAGAGGAAGCATCTGCCGATGCGGATAAGGCAGCACTCGCCGACGGTGAATATCAGGTGAAGTTTAAGACCGACAGTTCAATGTTTAAGGTAAATGAAGCCAATGATGACATGGGAACACTTACCGTAAAGGACGGAAAGATGACGGTACATATAAGTCTTCAATCAGACAAGATCCTTAATCTTTTCCCGGGAACGGCTGATGATGCGCAGAAAGACGGCGCTGAGCTTTTAGAGCCCACCAAAGATGAGGTGACCTACAGTGACGGGACCACCGAGACCGTTAACGGGTTTGATGTTCCCGTACCCTGCCTCGATCAGGAATTTGATCTGGCGCTTATCGGAACAAAGGGTAAGTGGTATGATCATAAGGTTGTAGTGGAATCACCTGAGGAATAAAGTATCGTTTCACGGAATGGATAAAAGATCAATGCTCAAGAGAATAACGATATATTCAATACTGTTGTGCATCATGTTAAGTGTGACCTCCTGCTCTTCGCAGGGGGTTACTTCCGCTAAATGGGGAAATGCCGGGAATGGCGAAAATGCTGCGGAAACATCGGATTTTGCTAAGACGGAAGATGAGGACGGGTCATACCTTATCGATATAACCCTGGAGGGCGGAAGCGGAAAGGCTTATATAGAATCCCCGGCGGAGATCACCGCTTTAGACGGAAAGATCACCGCAAAGCTTGTGTGGAGCAGCAAAAACTATGATTATATGATAGTAAACGGTGAAAGGTATGAAAACGAAAATCCCGGCGGAGCATCGACCTTTAATGTGGTGATCGATGATACTTCCGAACCGTTAACGGTCATAGCCGATACCGTTGCCATGAGCACTCCTCATGAGATAGAATACGTCATCACCTGGGGTGAGAGGAGATTCGCAGGACAGGATAAAAGTGATGCGGACAATAAACCGGACAGTAATCCATCCGGGAAAGGCACAGGAAAAAAAGATTCCGGAGACAGCATAGCTGAGGAAAAGAGGTACCGGGAAGCCGTCAAAGAGTCTCTTGAAGCTGCCGGCATTGAATATAAGGGGAAATATGAACTCGAATACGCCGTGGGTTTTACCATCGACAGATATGAAGGCTATGATCATCTGCAGATACCGGGTTCGGGGGATTATCTGATAGTTTCCAAAGATAAAGAGATACCGGGAGGACTTCCGGAGAACGTGGTCATTCTTAAAAAGCCTCTTAACAGGACTTATCTTGTATCCACCTCGGCGATGGATCTTGTTAATGCCTGCGGAGCCCTTGACAAGGTAAGGCTTTCGGGGACAAAGGAAAGCGACTGGTACATAGATGCGGCAAAAAAAGCCATGCAGGATAATAAGATCATCTATGCAGGGAAATACAGTGCTCCGGATTACGAGCTCATACTTGAAAACGGGTGCAGCCTTGCAATAGAGAATACCATGATCTATCACGAACCTGCGGTTAAGGAAAAACTTGAAGAACTTGGTATTCCGGTGCTTGTGGAAACTTCGAGTTACGAACCGGATCCGGTGGCAAGACTTGAATGGATCAAGCTTTACGGTGTTTTGTTTGACCGGGAAAAAGAGGCTGAGGAATTCTTTGACCGCCAGTTAAGCATTATCGAACCGTTCATGAAGGAAAAACCGGATACCGGGAAGAAAGTCGCATTTTTTTACGTTACCGCGGGCGGTCTGATAAATGTAAGAATACCGGGAGATTATATCACCGATATGATCGGGCTTTCGGGCGGAGATTATGTGCCTGATATTAAAGGAGATGAGGACGGAGCCCTTTCCACCATGAACATGCAGATGGAGGATTTCTATGAAAAAGCATCGGATGCGGATGTGATCATTTACAGCAGTACCATAGGAGGGACGATCAGCTCGATCGATGAACTGACGGAAAAGAATCCGCTGTTTAAGGATTTTAAGGCAGTAAAAGAATCGAAGGTCTATTGCACCGGAAGGGATCTTTTCCAGAAAACGACGGGAGTAGCACAGTTCATGCAGGATCTTAATGCGGTTTTAAACGAAACAGAAAGGGAATACACTTTTTTGTTCAAAGTTGACTGAAGATAATGAGAAGGAATCGTTTTGCAGTATTTTATATTTTAATAATGATCCTGATCACCGCATTGATGTGGGTGAGTATGCTTTCGGGAAGTTCGGATGTTTCGGCTTCCGAGGTCCTTTCGATAATATCCGGGGACAGGAGTGATCCGATGCATTCGGGGATCATCATGAGCATACGGCTTCCTCGAACGGTTTCGGCGGTTTTGCTGGGAGGAGCGCTGGCGCTTTCGGGATATCTTTTACAGACTTTTTTTGCAAATCCCATCGTCGGACCCTATGTTCTCGGTATATCTTCCGGGGCAAAGCTGTCCGTTGCCCTTGTGATGATCTTTTTTCTTTCCCGGGGAAAAAACATGGGTCTTAAGGGAATGGTGCTGTCTGCGTTTTTCGGCGCTGTTCTTGCCATGCTTTTTGTACTGTGCATATCCGTAAGGGTAAAGAACATGAGCGTGTTAGTCGTATGCGGAATAATGATCGGATATATCTGTTCCTCGGTCACGGATATCCTGGTCACCTTTGCGGACGATTCCAATATCGTAAATCTGCATAACTGGTCGATGGGGAGCCTGTCAGGGATCAACTGGGAAGAGATAAAGGTTATTGTAATTATAGTTGCCATCGGATCTGCTCTGTCCGTGGTGATGCAAAAACCGGTGAACGCCCTGCGGCTTGGTGAAGCTTATGCCAGAAGTGTCGGTGTAAACATAGTGCTGTTAAGGGTAATGCTCATATTTATTTCAAGTCTCCTGGCAGCCTGCGTCACGGCGTTTGCGGGGCCTGTATCATTTGTCGGCATAGCCGTTCCGCATCTGATAAGATCCGCTCTTAAGACGGATGATGCATCTGTAATGATACCCTCATGTTTTCTGGGCGGAGCAGCCATAACGCTTTTCTGCGATATGATAGCAAGGACGGTGTTCGCTCCGACGGAAGTCAGTATAAGTTCCGTAACTGCGGTATTTCTTGTGCCCGTGGTTATCCGGATGATGGTAAAAAGAGGCCGCAGAAGAAGGGACTGATCTCATGACGGAAGGAATAAGAACCGAAAAACTGAATATAGGTTACGGTACGGATCTTATCAGGGATATATGTCTTGAGGTCAAACCCGGGAAAATCGTTACTCTTATCGGGCCAAACGGATGCGGAAAGACCACTCTCTTAAAGACCCTTACGGGAGCATTAAAGGACAGGGGAGGCGTGGTTTATATAAACGGTGAGGACAGATCTCATCTGAAGGCGTCGGAAATAGCCAGGCAGCTTTCGATGGTCATGACCTACAGGATAAATCCCGAACTCATGACCTGCAGGGAAGTGGTTGAAAACGGCCGTTATCCCTATACAGGAAGCTTCGGCACACTCTCCGGAAAAGACAGGCAGAAAGTCCGGGAAGCCATGATATGGACCGATACCGAAGAGCTTTCGGATAAGCTGTTTGAAAATATCAGTGACGGCCAGAAACAGAGAGTGATGCTTGCAAGAGCGATCTGTCAGGAACCGAAGATACTCATACTGGATGAGCCCACTTCTTTTCTTGATATCAGGCACAAGATAGAACTTCTTGAAAATATCAGGGATTTTGCATCGGAGAAAAATGTCTCGGTGTTGATGTCGGTTCATGAACTGTCAGTTGCGGAAAACATTTCCGATACGGTGGCTGCCCTGAGTGACGGAAAGGTACAGAAGATCGGACCGCCGGAAGAGGTTTTTACCGAGGATTTCATCAGAAAGCTGTATCATATTGAGGGCATGGATACAGGAATCCTTGGTGAGATGCCATGGAAAGACGGCAAAGCAGGTGATGCCGGAAAAGAGTATGCCGG
>JAIKZD010000046.1 GCA_024682555.1 Lachnospiraceae bacterium | reverse complement strand
TGATCCTCCTTAAAAGTATTTGACGCTGTATTGGATCCACAGGGCTCTCTGCCGATGTAACCTCGTTCTACATAAACCGTCATGCGGTATCTAACTGATTAACACTTTGACAAAGAGGCTGTGGTTGGAGCCTTTCTGCAACCGTCTATGCGGTAGGAGGACAAAACCAATCCACAGCATCTTCAACAGCATACCCTATACCTATAGAGAAGGTAAAGAATGGGTATGACTATATAATACGAGGAAGATAACAGATATGAAAAAGATCATTGATATACTGTCCGAGGTCATGGGAGAAGCTTTTGAAAAGGCTTCCTATGATAAAAATGCCGGAAAAGTGACGATTTCAAACCGTCCGGATCTCTGTGAATATCAGTGCAACGGCGCCATGGCACTTGCAAAGGAATACCATAAGGCCCCTTTTATGATCGCCGATGAGGTTACGGGGATACTGAAGGGGGAGCTTAAGGATAAGGCAGACAGGTATTTTTCCGGTATAGACACCGTAAAACCCGGATTCATAAATCTGAAGCTGTCGGAGAGCTTTCTTAAGGAATATCTTGATGAGATGGCTCTGTCCGAAAAATACGGCGTTACCAATGAAGAGGGGAAAAAGAGGATAATCGTCGATTACGGCGGGGCGAACGTGGCAAAGCCCCTTCATGTCGGACATTTAAGGGCCGCAATAATCGGCGAGAGCGTAAAAAGGATCGCGGCATATATGGGGAATGAGGTCATCGGAGATATCCATATGGGCGACTGGGGCCTTCAGATGGGACTTATCATCACCGAGCTTAAGGAAAGAGAACCGGGACTCCCCTATTTTGATGAAAACTATACGGGAGAATACCCGAAAGAGGCTCCCTTTACCATATCCGAGCTTGAGGAGATATATCCCACCGCTTCGCAGAAGTCAAAGGATGACGAAGCCTTCAGGGAGAAGGCTCTTAAGGCCACCTATGACCTGCAGAACGGAAGGAGGGGTTATAAGGCCATATGGGATCATATAATGAGGATCTCAAAGGCTGACCTTAAGAAGAACTATGATGCCCTGAATGTCTTTTTTGACTGGTGGAAAGGGGAGTCGGACGCACAGCCCTATATCCCGGATATGGTAGAAAAAATGAAAAAGGAAGGTTTCGCCTATGAAAGCGACGGAGCCCTGGTGGTAGATGTCAAAGAGGAAACGGATCAGAAGGAGATCCCGCCCTGCATGATCCTTAAATCGGACGGAGCATCCCTTTATACCACAACAGATCTTGCAACCCTTCTCGAGAGAAGGAAGATATTTGATCCGGAACAGGTGATATATGTTGTGGACAAGCGTCAGGACATGCATTTTGTGCAGGTGTTCCGCTGTGCGAAAAAGACCGGGATCATGGATAAGTCAGTGAGTCTTGATTTCCTCGGCTTCGGTACCATGAACGGAAAGGACGGAAAGCCCTTCAAGACAAGGGAGGGCGGTGTGATGCGTCTGGAGAGCCTTATCGATGACATCAATGAGGAAATGTACAAAAAGATAAGCGAAAACCATGAGGTCGATGAGGAGAGCGCAAGGCAGACGGCAAAGATCGTGGGACTTTCGGCCATAAAATACGGGGATCTTTCCAATCAGGCCACAAAGGATTACGTTTTTGACGTGGATAAATTCACCTCCTTTGAGGGAAACACCGGGCCCTACATCCTGTATACCATAGTAAGGATAAAGTCCATTATTTCCCGTTATTCCGAGGATACGGGCCTGTCCGGAGAGGATCTTTTAAATGCTTTAAAAGGGTATAAGTTAAATATCCCCGATAATGAGACGGAAAAAGCCCTGATGCTTGAGCTTTCCAAGTACAATTCCGTTATCGGATCGGCTTATTATGAGCTTGCGCCCCATAAAATATGTGCCTTTATCTATGATACGGCCAATGCTTTCAATCGTTTTTACCATGAAAACAGGATACTGACGGAGGAGAACGGGGAAAGAAAGAAAGGTTTTATCGCGCTGCTTAAGCTTACACAGGGGATCCTTGAAGAGTGCATAGATCTGCTTGGATTCTCGGCACCCGAGAGGATGTAGGCTGAGATGAAAAAGAAGGGTCTGTTGATCGCTCTTTCGGTCATTCTTGCCTCGGTGCTCATAGGCTTAATTATTTATGTAAACCGGGAATACCTTGTTACCGCTTTTTCCATTTTGCCGGGGTTCAGGCCGGGACCGCAGGAAAATACCGAAACGGAGTATTCCCTTGAAGAAGCGGAAGATGAGGAAAACATAGACGATGAACTGTTAACTGAGGAGACCGGGGGATCAGGGACGGATGAGGCGGAGATCCCGGAGACGGAAGAAAACCCGGAGGATGCCGTGGTTCCGGAACCGGAAGAAAACCCGGAGTATGCCATGGTTTCGGAACCGGAAGAAGAGTCCGGGGAACCCGAAGAAGATCCCATATCCCTTGTGATGGTTGGAGACATCCTCCTGCATGTTCCTGTCTGCTCAAGTGCACGAAGAGACGACGGAACTTATGATTTCAGCGCTGTTTTTTCCGAGACAAAGGATGACATAGAGGCTGCGGACCTTGCCCTTGTGAACCAGGAGGTGATCATAGGCGGAGAAGAGCTTAAGATATCAGGATATCCGACCTTCAACGCTCCCTATGAGATCGCGGATGCACTTGTTGACACAGGCTTTGATGTGATACTGCATGCTACTAATCATGCACTTGACAGGGGAAAGAAGGGACTTGACAACTGCACTTCATACTGGGAAGAAAACTATCCTGATATCGCCTACATCGGCATAGCGGTAGATGAGGATAAGGCGGATGATATCTATGTATATGAAAACAAAGGGATAAAGATAGCGATCCTCAATTATACCTATGGAACGAACGGTATCCCCCTTCCCTCCGGCATGCCCTATGCGGTGAATCTTCTGGAAGAGAACAGGGTTACGGAAGATATAAAGAGAGCCGAGGAGATCGCCGATTTTACCGTTGTCTGTCCCCACTGGGGGATCGAATACAGCCTTGAGACCTCGGCCGATCAGGAAAAATGGAAGGATCTCTTTCTTGAAAACGGAGTGGATCTTGTAATAGGTACCCATCCCCATGTAATAGAGCCCATAGAGGTTTATGAGAGGGAAAACGGGGAAAAGATGCTTGTGTACTATTCTCTCGGAAACTTTGTGAGCTGGACCTCCGGAACCGGAGCAAAGGTTTCAAAAAGGATGCTCGGGGGAATGGCAAAGGTTTTGATAGGCAGAGAGGATGAAAACGTCGTCATTAAGGATTACGGAGTCAAAGCACTGGTCTGCGACCTTCACAAAGGACCTGACGGTGTTGTCGTATACCCGTTGTCGGAATACAATGAGGAAATGGCGGCGGAAAACATTATAGGAAGACAGGCCGACGGATTTTCCTATGAATACCTGGTTTCCCTGTGCAATGAGGTATGGGGAGAAGGCTGGGAGTAAACCCGGGATAAGTTTACATAATATCACAAAACGGATAATAAAGATCACACATTTTTCGAAAGATCGAAAAATGTGTGTTTTTTTTGGATAAAAATACGGATTTTTTCGTCTATAAGAAAAAGGAGGTGATGTAAATGGCAGTTTTTCCAAGGATTATCACAAACACTGACGGAAACGACCACAGCACGGATCTTATCAGCTATGATCTGACAAAGCACCGGGTCATCTACTTAAGCGGTGAGGTAGATGGCGAGGCTGCCACGTCGGTGATCTCACAGCTTCGGTATCTGGAATCGAAATCGGACAGGGATATCTACATGTTCATAAACAGTCCCGGGGGGTCCGTAAGCGACGGCATGGCGATCTATGATGTCATGAACGGTATTTCCTGCGATGTCGTAACCATTGCGGCAGGGCTTGCCGCGAGCATGGGGTCCTTTTTGCTTGCGGCCGGTGCAGAGGGGAAGAGATACGCGACCGAAAGCACCGAGATCATGATCCATCAGCCTCTTGGCGGTGTTCAGGGGCAGGCAACGGATATCACCGTTGTTGCGGAGCATATCCAGAAGATCAAGGCAAAGCTTACTGCGATAATGGCTGAAAGATGCGGGAGGTCTGTTGAGGAAGTGACTAACGACATGGAGCGTGATCACTGGATGAGCGCGGGGCAGGCAATGGAATACGGTCTTGTCGATCATGTCGGACTGCCGGATTTCGATTAGGCGGATACTCCGCCGAAGCAGCTTTATACTTCAAAGCAGATCAGTATAAACGGGACAGACGGTAAGAACGGAAGGGAGGAATGATCATGGAGCTTATAGGCTTGAATGAACTTAAATGCAGTTTGGCATCTATTCTTGAAAAAGCTGATGCATACAGAAAGGGAGGAGCACGTGTTCCGCATATTATGATGAACCTTACCCAGAATAACGGGCAGAGTGCGGCTGCCGATTATGTTGCTTCCGTTCTTTATGAGAACAGGCTCAGGAAATTCTGCGGACTGGATCTTCTTCTTGAATACAGACCTGACGGCGGCCTTAAGAATCTCAGGCAGATGTTTGCGGATATCAGGGACAATGCCGTATATACGAACGAATATGAGGGAGTTATAGCAATGGATATCTCTGCCCTGTCGGAGTATATCAATGAATATCAGGTCGAATACTTTACGGAACAGATCAAAGAGGTTTCACGCAGTGCAACACTGATCATTTACTATGATGATTCTCTCGGAAAGAGAATGAAACAGGTAAAGGATATGGTGTCAAAGGCCATCGGAAACTGCATTGATGTATATGTGACACCCTATTCACTCCGTGATTACTCCGAGATCGTGGTGCAGAGCATAAAGGAGCGCGGTATCGAGGTCGATGACGGTGAGGATTTTGAAGCGGAGCTTTGCGATGTGGTCGGAAGATACGGCGTTTCAAATGTCAGGCAGGCCGTATCTGTGGCAGAGGATCTGGTCTTTTACGCAGATTACAGCGATCTTACACCGAAGCTTGACATAAAAGCGGTAAGCAGACATCTGATCTGTTCCTGAGGAGGTGAGGATATGAGGAGTGAGAGATACAGCAGTAAGAAGGAAATACAGAAGGTTTTGAAAGCAGGGGCAGCCGGCCCGGTATTATACTGTGATAACGGTAATGTGCTGACTCACGAAGGCGAGGGTCATGTAATGTATCTGGGAGTGAGCGGCTCCGGAAAGAGCCGCAGGGGAACGATCCCCGCAACAAAGACTGTTATCTTAAACGGTCAGAGCGCGGTGATCGTTGACCCCAAGGGCGAGATATACGCAAACACTAAGGATATGATATCTGACGGCTATAATGTTCACATTATCGACTTCCGTCATCTTTATGATAAAAATGCGGAGGGATGGAATCCTCTGACTGTTCCTTACACCCTTTGGAAAAGCGGGACTCCCGAGAACGTGGATACGGCAGAGCAGATGATCGAGGATCTTGCACATACAATGTACCCTGTTGTAAAGAACTCAAACGTTGATCCCTTCTGGATACAGGAGGGCAGAAATGTTTTTATTGGTGCGGTATATGGGATATTTGAGGCAGGCAGCGAAGATGAGATCAATCTTGCAAGCGTGTATTATTTTATCTCAAAGGGAGATGAGAGATTGGGCGGCTCCACTTATCTTAAGGATTTTGTGGAACTTCTTGCTGAGAATGAAAATATTGCGATGCAGCTTCAAAGCTATATCACAACGGCACCCGAAACACGCGGAGGCATCCGTTCAACCTTCCTTGACGGTCTTTCGATCGCAACAAAGAGTACCGGAGTAAGAAACTTCTTAAGCCATGATGATCTTAATATCAATGAGCTTACCGGAGACTGTCCCACGCTCATATATATCATCATTCCGGACGAAACACCGATCTATGATGCTTTATCCGGGGTTCTCGTAAGTCAGCTGATGTACCATTATGTACGGATAGCCGTCCAAAAGTACGATGGAAGGCTGCCGGTGAGGGTAAATGTCATTCTTGAGGAGCTTGGCAATATCGGGCGGGCCATTACCAACCTGCCGCATCTTATGACTGCCGGGAGGTCACGCAACATAAGAGTATTATTTGTCATTCAGTCCATTTCCCAGCTTACGGATATTTACGGTGCAAGCCATGCATCAACTATAATCAGCAACTGCGACGTAAAGGTGGCATTCAGGGTCAATCACTGGGATACGCTTGCCGAATTCTCAAGACTCTGCGGAGAAAGGGAAGTAAAGCTTAACGGGCTTGTTCAGAGAGAGCCGCTCATTACTCCTAGCCAGATCGGAGCAATGGAGACCGGACAGGCTCTTGTGATCATATCCGGAAGAACGAAGTTTATTACATGGCTGCCGGATTTTACCGAAATGTCCTTATCCTCGGGAACGAAAAGGCATAAGAGAAAAAAGCCCGTAAGACATCATGCGGAGATTTCATATTTTGATATCCGGAAATATGTAACGGAAAAGAGGCATGAAAAGGCGCAGAACGCCCTCCCGCCAGGGATTCCGACCTTTGATGAATGGATGAAAGAAAGACAGAAGGAAAAACAGAAGCCCATAAGCGATACAGATGCTCTTATAGAGCGAATAGACAGGCAGATAGCGGAGCTTGAGGCAGAAAACAAAAAAGAAGAAGATGAAGGATCCGTTAAGGACAGGAAAACCCCGCAGGCAGCAAAAAAGGAGCCTGTAAAGAGGCCTGCCGCAAAGCTTAAGAATCCACCCTCCAAAGAGACAAAAAAGGGTACCGAAGAAATCTCGGAGAAGCCGGACGAAGAGGATTCCTGCCCTCGAAATGTATGGATCCTCTCCGTCGGTGATGTGGATAAGACCTCGCTCATCTTAAGGATATATTTAAGATCCGGAAAAGCAAGATTAAAGAAGAATACTGCTGCGGATGCAAAGTGGAAATACTGTATGGAAAATCTGGAAGCCCCAAGAGCGGAAAAAATGGTATCAATGCTCAGGAGGATAGCGGGAACGAAGGCTGTGATCATCGATCCCGATGACTGAGAAGGGCCAGATCCGTTTTAACAAGATTATTCCATTTGGAGAGCTTTGAAGCTATTGATTTCGGTGAGGTTCTGTCAAACTCACCGAAATCAGCCTCCGAGTAGTCAAAAAACTGTGAAAGCTCACTGTCAGACAGGTGAAGGACGAGCTCATTGTATTCCTTAAGCAGGCTGTGGTAGAAGGCGGAAATATTCACTTCGCCGTTGTTGTAAATAGCTTTGGAAGCTTCGCGTACTTTTATCCTGCTGTCTTCTGCTTCAAGCCCGAACATCAGAAACGCAAGGACTTCACCTTTGTATCTGTGATCAGCAACCGTTTTCATGTATGAAAAAATGGCTTCCCGGCTTTCATTGTCAATCTCAAGCTCTGTATCAGGATCGCTGTATGCATCTCCTTGTAGGAGATCACAAAAGGTGGTTTCACTGTCGCTTTCGGAAATCAGTGTGTTTAAGGACAGAAAAACATAATGCGAGGCCCTGTCATTTCCGGGTTCATTTATCCGGTTTTCCCGAAATGTATAGGATCTGTATATCGAGATCAGCATGGAAGACAATATGGAATATGAATAGGTCATATGGTTGTGTTCTTCCCCATTTTTTGCCATAGCCCTTATGATTGTAGTATATTTATTTATGAGGAGGATCGAAAGCTCCTGGGCGATATCATCGTGATCGCATGAATGAAGATAACCGAGACTTTTGATCCTTCCATAAAAATAGGGTGTTTTTACAAGAGCATGGGACAGATTAAACGCTGCCTTACAGTAATGATCAAAGAATTCACTTTCACATAATTCTTCTTTGCACTTTAT
Source organism: Lachnospiraceae bacterium (assembly GCA_024682555.1). Taxonomy (GTDB): domain Bacteria; phylum Bacillota; class Clostridia; order Lachnospirales; family Lachnospiraceae; genus UBA2868. Next base: position 37,687 of record JAIKZD010000046.1, on the reverse strand, counting down.
GTTCAGACGATAGTAAAGCGTTGAACAGATGACGGAGAAACCGTTTACTGCTGATGTAAGTTTTTTCATTCCTGATACCCCCTGTTTTTACCTGATTTGCTCCGGATATTTCCGGATATTTTGTGAATGTCCCTGAAGATATACAAACAGGGACTGATGAATCCTTACTGATAAGAAAATACAGGGGATGGACTTTGGAGTCGTTTGGAACTTTCCAACAGCTTCCAACAGTTCGGTTTATATGGAGATAAATTAGAATGCTGACCTACAATACGGGCATATACAAAAAAATACTGGAACCTCTGAATATCAGATATTATGTTCCTTTAGAAAGATCCGGAAACCGGCTGTACATAAAGCCGACCTCCAGGGAGAGCGTGTGGGAATTTCTGTTTCCGGCTTATATCAGAAACAGTATGAGCTTGAGCAGATCCTCTTTCTCCGCGATGAATCAGGGAAAATCCGATATAAAGAACAGCACCGATGCGGCAAGGGAAAGGATGAAAAAGGTTCTTCTCACAGATGGGGACAGATATTTTTCTGCAATGGGAGAACACTTAAGATCGGTTATCCGTGAAAATGCCGCGATAGGATCATATGTGCAAAAGACCGAGAAAGATCTTAAATTTCACGAACTTTCTAAAATAGAGCTTGACGCTTTTGTTATGGATAATAGTGAAGAGACAGAGCAGGAATTTAGACGCAAACTTGAATCCTTATCGGGGATATTGTCATCAAACTGGAGTGATATAGAAGTGGATCCACGCTATGAACAAAGCTTTTTTGATCGTTTGAAAGAAATAAATGATAAAGATCCCGTAAAAGTTTTGGAGTTTTTGTGTATTTCATCGTTATTCCATATAGATGATGATGACAGGGGATTTTTTAAAAGCATAGAGAAGTATTACATTTTCTCTGATTCGGAGGATGACTCCACAGAGTCTTTGGGCAAAAATGGAAAAGGGGAGTATAAGAAAGAGGATGAGACAAATTCCCGAACGGGTCTGTCAGACGGATGGTCAGATACTGACGGGGGAACCAATAGATCCGAGGAAAAAAAAGCAATAAATGATCTGTTCGGGCTGCTTAATCCCGTAAAAGAATCTCCTGAAAGTGATGCCCCAAAGCCTCACGAAACCTGTCAGGAAAGGTTCGGGAGGGAAAACAGAAAAAAGGACGCAAACAGGAAGATAGATGAGATCAGGGACCAGCTCGGAAGTATCTTTAAAGGACTGTGAAGTAACGGAGATACCGAAATCCGGTTTATCAAGTTCATTTTACAGTAATGGTGATTCTTCACAAATATCTGTCACGGGTAAGACTGAAAAATATACAAGTTGACAGAGATTTGTAACATTGTATAATTTTTATGGTATGTGTCTGAAAACCGTCATGCGGCTACATTAGTGGGCGGATCGGCGCATGGAAGCGCCTGGTTTACATAACAAGGAATTGGGTTTACATAAATTTGTATATCTATGAATGAGTATTATTTCAGCAGATTATCTCCGGATGAAGCATACGCATACGAAGGGATCCTGAAGGGACTTGAGTGGGGGAGCGAAAGCATAAATGCCTGCGGGGTAACTGATTCAGATATGTTAAGAAAGGTCATCCAGGCGGTCCATTTTGATCACCCCGAATTGTTTAATGTGGATTTCTGGTCTATAAGCAGCAGGAAGAAAACCGACTGTATGGAATATCTTCCTAAATATTATTATGGTTATGCGGAGTTTCATGAAAAGAAAGCTGCAATAGAGAATAAAGCAGAACAGATCATACAAAAGCTTAATGGATCGAAAGCACGCTCGGTCTATGAAAAATGCCTGTGGCTTCATGACCACATGGTAAGGAACTGTACCTATGATGAGGAGGCGATCAAAGAGGGCGCGGATATCAAAGGTGCGTATACCATAGAAGGATTTTTCCTGAACAATACGGCAGTCTGTGCCGGTATCGCCCTGGCTTACAGATATCTGTGCAAAATGGCCGGTATTGACGCAATCTTTGTCAGCGGTAATTCCATACATCCCGAAACCAAGGATTACGGCAATCACGCATGGAATATAATCCGTGCAGGAAATGCCGCGATCCAGGTGGATGTCACCTGGGATATGTGCCTGACGAAAAAAGACGGCCCGGTCAGATACGATTATTTTTTCCTGCCGGATATAGAGATGATGAGGGATCATCAGTATGTAGGATATCCGAGCTGTTCGAATAAAGAGGTAAATATGTATGCCAGAAGGAATGCGCTGTTTACTTCTTCGGAATCCATAAAGGATTATCTTGACAGGATACTTGAAAATAGGGCCGGAAAGAAGAGGGTCTTCATACAGTTCAAAATGATAAAACGCATAGAGACCAAAGAAGAGATATCTGGGCTTGTAAGGGAACATATCTCGAGAAAGACAAATAAAGCGTTTTCCATGTCATATACGGTTAATGACAGACATTCGGTATTTTTATTTGATGTACGGTTTAATTGATCAAAAAGAGCAGGTTGTGTACAAAACAAACTGATCAGTAAAAGAATAGTGGAGGGAACGGAAATGGATTCAAATGTCAGAGGTGAGATCTTTGAGAAGGGGATAAAAGTTGTTGATGAAAACGGGTCTCCGATAAAGATCAACAGGTTTATAGCCGATGGAGGTCAGGGAGAGGTATACCATGTTACCTACAGAGGAAACGACTATGCACTTAAGTGGTACTGCAAGTCTTCATCCGATGTAATCGGAGGTGCCCAGTACCAGACGATATCGGGAATGTACGGTGAGAAGAAAAGACCTAGTGACCGCTTTATATGGCCGCTTTATATGGTCACGGAGGAAAAACCGGAGAAGGGGAAAAAGTTCGGATATCTGATGCCTCTGCTTCCCGAGGGCTACTATGAGATGGAGCGTTTTTTAAGAAATGACGCAGACGGCAGAGCTGTAAGATTCAAAAGCTTCAACGCAAAACTGACTGCGGGAATGAACATAGCAAGGGGAATGAAGGAACTTCATGTAATGAAGGGCTTTTCCTATAAAGATCTCAACCCCAGGAACTTTGCGATAAATCCCGAGACTGGAGATGTAAAGATAGTTGATAATGACAATGTATCTGTAGACGGAAGTCCCTGTTCGGTAAAAGGCACAAAAGGATTCATGGCGCCTGAGATCCCCAGGAGCAGATATAAGCAGAATCCCGGAATCGATACGGATTATTATTCGCTTGCTGTTGTCCTCTATGAACTGTTCTGCATTGACCATCCGATGGAGGGAAAAACGTGGGAGAAGTATCCGCTTTGCACTGACACGGTTGAAGAACATCTGTATGCCATAAAGCCTGTGTTCCATTTTGACCCGGAGAATGATTCAAACAGACCGACGGATGTGTATGCGCCAAACGCGTATGAACGTTTCATGTCCTTACCAAGAGAACTTCGCATGACCTTTATCACGGTCTTTACGGAGGGAATAGAAAATGTAAACAAGCGCCCGCCTGAGATCGAATGGATATCTGTTATATCGAGGGCAAGGGATACGCTGATCAAATTGGCATCCGGAAAGGAGCGTTTTGTGAATTTCTCAGTTCCCGAATCGGTTCCGCCGGGCTGTCTCGGACTTAAGATAGGGGGAAATAAGATCGCTATGTACCCCCACAAAGCCCTGTATCAGATAGCTGTTGATGGAAATGACAGGGAATTTACCAAAATATACGGGGGTATCGTATATGATAAGAATATCAAAAGTCTTGCGATCAGAAATATGAGTCCCAAGATCTGGACCTGTTATTCTCCGGTGACAAAACAGAAATCCGATCTTGAAAGAGGTCAGGAATTTCCTATATCACCCGGAGTACAGATACTGTTCCAGCGCGAAAATCCAAAAATAGTTGGGGTAGTTTTTGATCCTAAAACAATGAATAACTAAGACGAGGAGATAAGAAAATGGCAGATAATTATGATGATGATATTTTCGGGGAAGGCCTGGTGAACGGGGATCTGGGAGGCATGAAGGTAAGGACATCACCTTATTATCTTCCGGTTATCTTTATCATAGACTGCAGCAGATCCATGGATGAGGGCGGAAGGATCGGATCGGTTAACAGCGCGCTCAAAGAACTGAGATATAAACTGTGTGAGCTGAAAAATAATAATTCACTTGACTTAAGGATCGCGGTCATGAGTTTTGTCTCATCAGTCAAATGGGAACTAGAGCTGACTCCTGTTGAAGAGGTTGTGTTTGACACGATGACAACACGGCCTGGACTTACTAGATATGGTGGTGTTTTCAGTGAATTAAACAGAGTGCTGTCCGATGACGAAATCATGAAGTATACAGGTAAACGCTGTCCGCCGGCCATCCTGTTCCTTACGGATGGAGAACCGACCGACAATTATTCGTATAAGTTGAACGAACTGTTAAATAACAAGTATTTTCCTTATACGAGCAGATGTGTTGTTCTGATAGGGGATGCCGTTGACAGTGACAGCGCAAAAGCCGCGTTTGACAGGTTTGTCAATGATCCAAAAGACATTGTCCCTGTAGGTGACAGTGCAATAACAGAGATCATAAACACGGAGACGATGCGAACGATCAGAGGCGCAACAAAACATTCCGGCGATAACAACTGTCCTGATGCCGAAGATGATGATCAGACCGCAGGTAATGACGCTTCAGCTGATCTTGATGACAGAACGGATAATGGATCCGCATCCGGTCAGGATGGTAAGGATCCGGGACCGTTTGATCGTGATTTTGATCCGTTTGACCGTGACTTTGAGCCGGATGATACAGCAACCGGCGGGAATGATACATCAGGTGATAATGATGACGGGGATGTTTTTAAAGGAACCGGCGATGATGTTTTCGCCGCTGATAACGGTGATGATATTTTTACTGCTGACAATGGAGACGGTTCCGCGGATGATCCTTTCGGGGTGAATCCTTTTAACGATCCGGTCTGATGATCCGTCAGTAAACTTGTTAAGCCGGTGCAACAGAAAAAACGGAGAGTACGGTCTATGGAGCTGATATATATAATAGATACCTCGGGAAGTATGTACAGTAACCGTATAGCTGCTGTAAACGCTGTTCTGACAGAGTGTGTCAGCGTTATCAGGAATCATATTAAACGGTATGACACAGAAGTATCGGTCAGGTATATGACTTTCAATGATTCGGTTTCTGAGCTGTATCATATCGGGGATGTTCAAAACGACGGTTTTCCTGATTTTGAAGTAAAGGCATCGGGAGATTTTTATCCGCTTACAAGGTTTGAGACCATGTATGAGGGTATCATCGGCTGTTTAGCGGACAGACCGGGGGGGGATTTGGGGATCATACTTATTACTGATGGCAAGCCTGTTGACAGCCTGAACTATCAGGGAAAGCTTGAAAAAGCAAAAAGTCTCGATCAGTTCAGAAACGCGGTCAGGCTGGTTGCCTGTGTGGAACGGGATCCGCTCGTGAGTGATCAGGATCTGCTTGAGTTCGTAGGATTCAAGGCTGACAGAATAGTGGAATTAAGCAGATTGCCGATAGAGACGGAACATCTGATAAGCGCCTTTACAGATGAAAAGACCTGTGGATCCGGCCCGGAAAATGATTTTATATCAGTCTTTGATTAGGAAACTGCTGTCAGATGAGGACAGCAGGTGTTGATAAAACGGAGCATAGTTTTTTACCATAAATAAACGTTAAGAAATAAGATAAGGAGGAAGTACGTATTTAAGCGGAAAAGTGTTATGGGAGACGAGTTTACCGGAAATGAAATTTTTAAAGGAGATCTGGATGAAAAGAAAATCATGTCGACCGCAAAGACCCTGAATATCATATTTATCGTTGATACTTCGGGAAGTATGCTGGTAAAAGAAAAGGTAAGAGTAAAAGAAAACGATGTGGAAGTCGAAAAGGAAATGTCAAGGATCGATGCCGTTAATGAGTCGTTTACAAAAATGATACCGGCCCTTCGTGAGATCCAGAAGGACTGTATTTCACAGTTTGAGTTAAAGATCGCGATCATGACATTTGATTATGATGCAAGATGGATAGTAGAGCCCAGGAACATTACAGAGTATAATCATGATCCGATAGACTGTTCAAAATGGCAGACTCTGTACAGTAAAGCCTTCGACGAACTGGATCAGAAGCTTTCCAGAAAGGAATTCATTCCTAAAATAGGTAAGGTAGCAGAGCCGTATATCATGTTCCTTACGGACGGTGCCCCCACAGAAGGAGATGATTATGATTCTGCTCTGGACAGACTGCTTGAAAACGCCTGGTTCAAGCATTCCCAGAGATACGCTGTTCTGATGGGTAAGGAAGCGATCGACAGTACATCTGCAAGGCAGGCAGTCAGCAGGTTCATAAGCGGAGAACCCAGTGAAGGGATAATAGAAGCAGTTGCTGCGGAGGAGATATGTGCCGCAGTTGAAGCAAATACCATCAAATCGATCATTGATGCAACAAAGCGTACACCGGTTTCGGATGATGACAACGGGCGGAACGATGAGGGAGACGGGTCCGGAAGCGGTAATGACGACGGTGGCTTTGGAGGTTATGATTTTGATAAAGATTTTGATGAAGAATATGGTGAAGACAGCTTCTCATAAGCACAGGAGAATCATTGTATATGGAATACAGGGCATTTGACAGTTTTCATACAGGCTTTTCCCATAGAAAGAAGGATCTGGACTGTGAGGACCGGTCCCTTTCCTATAATGATGACTTCGGAAGGTACTATATCGCCGTTACCTGTGACGGGCACAGCGATAAAAACTGTTTCAGAAGCAGCAGGGGGGCACAGTTTGGATGTGAAGCGGCGAAAGAAATGATAGGCTCTTTCTTTGAAACGTATCTCAACGAGGAAATGAGCTTTTCCGATCTTCCGGGCAATGCAGCGGAGAGACTTAAACAGAGCATTAAACAATGCTGGGACAATAAGGTATCAGAGGACCTTAATGAAGATCCCGTCACTGATGAGGATCTGAGTCCGCTGTCCGAAAGGGTAAGAGAGTATTATAAATCCGGGAAGGGATTAAAGAACATATACGGGGCGACATTTCTTGCGGCAGGGATCTGTAAGGATCTGTTTATCGTGATGCATATAGGTGACGGGATTATCATGTGCATATCTCCTGACGGTATATATATGGAGCCTCTCGAATATGATGAAAAAAGTGATATGGGTGAGCCGGCATCACTGTGTGATGAGGATCTTTTTACAAGAGATAAGGCTTTCAGATGTGTCATATCCGCCAATATACCGTCTGCCGTTATTCTTTCGTCGGATGGTATAGGAGACAGCGTTGATGATATTCAGTACAGAGAGCTAATATATACTGTATTAAGCAAGCTTTCCTCGATGGAGGACAGTGAGAGAAAGATCATTGTATTAGATCCGGAACAGCAGAAGTATCTCGACAGCTTTGTAGCTTATTATGCGGCTGAAGGGAACGGAGTGGAGGATGACTGCTCCTTTGCCGGTATATACAGTCCTGATAAGGAAATACCGAAAGTCGCGCTTCCGCTTGAGTATGCCTCAAGGCTATATAAGAATACTGCCGACGAGTTCAATTCCGTGATCGAAGATTACGAAAAGAGGAAAAAAGGCGTCTTAAACAGTATAGATGAAGCCGCAAATAAAGCGGCATCCGCATTAAGAGGCAGCGGGTCCGCGTCGGTCTGGGCAGAGACCAAGGGAAAGATAGAGGATCTGAAATCGATCCTGCGCGCGATCGTCGAAAATGAGGCAAAGAAAAAAGCCGCTTTTGAAAAGAGGCTTGATTCCTGCAGGGAATATATCATAAGAGCAGGCGGCACTGTAAAAGAAGTTAACATCATTCCCGTGTCGGATGTCGATGAGTCATATCTGGCCGAGGATAAGGAATATCAGAAGTTCATAAGCCTCCGCGAGGAAAACAGAAAGAAACAGACCGCGAAGGATACTGAAGCTGAGACAGAGACCGTGGAAAAACAGACGGCCTCAGATGAGGATCAGACGGATCCTGGGGAAAACCAGACAGAGACCGGGGAAAAACAGACGGCCTCAGACGAGGATCAGGCAGAGTCTGTAGAGAAGCAGACAGAATCTGACGAGAAACAGACGGGGTCTGAGGAAGAACAGACAGAGTCTGAGGAAGAACAGACAGAGTCTGAGGAAAACCAGACAGAGCCTGAAGAGAATCAGACTGAATCTGAGGAAAACCAGACAGAACCTGAAGAGAACCAGATGACTTCCGGAGAAGAACAGGCGGCGGCCGGGGATCCCGCAGAGAAAACAAAAGAAGCTGTTTTTGACGACACGGATGATCAGACAGATGCTCCCGATGTAAAGCTCATTCCGATCGGAAATGATAATATAGACGGACAAGATTCAAAGCAGAAAGCAGAAAGTAGCTTTACTGAAGGCGAAAAGAAGAATGGCAGACTCAAGAAGTTCTTTAGTAAGTTTACGAATGACCAGAAATAGGCGAGGGTGATCAATGAGCGGTCCGAAACTGAGCGAAGCAGAAATAGAGAGACTGAGACAGGAGCAGCTTGAGCGGGAGAGACAGGAAGCCATAAGGAGGCTGACCGAGGCCCGGATGAAGTATCAGGGGAGTTGCTTAAAGATAAGGGCTCTGGTTGAGAGATCCAAAACTCTTTTAAATGAGATAGATGCACCCTACAGGCGGGAAGCGGAATTGCAGCTTGACGGCATCCTTGCTTCTCTTGGCATACAGGATATAAACTCATCCGATCCTGATGTATATCTGAAGGAATCCGAGGCCATAGAGGGAAAGCTTGCCTTATGTTCCGGTAAGATCGAAAGCATTCTTGATGTCGGACTTAACAGGAGCAGAAATGATGACCGGGCTTTGCAGAGCAATGCCATGATGCAGGATCTTTCATCTTCGCTTAAGGATACAGATGGTGTGAAACAAACACTTCATATTGATTTTTCCTGCAATTACACACAAGAGAGCCTTAAAAAAGTCATTAGGGATACTCTAATGCGGTACAGGGGACAGGTACAGGCTCAGAGCTCACCGGACCTGAAGGCTTTTTATAAAAGTGCCGTACCGGTACTTGACGGTATGTTAAACGCAAAGGTATTTGACGAGGCGGATATCAAAAAGAGGATGCAGCACCTTTTTGATGAAGAGGAGTCTGCCGTCCGTGAAGCGAAGCGGTATAATGATATGTATGATGAATACCTTTCACTTTGTTCCATCCTGCAGACAGACCCTTCGGGAAACGGTGATCTTACATCCTTTGAAGAGCTTAGTGCAGCCGTTGAGGCTCTCAGAGAGGAATACCGCAAGAAAGATGAGATGGACTATATCGCGGACCAGATAAACGCGGTAATGGCCGATATGGGATACTCCCTGGTAACTTCAGGCGTGATGACAAAAAAAGACCTCGGGGAGACAGAACGCAGCATTTATAAGAATTCCGAAAGATCGGGCGTGGCTGTATATACCGATCAGAGCGGGGCAGTCATGATGAGGATGACGGTCCTTGGCGATTCGGATGAGATAACCGATGATGACCGGGAGTTCAGTTACCAGAGCCAGATCGATTTCTGTTCCCGCCACAAAGAGCTTGTAAAGGCCCTTGCCGAAAGAGGCGTGTATCTCAAACAGAAGAGCTACAGATCGCCGAACAGGGATCATACCTTTAAGGTTAACCTAAAAAGCGCGGATGCGGCGGCTTCAGGAAGCGGAAAAGATAAGAGATCGGAAAAGATAGACAGGAGGGCAAGGAGACGTGCAGGGAACAAAAAAATGCGCACACTGCAATCATGAAAACCCTGCCAGACAGATGTACTGTCTTCATTGCGGAAAGTATCTGACCGGGAAAACGGAACAGAAAAGAAAAACGACTGTATGGGATCTTGAAGGAACTGTTCCTGCAGGCGGAGTTTCTGTACCTCCCATAAAGGATGAAGATGTTGTTATATGTCCACAATGCGCACAGGTGACAGCCGTTGAGAACGGAGTGCTGCCCCTTGCCTGCAGCATTTGTGGATATTTTTTTGATATCATGGCCGATAAGATCATAAGGAGAAGCGAGGCTGTAAAGAGCGCAGAAAGAAACAGAGGCGTCAGTGATGATAATAAACCGTCGGATGATGAGAAAAAGGACCGGAATCTCTCCGGTTCCGGGAACGATACGGCGCAGAAAACAAAAGATATGGGATATAAACGGGACATATTGCACCCGAAAGAGAATGATACACGATTAAGACTTATTATCAGAAACCGCGATGGGCACAGGCCTGAAGAGGTTAACCCGCTTGGGGATATCATAGGAAAAGACGGCACTGTGTTAAAGGATCTGAACTTAAAGACCAAGATCAAGATATTCAGAGCCCCGACAGGCTGGTATGCCGAGGTTTTGGCAGGCGAAGCAATGATAGAGGGGGAAGCGGTAAACAGACAGATCGAAAGACAGCTTGAAAACGGGAATATCATCGCTGTAGAGGGTCATATGATCTTTACGGAGATATCGGAAGAATGACGTATGAACCATAACCTCTATGAACCCGCCTGCGGGTATTTACCGTATATACGTATCGATTATGGAAAACAAAAAAAGGAAAAGCGTTTATATAGACAGGATCCTTTTTCCCGTCACCTCGCTCGGGCCCGGAAAACGCCTTGTCATATGGGTATCGGGGTGCCTGCGGCGCTGTGAGGGATGCGCAAATCCGGAGCTTTGGGAAAGACATCCGTTTCAACAGATTGATACGGAGGACTTTTTGAATATGCTCCATGCACAGATCGACCTTATGGATGTGGACGGGATCACGGTTTCCGGCGGTGAACCCTTTGATCAGGCAGAAGAGCTGTGCGAGCTTTTAGGGCGCATAAAACAGGATAGGGATCTTCTTGTTTTTTCCGGATACAGGATAGAAGATATACAAAAAGATCCTGTGATGAAAAAGTTACTGAACCTTACCGATGTGCTGATCGACGGGGAGTACATAGATTCCAAAAACGACGGGATATCGGCGCTCAGAGGGTCTGTAAACCAGAGGATCCACATCCTGGACCAGGGACTTACCGGAAAATATGATGAATATCTGAAGCTTGGAAGACAGATACAGAATTTTACCTATGATTATCAAACCATATCAGTTGGAATACATAACAGGGACAGGGGATCCGAAGGACTGTGAAAGTCAGGTATCCGGCTGCTTTTCAGGGAGTGAGACTGATGGAAAAGAGTAAATGGCAAAAAGAACTGATGGTTTTTTCGAGAATAGTAAATACCATCGTGCTTACGGGAAATATCAACGACCAGTATCCGATCGTTGATGAAGACGAAGACAGGATCAGAGGATTCTGTTCGCTTGAGATGTATATCGCAAGGGTCTGTGAGCTCCTTGGTTACAGCGGGATCATCTTCTATGATCCCGTGGAGGGCTTTCATGGCAGAGCCGGTCTTAAACAGAAGCTTGATATCATCGATCTGATAGAAAAGACGGTGGAACGGGAAAAGCGAGACATGGAAAACGCGGATGAGGGAAGTCTTAACCTGGTGAGAAGAAGGAATGTTCAGGGGGGGATATCCCTGCTTACCGAAAGTATTGAGGATGCATCCCGCATTATCGGACTCCTGATGATGAACAGTACGGATCCGGTCGCGATGGTCGTGAGCTTTTCATCGAGAATGTCGGCGCGCCCCGATGATCTTGACATAAACGAGAGAATGACTTTCATGCACTTTGAAGAAGGTGCGTTAAATTCAAAAAAGATCCGTGTCGGGGATATAAACGGGACGGGTCCTGGGGTTCTTTCCAACCAGCTGTTTATGATAGCGGACAAGATAAATGATCTTCCGGCATGGTATTATCTGTCCCATCCGTCGCTTAAGAACATAGAGATACCGAGGCCGGATTACCGTATGAGAGGTTTTATAATTGACGGATATGCAGAAAACTATCCGGGTTACGGTGAAGCCTCCGAAGATGAAAAGAAGCGGTTCAAAGATACTTTTGTCGGCGCCGCGGAAGGATTTACCACGCAGGACATAGCAAGGGTCTTCCAGCTTGCAAGGATCAGCAGTCTGAACGTCAACAATGTCGATAAGGCCATCCTTCTGTATAAGCACGGCGTGACGGAAAACCCGTGGATGAAGCTTGATTCGGACAGATTAAGGGATTCGGAGGAGCAGATAAAAAAGAGGGTGCTCGGTCAGGATACCGTTATCAAAGCCGCAGTCGATATCGTAAAGAGAGCTGCCATGGGCATGTCGGGACTCCAGCATTCAAGCTCATCCTCAAAGCCGAGGGGGATCCTTTTTCTTGCAGGCCCCACCGGTACGGGAAAAACAGAGCTTGCAAAGGCACTGACTGAGCTGATCTTTTTGGATGAGAGAAACATGATCCGCTTTGACATGAGCGAATACAGGCAGGAACAGTCGGATCAGAGGCTTCTTGGAGCTCCTCCGGGATATGTCGGATATGAAGCCGGCGGACAGCTTACAAATGCCGTAAGAGAGCATCCTTTTTCCGTACTTTTATTTGATGAGATAGAAAAGGCACATCCGTCTGTCCTTGATAAATTCTTACAGATACTTGAGGACGGGAGGATCACTGACGGCAAGGGAGATACGGTATATTTCCAGGACTGCCTGATCATCTTTACAAGCAATCTCGGCATTACCAGAAGATCCGAGCTTAATCCGAACGTAAGGATCCCCAATGTAAGCTTTGAAGAAGATACGGATTATCAGACCGTGCATGACAAGATAATTGAGGGTGTCAGGAATTATTTCAACGAGGAGCTTGGACGGCCCGAGCTTTTGAACCGTATAGGAAACAACATACTTGTGTTTGATTATATCAGGGAGGACAGCTTAAAACCCATTATCGCTAAGCAGGTCAACAATATCGCGGACAATCTGTGGGCTGAAAAGCATATACATCTTGTGCTGTCGCCCGAGGCGGAGGATGATCTTTTTAAGGCTGCACTTTCGGACCTTCCCAAAGGGCAGGGTGGCCGCGGCATAGGAAATATGATTGAGGAGATGCTCATAAATCCTCTCGCGAGATTCATGTTTGACAACGACATCACTCATGATACGGATATTACGGTGGAACATATCTGTAAGGAAAATGATGTTTCAGAGATAAAGGCAAGGATAGTCTAGGGAAAACTCATCAGGCTGCATTTCCCCGGGCAGTTACGGAAACATATATGCGGGTATCATTACCTCCGGGAACGGTGCTTCCCGGAAAAAGATCAGAATATGAAGTCATTAAGTTCGTCTGTGTAAGTGACCGTTCGATTTCTGTGATCTGTAAGGACGGGCAGGGCAGGAAGTATCGCCTTAAGCTATATGACGGGGTCTCAGGGACAGACGGAGAACTTCCTGAAAAATGCATGCAGACGGTAACGGACGGCGTTATCCGTCTTATCGATACGGGTAGTTATCAGAACTGTTTTTTTATGATCTGTGATAACTATCCTTTTAAGAGTCTTGACAGGCAGACTGTTCCGGTACAGGTGATAAGGTCTGTCCTGCTTCCGAAGATACTTTCCGTGATGCATGCTTTTCATGAGATGCAGGTTGTTTTAAGGGACATAGCCCCGGAGCATGTTTTATATGATCCCGCTTCGCAGTCGGTGTATTATTCGGGCTTTTCAAACCTTCTTTACCTTGGGAAAAAAGCAGAATTTCTCAGAGCCCCGGGATACGGACAGAAGGGGGAATACATAGCGCCGGAAGCGGAAAGCAGGGGTTATGGTTTTGCCTCGGATTATTTTTCCCTTGGGGTAATGCTGCTTAATGTCATTAAAGGGAAAAACGCATTTGAAGGGATCTCACGGGAAGCTTTTTACACCGGTTTAAAGTCGGGATCGGTGCCGGGTATCGATATCGGATATTTAAAAAAGACACCGTATGATCTCTACAGTGCCGAGGATAAGCTGTACTACCTGATCCTCGGGCTTCTGATACCTGATCCGGATAAGAGATGGGAATACGGAGAGGTAAGGTGTTTTTTAAACGATCAACATATCCCTCTTGTACGTAAAAGCGGAAGGATCGAATATAAATATCACACCCCCTTTGTCATTAACGGCATCAGCTGTTTTAATGACGGGATGATCGCGGAAAACCTCGCAAAGAACGCTAAAGAGCTTACCGGTGCGGATCTAAACAGGCTGTATAAGTTTCTTGGGGATCAGGATAACTGCGCGGCCGATCTTTCCCTGATCCCTGTAACGGATTCCTTCAGGGCGAAGGTTTTCAAGCTTATATATGCGCTTGATCCGGCCATTGACGGTTTTTACTGGGACGGAAGGCGCTACACTGATACGGATGATTTTGCCGCCTCGATAAGGGTAAACCCCGCTCTTTTGGAAGAGCTTAAAGAGATACTTAAAAATGACTGTTTTTCATACTATGCATCCTGCCGTAAAAAGGTCGGTATAAACGTTTTTTCCGATGCTTCCGAAATAAGGGGGCTTGAAGAGCTTGAAAAGAGTGAGCCCGGCACCGGTGCAAACCGCTGTCTGATGCTGTTTACAGGCGGAAAAAACAGAAGATCGTTTCGTATAAACGGTAATGATCATACAGAAATTTCCGGGCTTATAGCGGATGATCCAAAGACCGTATCATGGCTTGAGAAAAACTGCGTTCAGATCATGAAAAACGATTCCTTCAGGGCATGGCTCTGGTCGCGCGGCCTTGAAAAAGCGGCAGATGAGGCCGAAAGGAGCATGGAAAGGGATCCGGACAGCGCATTCACGGTCTTCCTTACGGTCTGCGAAGCCTGCGCCGACAGTGATGAAGATAAAAAAAAGATCAGAAAAGTTTTCTTAAAATATGGAGATTTGTCCCCTGTTGTATGGTTAATAAGTAATGTAAAGTATTACAGGGTGATCTCACCGGTAAACAAAGATCTGCATGACAGATTTTTAAATGCCCGTATTGATACGGGAAAGAGCATTTCACAGCTTCATGACAGGCTGAGTATGATGGTGGGTGATTACCAGCTGTTTGTACAAAAGACGGCCGGTAATCCTTTTACGGCGGAAAATGGCGGATCGACCGATGACAGTACAGGTTTTGTTCCGATGTATGAATCGGGGTATTTCTGCCTCAGAAGGAAGCAGGGGCTTGAGGTCTGTCCCGCATATCTCAGGGCAGCAGGTGAAAGGATCGACAGGGGGGAGGTGGATAAGTGGCTCGATGAAGCATTGAAAAATGAAAGCAGCAGGCTTAACCGGAAGCTTTCCGCTCTCGGACCCGCATTCCGCCCGTACAGATCGGTACTTATGGAGGATCATAAAAAGAAGCTGATACTGTCAGCGATTGTGATGTTAATAACCCTTATCCTGGCTGTCGGCGGGTTTTCAGTATTCGGAGGGATCGGGATCATCGCCTTTGCGGGCACCCTTATCTGGTTTTCTGTTTCGTTAAGTACCTGCTACAGGGATAAGGCGGGACTTGATATAGCCGCAAAAGAAAGCGAGGACAACGAGAGCAGGAGGACGTCCCTGACAGGAAAAAAGAATGATCTTCCGCGGAGAAAAGAAGAGATATTGCAGGGAATAATGAACGGAAAGAATATCAGATGCAGAACATAGAACGCTCAGACAGCGTAAAGAGATATATGAAAAACAGGGCCGGTGAAACGATCCGGCAAACGGTCAACAGGAGGAAAACAAAATGGCAGTAAGTATGGATACCCACGTTAAGACAGGTGACAGCATCAAAAAGGATCTGGAAAAGGGCGATACCCAGATCGAAAAGATAGGTGAAGAGTTCAAAGGCGTAAAGGACGGACTCAAGGGAATGCCTGCAGGCATAGATTCCGATCTGGATTCGCTGATAAAGGACATAGAGACCTCCGGCCGCGCAGAGGCCATGGCTGATATACAGTCGGTGGAGAGCTCGGTCATAGATACCGCAAAAACAGGCGGTGACTCTCTCAAAACCGATGTGCAGTCAAAGATCACCGACAACAATACGGCAAAAGGCAAGCTCGATTCAATAAACAGCAAATACGGCAGGGATTCCGTAGCTGCCGCAAAAACCGCGATAGACGCAAACACAAAAAAAGGTGACGATCTTCTGAAGGAACTTGGGGATGTCATCAAGAGCTCGGATACAAGGGTGCAGAATGTAAAAGACAGTCTGTAGTATTCACAGCCTGTGACGGAGGTTTAAGGAATGGGTTTTGAATTTTTCACATTAAAAAAGATCCCCGATCTGACGCTTGCGCAGTACAGCGCGGAAGAGAGCGGCGGCGTGGATGAGGTGATCCATCAGCAGGGACTGTTTTACAGGCAGTTAAACAGAAAAGGTATCCTGTTCAATGAGATATACCACCTGATATATATGTATGATCCCGCGGGCGATCCGGGAAACAGATTAAGCGTATATTTCAGGGCGGACAGTGAGAATATCCCGGTCTGTATGGATGAATTTCTGCATGCCTGTCCGATATCGACCTATTTCAGTTTTGAAAGGACGGATCCCGGAAACGGACCGGTGCTCGGATACAGGGCATCGCTCGTTAAGAGGGACGGGATGGTCATGTCCTCGTTCCCCGATAAGAATACGTCTTTTTATACGGTAAATATGTGGAAGGAAAATGAAAAGGCAAGACTTATAGGGCTCTTTAGGATGATGCAGAAGTTAAAGAAGCCTGCCGCCTACGTTGTTACCTTTAAGGCTGTTGATCTTTCCGACAGCATGAGGGAATCCTTCAGGACACAGATACAGTACATAAGGAACATGGAAAAAGCCAATATCGGAAACCGCGATGAAAACGCGGAACACTGCTTAAGGCTCTATGACAGGTTCCTTGACAGCTTAAGATCGAATCCCCATTTTTTATGCAGGATAAGCGCCTATGCCAATAATGAGGCCATTGCCAAGATGATACTTGATTCTGCCGCTTCCGAGGCCGTTGAGGAAGGAAACTACAGGATAGAATGCGAAAAGGGCGGATATACTCCGTTAACACCGGAGCTTTCTTTCAAAGAATGCTGTATTGAAGATGCGCCGAGAGGAATGAGGATGTGGAACAGCATCTTTTTACTGAAGGAAGCGACGGCTTTCGGTATGTTTCCTGTTCTGTATCCCGGCGAGACCATTGAGATACCCAAGGAATCCGCTCCGGTATATGAAAAGGACGGTCTGTATCTTGGTAAGGACAACAGCGGATATGATGTATATTTTCCTTTGAGGCTGCTTCCGAAACATGCTCTTATCGCAGGTGTTCCGGGAAGCGGAAAGACCTACAGCATGCTGCATCTCTCATCACAGCTTGCGGGGAAGGAGAATAATATCCCGATCCTCGTTCTTGAACCTGCAAAAAAAGAGTACAGAGCTCTTGCCCATAATACAGACATACCGGAGCTCATGGTCTTTTCACCGGGTTCAACGGGAGCGTTTCCCTTAAGGATCAATCCCTTCGAATTTCCTGTCGGATATAAGCTTTCTGAACATATGACAAATCTCTTTCAGGTTTTTGACGGGGCATTTGAGCTTGAAAGCGTTCTTCCGGTGCTTTTGCAGGACGGTATCGAAGAGGTATACAAAGACCACGGCTGGCATTCATATGATGTTAATGACGGAAAACATACCTATCCGACCGTATCCGAACTGGTAGACAAGATCGAGGCAATCCTTGAATCAAAGGGATACGATTCCGAGATAAAGGGCAATCTGACGACTGCTCTGCAGACGAGGATAGGCGCTTTGTCAAAACGTGAGCTCGGAAATGTTTTCAATGTCTCGGGATCGACGGTTCATCCGGATGAATGGATGCGCATCTCCTGTGTCATAGAGCTTGAATCCCTGGGAAAATACGCCGGCAACTTCATGACTCTCCTGATCCTTACACTGATAAGAGAGGTATTAAGACAGAATCCGCGGTTTGAAAAGGGAAAACCGAGGCATGTGATCTTTTTGGAGGAAGCCCACAATATCATAGGTCCATCAACCGAGACAGGCGGCGAGAAGGGAAACACCAAAGCGGCTTCCACACAGTATATAGTGGATATGCTTGCGGAAGTAAGAGCTCTGGGCGAGGCCATAGTCATAGCGGACCAGCTGCCGACGGCTCTGGCACCCCAGATCACCAAGAATACCTCGCTTAAGATAGGGCACAGGATCACCGCGATGGATGACAGGGAGATGCTTGCATCCACGATGTCGGCAGACGGAGTGCAGCTTGAGAGGATGGGAAGCTTTCAGCCGGGGCATGCGCTCTGCATATATGAAAACATACAGAAGCCTTTTGAGATACAGATCTCTGAATACTCCGACAATTCCGAGCCGCCGTTTAATGATGAGCTGTATGACCTTTTAAAGGAGCGTTCCTCATACGAAACGGTAATGAACAGGGACTGTTCCGTTATGATAAGAAAATTCAACAACAAAAAATACAGGATAGGCAAAAGGATCAGTATTGTCAAAGAAGGAAAACGCAATCTCGATTATAACAGTTCATTTATAGAAAACATGGAGAACAGCGCTTCCGTTCTCAGAGAATATGAAGAATACAAAAAACAGTATTTTAAAGGCGTCAACAGGATGGTGGATGACTGGATGGGACTTATCCTTGAAGTGAATGATTACTGTAAGACCAATCCGTTATATATATCGCAGATCGTCACCTATATCCAGAATGAACTGTATGAACTGCTTGAAACCCTCAGATATCTGCTTGTTGACTATCCGGATGAGTGTGAAAAGATATCGGATGATCTGCTTGCAACCTTAAGGGATGAACTGGCATGGCTTAAGAAAAGCTGATCATCGCAGTTTAGGTTTATATCCGGTCTGAATGTGATGTGAGGGCAAACAGAGTTTCATTATCATGGGTTATGATTATTTAAAGAAAAAAGTATCGGATTATACCGATAAGAAAAAGAATACAGACGAAGAAGATCTTATCCTGAGCGGTGATGAGGCGAGACTTTCCGAACTTATGCAGCATGCTGGAATGCTGGATCCCGATGTAGCGGAAAAGCTTTCAAGGATAGCAGGTGACCAGGCGGCTGAAAGAGACCGTATAGAAGGCGAAAAGGAAGTTCTAAAGGAGGAAAAGACAGAACTTTCCGGCCGGATAAGCGGCGAACTTGGCAAAATCGGCGAGGCAAAGGGAAAGCTTGATGGGATATCAGATAATAAATATGCCGTGGGAGCAGACAGCGCGATAAGAAAATGTGAGGAGTTTATCGGACAGTTAAAGGATCTGGCGGGGCAGCTCGGAAGTGATGTATCTGATGAAGGATTCGGCGCCCTTTCGGGCGGGACGGGCGGATCCCCGGATCTGACCGGATATCCGGATGATACTGTCCTGAGTCTGAATGATAACAGTTCTGAACAGACGGCGCCGCTTAGCAGTCCCACCTTCATCATCCCGGGACAGAATACCGGGGGCTCTCTTTTTGGTGGCGGTGAGTTTGTGCCGCTTCTTTCCACGGGTCAGGAGATCCGGACGATGATACTGGACGGCAGATCTGTAGATGTTTTTGATCATCCCTTTGAACCGAATGATTACAGGATCTGTGACCAGGGAAGCGCTTATCCGCGGGATGCCGACGGTAACTCCACGGGACCGACGGGTACCTGCGGATGCTGTGCGAGCGGCACTGTCATCAATAAGGCGGGCGGACATACATCCGAGAAAGAAGTGGTGGATTATGCCCTGAGCCACGGTCTCTGCGCATCAAGCGGCGGGACGGCTCCCGATGGATGGGTCGGGATACTGTCGGGCGCGGGAATATCCGCATCCGATAACAGCGGAACCTCACTTGAAGAACTGGCAAAAAAGGTAGAAGAGGGACATGGTGTCATAATCGGCGTCAGTGCCCGCACCTATTGCCGCGAGATGTACGGACGCTATTTCCCGGGCGCGGCGGACGGGCATGCGATGGTGCTCGAGAGCGTCGTCAGGGATCATGAAACGGGAGAGATAATCGAATATGTGGTTTCAGACTCGAACGGGTATGATACGTATGATGCCTGTCACAGGGTCCCTGCAAAGGTACTGGAAAAGGCGTATAAGAGAAAACGTAAAGCCGCTGTCGTTACGGATGACGTGATATGGTAAAGAAGATGTGGATGTGAAAGCTGCCGTCGTAACGGATGATGTGATATGGTTAGAGGGAGAAAACGGATATGTTTGATGACAGATTCAGGAGTGTTTTTTCAAAGACGGAGATAGAGCTTGCCTCTTCCTATCCCGTATGTGACGGGAAGAAAGAGACGGTATTCTTCTATTCAACGCAACAAAATGACGCTGAGAGTTACCGGGTCACGGAGATAAAAAGCGCGTTTTCACGAGACAACGCCACAGGGGCGATAAGGGAGATTCCGTTTGAAGGGGAGTTTTCGGAGCTTACTCAAAAATGCAGGGGTGAGGTCATAAGCCCGGAAGTCTTTGATGACGAGGCATATGATCTTGAAGATGAATACTATGATCTTTACGAGGATTATTATGAGGGCATAGAAAGCGGAAATCCCGATCCAGCACAAAGAAAAGCCCTGTCAGAGATCCTTGACAGGCTTATACCCGAAAGCAGCTTGAAGGATCTTTACCGGTATTTTGGCGGCGATGATATATGATTGGATATGATATCTGAATGGATATGGATGTGTCCCATATAAGGGACATATTATCCCGGGATGTCCGGGCGGCCCGATATGTCCATGACAGATTAACCTATAATATACAGAAACATTGTCACGGAAAGTGAGCATTATCATGGACAAGTTACTTGAGAAAAAACCTGTACAGCTTAAGGATGAGAGAATACAGCTCTTTGCTCTCATAGACAGATTTGACGCCTCGATCAGACAGTATCAGGCTGAGTATTCTGGACTTGCGGAGGAAGAAAAGAAGGATATAGAACAGAGGAGATCCGAAAAGGAACAGAAGCTTTCCGAGCTAAGGAGTCTTCAGAAAAAGGAAAGGGAAGATGCTCTGAATAAGCATAACAGGGCTCTTCAGAAGTACAGTCTGAGCATATCCGACGAAAACACGACCGCAAGGAGTAAGACCGATAAATTTGAAAGGAACTATAATGAAAGCGTTAAAAATGAGAACGCCAGGATAAACGGTGACAGGGAAAAGAATGAAGAGATAATAAAGACCTACAGAGGTTTTGTAAAAGAGCTTGACGAAAATATACACAGGCTTTCCGTAATGCTCGGAAAGTCCCGTAAAGGCAAGTCTGATCTTGACCGGATAAGAAAAGAGATCAGGGGATATATTCCTGCGATCACGAGCCGCAGCATCGCGCTTTCATATCTGAGCGGGGAGGTAAAAACCGAGGCAGCAAGGCTTCGGACCGAGGTCCGGGAGTTAACGGAATCCCTTCCGAAGAAGATTTTTTTAAAGGGTAAGAGAAACGAGGCGATAAAGGAGCTGCTTACCATTCAGTCCGATGCGCAGGCTGCCCTTAAATGGATAGAGGATGATATCGCGAGGTCCGGGAAAATGCAAAGAGATGCTTCGGAAAAGCGCTTAAGGAGCCTTAGGGAAGACTGCAACAGGAATAAACAGGAGGTTATCGACAGCAAAGAGAAAACCATTAAGGAGCTGAATGAAAAAACAGACAGGGAGAACAGGGGTTATAATGCCTATATAAAACAGCTTACCGCATCTCATGAAAAAGATTATGAGGAAAATGAGAGGAAATTCGACTCACAGATAAAAAACGCGGCCGCAAAGTGGGCGGATGAGAAGAAAAAGTGTGATGCTAAGTTTGTAAGCTTCATGGATGAACAGTATCCGGGTGATAAGATGAATGCCTGGATCAACAGGTTCTGGTATCATCCGAGAAGTGTCGAGGATTACAGTAAGATATCGGGGACCGTATGTTTAAACACTCTGATAGGGATGGCTGTACTTGATATCTCGGACTGGGTATCGGGGATGACGGGCGCGACAGTATCAAAGGTGCTGACGAATTATATAACGCTTTTTGGCAGGAACAGGGAACAGGCAAATAAGTCTTTTAAGGAAAAGACGGTCCTGCTTCCCTATTCGATATCTGTCGAGAAGGGAGAATCCCTGATGATCTCACTTGATGATGACGATAACTCAGCCGAAAGAGCAAAAACGATGATCAATGCGATATCAATGAGATTATTGCGTTCGGTTCCCGCCTGTACGATGAGATTCATGCTTTTTGATGCGGCGGGAATGGGCAGCTTTGTAAATCTTAAGGCGCTGGATCCGGCAAATATCATAAATCCTACAGAACCGACGGTGAAAAGTCTTGTCATTTCGGAGGCAAGAGAGCATTCACACATGACAAAACAGCTGGCAGAGACCGAGATCTCGATGTCATCGATCGAAGGCCAGCTGATCAGTTTCGATTCCATACGGGAATTCAACGAGGCAAATCCGCTCAGCAAACAGATATACCGGCCGCTTCTTATGATGAATTTTCCTTCCGGACTCGAACAGGAAGAGCTTCGTACCCTTAATAAGCTGATCGCGGACTGTTCCGGACTCGGCTTTTCAATGATCGCCGCCCAGCCCGACAGACTGTATCAGAGTGTCAAAGCCGAGATCAGACCCATACTTGATGAAATAGCCGCAAGGATGCTCAGACTGAGACTTACTGCAGGGAAAAAAGGACTGAAAGTCCTGGGTACTTCTTCCCGGAGCGAGAAGCGTGCGGAAGTGTTATTATATGGTCTGCCCAAAAAAGAAAACATGGAAGGCATAATATCCGAAATAAGACGCGAAAGCGTGGAAGCAAGCCGGATCCTTATAAGGTTTTCAGAATCAAAGGATGTCTTCCCTCAGAAGAGCGGATGGTTTACGGAGAGCGGGGAAGGCGGCGTCATCGTGCCGGTAGGATACCTGGAGGGCGGACAGCCTTTTAAGATCCAGTTTGATGACAGGCATATCAATACGCTGATCCTTGGAAATACAGGTTCAGGAAAGACAAATCTGCTTCATATAATGATGATGAATATGATGTTAAGATATGATCCCTCGGAGGTTGCGATATATCTGATAGATTTTAAATACGGGCTTGATTTCAGCATATATACAAAATATGATCTTCCGAACTTTAAAACGATCGGGATAGGAAGTGACCCCGAATATGCCTTGGCCATGCTAAAGGGAATAGAGAAGGAGCAGCAGAGACGTTCGAAATATATAGGGGATAAGTATCATAAGATCTCCGAATATAATGCCGCAAATCCGGACGACAGGCTTAACAGGATAATATTCATAATCGATGAGCTCTATGTTCTTGCTGAAAAAGCGGATGACAGGATCAGAAAAGAGATACTGCAGCTCATAAATGTTCTGGCTCACCAGACACGGGCTGTGGGCATACATCTGGTGTTGAGCGGACAGGATCTCGATAAGCTTGAATATTTTGAAACCATTAAAAACCAGTGTTCAACAAGGATCGCGTTAAAATGCGAGGATGAACAGGTAAGGCTTTTGATGACCGAGGATGGGGTGGCTAAAATGCACTCTATCGATCTGACGGATCAGGGGGCCTGTGTTTTTTCCATCACAGGCGGATCAAATCCCCAGATAGAACATACAGCCTATATTGATTCCGCGGAACAGGATGATCTGCTTACCCTGATACACAGGCATTATCTGGACAGCCATGTAATGACGGATGTAAAGATAATGATGTCCAAGGTTGAAGATAATATAAATCATCCTCTCCAGATGTTTGTGGAAAAAGGATATATCACAGAGCTTGACGGCAGGATGCTCACAGGTGATCCTGTTTCGACCGAAAGAGAACTGAACCTTAAGCCTTCCGGCAATCTGTGGATAGCGGGCGGTAATATTTCCGATGAATCCTCTGACTGCGGCAACAGTGTTTTATTCTTTGCCGCATATTCTCTCATGCTTCAGAAGATGAATAACGGTAATACGGATATTATCTGTACAAATGTTGCCGATATGCCGACAAGGAACATAGACGATGAGGAGAAGGATCTGACGGGACAGCTTGCTTCATCATATGAAAAGCTCTTTACATACGGACGGGCAGGGGAATGCCTGAAGACCCTTTCATCGTTACTGGATGAACTTGACAGGAGAAGGGCAGATACCTCACTGTGTTCTAAGTCTGTCTGGTGGATACTGATAAAGCCCGAGATGGACGCCTTATTATTTGATAACGGCAGTTTTATCATTGATTTCAAGGAGCTGCTCATAAACGGTCCCAAATACAATATTCATACCATTATGTGGAATCATGACATAAAGAGCACACAGAAACTTATCACGCAGATAGACAGATCCCTGTTTAACGAACGGATCAGTCTTGAGATGAACCAGGAAGACATGCGGACGGTAAACGGCAGTGATCTTAAGCCGGAACCGAAGGGTTATAAGGCGGTGCTTACCGGATCGGGAAGGTCGATGTTATTCAGAGTATATGACCTGCCCGACGGACTGTGGATGAATAAACTTTTTTCACAGATAGACAGTTATCTGGCCGGAAAATGAAAAAGAGTCCGTTTGCCGGATATGTGTTTGTTTGAGCATTGTTAACAGGATCAGAGAAAAGTTAACGTATTATATAAGAGACAGATATGTTTGAATCCGGATTTGTATTAAACAACAGATATGAGATAAAAAGCAGGATGCAGGAAAGCAATGACCTGTATGATTATTATCAGGTTTTTGACCGGAATAATAACTGTGAAGTTATGATCAAGGCTTTAAATAAGTCTTTTTCATGGGATACGGGCATTGTATCGAAATTTAAGACCGTTGCCCGTGAAATGTGTACCATTAAGAGCCGTTACATCCTGAACGTATCTGACTGGGGCTGTTTTGATGATACCTATTACATGGTACTTGAGAATATAAAGGGTATCAGTCTGAAAAGATATATAGAAAAAAAGTCTCAGATCAACAGTAAGGAAGCTATAAGCATCCTTATCCAGGTCTGTTATGGTCTGCAGGAAGCACATGGCAGGCATATAATCCATGGTGAACTCACCTCGGAGAATATCCTCATTAGCACAGAGGGAGTAATAAAGGTTACAGGATTCTGCCTTCCGCGATCCTTAAAATCTGACAGGATCAAATACTATTATCCGCCTGAGATAACAGAGAAGAATCCTGCGGATGAGAGGAGTGACATATATATACTCGGGATCATCCTGTATGAGATGTTAACAAAATATACTCCTTTCGACGGAGATTCGGCCGCTGAGATCATTGAAAAGCACAGAACACACCCATTTCCTTCAATCAGAGAGAGAAGAGTTGGTGTTCAGCCATATGTGAAGATCATAGTATATAAATGCTGTGAAAAAAACCCTGACAGCCGCTATCAGTCTGTAGGAGAGCTGTTGGATGTTCTTAAGAGCGCGCTGTTAAAGGTCGCGGATGAAGAAAAGGGTATCAGTACGGAAAAGACTGTCAGTCATGAGGAAGGATCGGTTAATACAGGCAGATCAGAATTGAGGATGGAAGATAATAACAGACCAGGTGCCGTAAGTACAAACAGACCTGTATCTTCTGAGAAAAGTACTGTATTATCCTCAAAATCTTCAGAGGATTTTATAAAGATCCGGAGTGTGATCAGAAAAGCGATCGAACTGCTCGCTGCAGATATACTGCTTGATAAAAGACTCTTTATTACGGTGGTGGAAGATCTCGCGCCAGAACTTGTTTCTGAAAAGGAATTCCTTACAAGGACCTACAGCGATGATGTGGGAAAGCTCCTTCACAGTGCATACAGAGCGGGCGACGGGAGTGATTATTCGGTGATAGATTCCTATCTCCTGAACAACTGTGGTTTTAATGATAACTGGAGGCATAGGTTCTTTTCGTTCTTTTCATTCATATTCCCTAATGCAGCTGATAATAGTATTACGGATATGAGAAAAGATGCCAATGTGAAAACGGCGAACCATCCTGATGCAGGCGTAATTACCTTGGATAAAGAGAATGTGCCGAATGCTTCACCTGAAGAATATAACAGCCTGATGAAGGCTATGAGGGATGTGGAAAGCAAGAGGTATGGAAGCAGACCACCGGCGCGGATGAAAAAGGATGAAGCAGGAAGTCACGCCGGAGATAAAAATCGGGATTCTTTTAATGATCCGGACGGTCTTCGAAATCCTTCTATTTTTTGGGGATTAAATAAGGACATTCATATCCCTGAATTCATAACATCGGGTACATTGGAAGAGGTCCTGAGATCATCGATACTGAATAAGAATAATCATTTGTATTCGGTTACCGGAGAACTGCCTAAAGAAGTAAAAAAGCTATGGAAAAATCAGTGGAAATACTATAATGATGGCAGGAAAAAAGAAGGCTCGGACGTAAAGGCTGTATCCTACAGAAAGGGACAGCTCGATAAGGAAAAGATCCTTTTTGCCCTGACTGTGGAAAATACATTCGGTGTACAGGAGGGTATAGTTGTCACCAAAGAGACTATGATCTGCATAACAAAGTTAAGAGCAACGAAGATCCCGTTTGACAGGGTAAAGGATGTAAAGACCTACATACAGGGGACGGGGCTGGCAATAAAGGTAATGCTTGATGATGGTTCCATAATAGCTACGGATATTAATTCAGAAAAATATGATATTAAGCCGATAGTCGCGTATCTTGAGAGTATAAAGAAGAGCTAAGAAACGGGGGACCGTTTTAAACGCAGCACTGGGATCCTGTCCGGAAAAACAGGAAGATATATTAAGCGCCGCATCGGGATTTTGACGGGAAAAAACAGAGAAAAGACAGGATACAGATGGAAGAGAAGAGATTGAATAATATAAATACAGGCTTAATAGTAACGCTGGAGAACGGTAAGGAATATCTGTTGGCCGATAAGGTGACGCATGAGGATAAACCGTACTATTACGCGGTTGAAACTGATGCGGATGAAAACCTGAAAGGCTGTATGATATTTGAGGAGATAAAGTCGGACGGAGACGTATATTTAAAATCAGTGGATGACATGGATCTGCAGCAGGCGATACTTAAGCATGTAAAGAGAAATGTGGATATAAGTAACAAAGGAAGCATCAAACTGTTCATCGTCATCCTGATATCGGCCGTTGTGACTCTGGCAGGATGTATTTTTGCCCCTTTTCCGTATAAGATCATTGCTATCCTTCTGCTGATCTATCTGATATATACTATTTTTACCATGAACAGATCATTGATCGGGATCAGGAAAATGATAAAGTATCATGAAGATGAAGAAAGCAGAACCTGGTGACCGGAGACAGCTATGCCCACAGTATCTGAGACAATAGAAAAGGCAATTGAATTACTGGGTCCGCAGATGGTTCTTAAGAAGAACGTTTTCATAAATGCCATTGAAGACATCAATCCGCATATCTCAGATGAGATAGGTGTATTAAAAAAAGCGTACACCGACGAGATAGGTGTGATCTTGTATCAGATGATCGGGGACGGCTCTGCTGATAAAACCGTATATCTTAAAAGGCTGACCGATCATCTTGTCAATGAATGTGAATACAACGAGAGATTCACAAAGCGGTTTACGGCCTGCTTTTCCGGCTTTTTTGCGGATGTTCCGGGTTCCGGGAAGATGTCAGGGCCGGATACTTCTCATAAAGCTGATTCAAAGAACACCGGAAAAGAAGAGATACTGGATAGGCTGGCTGAAATAGATTCACAGATTGATAAAAAGAAAACCAGAAAAGAAGAGATACTAGATGAGCTTGCTGAAATAGATGCACAGCTTGCTGAAAAAGTGAACCGTGTTTTGCGCAAAAGAACTAATACAGGCATGGCGGAACAGTCCGGACAAAGAACTCAGGAAACAAAGAAAGCTCAGCTTTCTACACCTAAACCAGATGACAGAAAACAGAGGCTGATACAGAGGTATGAAAAGGCTGTGACCCTGTTTGATGAGGGCAAAGAGGATGAAGCGGTAATGCTTCTTCAGAGCATAAATGACGGCGGGGAATATGAGGCTAAGGCCCAGCACATGCTCGGGGATATTTTTGAAGCTGATAAGGAAGAGGCCTTCAGGCACTATCTGGGGGCCGCAAAGCTTGGGGATATCGAAGCGCAGTTTATTGTGGGATATATGTCCGAGTATGGGGAAGGAACCAAGAAGGATGTTTCAAAAGCCGCAGAGTGGTATAAAAAGGCGGCTGATGCCGGACACAGAGGGGCACAGCATAACCTCGGCGTTTTCTATTATTCGGGGATCCTCGGCAAGCCGGATTATGGAAGTGCATTCAGATATTTTTATCTTGCGGCCGATCAGGGTAAACCGAGTTCCATGCGCAATATCGGCGTCATGTACGAGCTTGGAAAGTATGTTGAAAAGAATAAGGAGTATGCCCTGTATTGGTATAAAAAGGCGAGTGAATGCGGGGACCCCGATGCTAAGGCGGACTATGACCGTCTGTCTGCACAGCTGGCTTGATTGGTTTTGTTTTTGACGATGTTTACATAAAGTTACAATAACATGCAATATTATTAGAAAATAAAGCCAATATAGGTGAATTAGTTAACATAACATCAACGAAGGAGGAAACAAAATGAGTAAGATCAATGATTTTCTGAATGAAGCAGGTGTATTCTTTCTTGCGACGGTTGACGGGGATCAGCCGAAATTAAGACCCCTCGGCGCACACATGGAGATGGATTCAAAGGAGATCTTCGGGGTAGGCGATTTTAAAAATGTTTACAAACAGCTCGTGGCAAACCCCAAATGCGAGATCGTGGCAGCCAAGAAGGACGGACACTGGATGCGCTACACAGGCAAGGCCGTGTTTGAGACTGACGGAAAGTATGCTGAGACTATGCTTGACGGAATGCCCCATCTTCGCGACATCTACAATGAAAAGACCGGAAATAAGATGATGTGCTTCCATCTTGAGGACGCTTCGGCCGTTGATATCGCGGTCATGGGTCCGGGCGAGGATATGCTTTAATGATGAATGCTGTCAACATACTTATAGATATAGGCGGATCGGGGATCAAGGTCGCGGAATATAAAGACAAAAAGATCGGAAAGATCGAGACCTTTAATAATATCAGTTCTTTTGATGAATTCACAAAGATGATAAAAAAGCGGCAGGGGACGAACCATCTAAAGAAGATCGCGATCTCCAGTGCCGGCTTTATAGATCCGGAAAACGGACGGTTCATTGAATGCAGGTGTGCACCGTATCTCGAGGGCGATACGGTAAAGATGCTGAACAAAGAATTCCCGTTTGCCAAAGTATCGGTAGTAAATGACGGCGAGGCTCATACAAGAGCCCTGCTGGTACCCGGGAGAGACGTAAGATTCGGCGCCATACATCTGGCTTTCGGAACCGCTGTTTCTTTCGGTGTGATAAATGAAAAAGGCGAGATCATCAGAACCTGCAGCGGCGGAAACTGGGATATCGGGGACTATCTGTTAAGGACCAGGGAGGCGCCGTACGAAGTATATAGAAAACTCGGCGCGGAAGGCCTTAGGGAGCTCGAGGAAAACTTCGATGGTGATCCTTATCGTCACTTTGGACTGAGAGTGGGAGGATTGCTTACGAATCTTGCAGTGATCTTCAGACCGAGGACCATAGGCTTATCCGGCGGTATCATTGCATCTCAGGGAAAACGGATCTTTGCCGGGATACAGGAAGAGTTTAAGACACCGGTTTCTTCCGACAAGATCAGGTTTGCTCTCCTTGAGGATCCCGATACCGTGATGCAGGGACTTACCACGCTTTGCTGAGAGATAGTGGTTTTGAAGTATAAGGCCTTATGGCAGGAAAAACAGATCTGGAACGGTGAGGAAATATGCCTGATATTCATGAAACGATCAGGAAGACAATAGAATTAACGGGACCGGAGTCCATAGTAAGGATCGACAGCTTCATAAATGCGATGGAGGACCTCAATCCGGAGATTTCTGACGATATAAGTTTTTTGCGAAAGATCTGCAGAAATTATTCTGATGAAATAGGAAAACTTCTATACACTGCATATGAGAACAGAACGGACGGAAGCAGCCTGTATTATGACAGGCTTGGTGAGTTTCTGATCAATGAATGCGGCTATAATGAAAGCTGGAGGGGCAGGTTTCTGAGCTGTTTTTCATATGTATTCACAGGATCGGTGAAGTCTGTCCGGCTGTCTGAAACTGAAGGCTGTACTGCCGGAAAAACAAAAAGTGAACAAAAAGATAATGATAAAGCCACTGCAGGAAAGGATGTTCACGAAACACCAAAAAGATCATTTGGACAGAAAAACGAGAAGCGTGAGAGGATAAAGGATGATTTCTTTGACAGATGCTGTGGAAATTTTGGTTTTAACAGGTTAAAAACAGCACAGAACGGGAAAAATCTGATCACATATTATAATACTGTCATGCGTACCCTGAAAAAGTATTATACGAATGAAGATGACATCGATGATTTTGAGATAAACGCTAACGGAAAGACATTCTGGTATAAAGACTATTTTGACTGCAGACGATACAGTGTAAGTTATGAGGAGGCAAAGAAAGCTACGATCGCTGCTTTTCATGACTGCCCGCTTGCGTATTTTGCATATACTTATGAGGTTTTTGGAAATCCGGAGAAACAGCTGTCGTTAGTAGCGGTCGATGATGCGTTCAGACTCGGAAGCACAAGAAAAAGGTACCGTAAACTGATTGAAAAAGAGATATCAGAGATCGTGCGTTCATTGCCGAAAGGCGCAGATGATGAGAAAACCGCTCAGTATATTTATGATGAGATGTGTAGTGGCTTCCTGCATGACAATATACCCGTAGACAATGCCTGTTTGACAAATGTATATGCCCATTCAGTAGCGTCGTTTGCGGAAAAAAGATTTTCGGTCTGGGAAGGCTTTGCAAAGACTTTTCAGGCGGTAATGTTATATCTGGGATATGAATGCCTAACAGTTTCAGGTTATGTAAGCAAGGATGGTTCTAATGCAGATAAGGTCCGTGAAGAGTGGAATCTGAATGCCTGGAATATGTTAAAGATTGGTGAGAAGTGGCACATAGTAGATACATCAAACCTGTTTAACGGCAATAATAATGTTTTTTGCGGCAATCCCGGACTGTACAATGAATTTCGTGATAAAGACAGGATATATGACTACTATAAGTACGAGTTCAAACATCCGGCGGCAGACTTCCGATGATCAGGGGTGACAAGGCATTGTGCATTTTTGTGAGCCACGTTCATTCCGATCATTTCAATCCTGCGGTGTTTTCTCTTGCAGGCGGTCACCCGAACTCTCGGCTATGACCATAGTGAATCGTCCATTGAAGAAATGCTCGACAGGCTGCCTGAGGACATTATGGACAGGATCAGCTTTTTTGACGGAGAACAGAAGCTGATCGTTGATATAGCCGAGAATGATATTACCGTTAATTTACTTAATTCCACGGATCTTGGGGTCGCCTTTCTTGTCCGGACCGAAGGAAAGACCTTCTATCACGCGGGAGATCTTTTTTGCATGCTGACGATTGGGGAAGATGAATATTTAAGGCGGTGTGCTGAGATTCAGAGGAAATTTCCGGGGCGGAGGTGCCGGGTTATGATATATATGTAAGGGACACAAGGATCCTTTTTGACCACTATACCGAGCCTCTTAAGGGAAAAACGATAGATTACGCGATGCTGCCTCTTGATCCGCGGTTTAAGGATGTTGCATATCTGACCGTAAAGAGGTACATTGAGATCGCGGATATAAGATTCTGGTCACCGATGCATCTCTGGGGGAAATATGACTTTACGGACATTATTCTTAAAGAATCATCCGTAGTATGCAGAAAACATGATCGGAAAATCCCTGTCGGGCGGGATAAAGCAGAGGATAGAGGTCGGCAGCAGATTTGAGCTGTTTTGACACATCGGAATGGACAGCATAATTGAAAGATGATAGAATAACACGAAAATGATTACTATGGGAGACTTATCATGGGAGAGAAGAAAATGAAGGAAGTAAAAGAGATCACCAATATGGAGGTTGATTTTGCGCAGTGGTTCACCGATGTGTGCAAAAAGGCCGAGCTTATAGATTATTCCTCCATCAGGGGACTGTTCATCTACCGTCCGTACGGATATGCGATATGGGAAAATATCCAGGGGCTGATGGATGCGGAGTTCAAGAAGACAGGTCATGAGAATGTATATCTTCCGATGCTCATTCCCGAGTCTCTGTTACAAAAGGAAAAGGATCACGTTGAGGGCTTTGCACCGGAGTGTGCATGGGTGACCTATGGCGGAAGCGACGAGCTTGAGGAAAGATACTGTATCAGGCCCACATCGGAGACCCTTTTCTGTGATCACTATAAGGATATAATCCATTCCTACAAGGATCTGCCCAAGCTCTATAACCAGTGGTGCTCTGTACTCAGATGGGAAAAGAGCTCAAGGCCTTTTTTAAGACACCGTGAATTCTTATGGCAGGAAGGCCACACCATGCATGAAACCCCCGAGGAAGCCATAGAAGAGACAAGGCGGATGCTTGACGTATATGCGGATTTTTGCGAAAACGTGCTTGCCATGCCTGTTGTAAAGGGTATCAAGACGGATAAGGAAAAATTTAACGGAGCCGAGGAGACCTATACGGTTGAGTGCATGATGCATGACAGAAAGGCACTTCAGGCCGGAACGAGCCACTATTTCGGTGACGGTTTTGCGAAGGCTTTCGATATTCAGTTTACCGGAAGAGACAATAAATTACATTATCCTCATCAGACGAGCTGGGGAGTATCCACAAGGCTCATAGGCGGCATCATCATGACGCACGGCGACAACAACGGTCTCATACTGCCTCCGCGGATCGCACCCATTCAGGTGATCATCGTTCCCGTAGCGCAGCATAAGGAAGGTGTCATAGATGCGGCTTACGGACTCGAAGAGAGGCTTAAGGCTGCCGGAATAAGGACCAAAACAGATGTATCCGATCATTCCTTCGGATGGAAGGCTGCCGAGTACGAGATGAAGGGTGTTCCCGTAAGAGTTGAGATAGGCCCCAAGGATATGGAAAAGGGTGTCTGCTGCATCTGTTCAAGGGATACCGGAGAGAAGACGGAAGTGCCTCTTGAGAACCTTGAAAAGGCTGTTGAGGAAACCCTTGACAGGATACATGACAATCTCTATAAGAGAGCCCTTGAGAACAGGGAAAAGCATACGAAGGTCTGCAAAACAGCCGAAGAGGTTAAGGATTTCATAGAAAATGAAGGCGGATTTGCAAAGACCATGTGGTGTGAAAACGTGGAATGCGAAGAAAAAATGAAGGAGATCGCGGGCGTAACTTCAAGATGCATGCCCCTTGTCGGGGAAGCGGTTTCCGACACCTGCGTCTGCTGCGGGAAGCCTGCGAAGAGGCTTATTTACTGGGGCGTAGCTTATTGATCAAAATGCCGGCTTTACCTTTTGCGGTACGCCGGCATTTTTATACGCCGGCATTTTTATAAGAAGAAATCCGGGCTGGATATCAGAAGGAAAAGGAGATCCGAATGAACGTTAATGAAATATATAAGATAATATCTGACCTGATCCCTTTGGATCTATGTGAAGACTGGGACAATTCCGGACTACTTGTCAATATGGATAATGATGTCGACAGGGTTCTGGTGACCCTTGATATCACAAAAGAGGTGATCAGAGAGGCAGAGGCTAAAGGGTGTAAACTGATACTTTCCCATCATCCGGTCATATTTAAGGGAGTTAAGAAGGTAAAGAGAACCGATCTTATCAGCCTCCTTATCAAAAAAGATATTTCCGCCATCTGCATGCATACAAATCTCGACAGCGTCATGGGCGGCGTAAATGATGTTCTTGCAGGGATCATCGGGCTTAATGATGTGGAGATCTTTGCGGATATGGGCAGAAAAGGAACCCTGAGTGAACCGGTCACCGTCAGGGAACTGGCGGAAAAAGTATCCGGAGCGCTTAAGGCCCCGGTAAAATATACTTTGGGTGAAAATACGGTAAAAACAGTTGCACTCATCGGGGGAAGTGCCGGAAGCTCATGGGAGCAGGCCCTTAATGAAGGAATTGATGTCTTTCTTACAGGTGAAGTATCACATCATAATGCACTGGATGCCATGCATGAGGGGATGCCCATGATAGCCGCCGGGCATTACGGTACCGAGATCATTATCGTAAAACATCTTGCAGAGACCCTTTCAGGGAAGATCCCCGGTGTGTCTTTCATCGGATCGGAAACGGACAGGGATCCCTTCTCTTATGTTTTCGAGACCGAAAAGGCGGAACAGCCGGTATTCAGGCGGGCTGCGCGCCAGCGCCGCTGACACCCCCGCCGGTGCATGCTGCGGACAGTTCATGTTGTTATTTTTTTAAATAAACATTATACTGTAGAGGAGGCAGGTTAATGACGGGTAAAGCCCGGACAGACCTATTATGGGAGGTGTTGAAATGAAATCGAAGTTTGGTATCAGAGAAGTTGTTGCGGCAGGTATAGGGACTGCGTTATTCGTAGCTCTCACGGAGATCCAGATCCCTCTGGGATTTGTCCCGAATACCGCATTACAGCCGAGAGTAGCGCTTCTTGGTTTCTTTGCGGCCGTATTCGGACCCATCGTCGGCGGTATCGTGGGACTTTTAGGTCATGCCCTTGGAGATGCTCTTTTTTATGGCGGAGTATGGTGGAGCTGGGTAATTCCCGAAGCCATAGTCGGTATAGCCATCGGATTGTTTGTTGACCGTTATAAGGTTAAAGAAGGCGGTTTTGACAGGAATGCGGTCATTACCTTTAATATCGTTCAGATCGCTTCCCAGGCGGTTGCCTGGATAGTTGCGGCTCCTTTGCTTGATATCGTGATCTACAAGGAGCCTGTAAACAAGGTATTTGTTCAGGGATTTTTTGCATTTCTCGGAAACATAATAATAGCATGCATCCTTGGAAGTCTGCTGTGCTATGGTTATTCCATGATCGGTGCAAAATCCGACAGCCTGAAAAAGGAAGATTAGGCAGAACGGGGATAGATCATTTATATGGAACCGATCATTGAATTTACGGATTTTTCCTTTAAATACAGATCGCAGACCGAACCTACGCTGAAAAACATTGATCTTACCATATACAGAGGTGAGAAGATAATGATCGCAGGTCCCTCGGGTTCCGGAAAATCGACACTGGCTCATTGTATAAATGGGCTGGTGCCTTTTTCATATTCCGGAGACATCACGGGGTCCTTAAAGGTCGGGGGACAGGATCCGAAGGATCTGGGGATCTTCGGTCTCTCAAAGATCGTGGGAACCGTTTTGCAGGACACGGACGGCCAGTTTGTGGGGCTTACCGTGGCCGAGGATATTGCTTTTGTCCTTGAGAATGATATGACAGACAGGGACGAGATGCACGAGCGTGTAGACAGAGTTGCAAAACAGGTAGAACTTTCGGACTTTCTTTCGGGAGCACCGGGGGAGCTGTCCGGAGGACAGAAACAGAGAGTGTCCTTAGCAGGTGTCATGATAGACAATGTGGATGTTCTTTTGTTTGACGAACCCCTTGCAAACCTGGATCCGGCAACGGGAAAAAAGGCCGTAACACTTATAGATGAGCTTAACAATAATGAAGATAAGACCATAATCATCATAGAACACCGTCTCGAGGATGTGCTTTATAAGGATGTGGACAGGATCGTGCTCATATCTGACGGGCGTATCCTGGCGGATATGTCTCCTGATGAACTTTTAAGCACGGATCTTCTGACGGAAAGCGGTATAAGGGAACCCCTCTATATCGCAGCCATCAGGCATGCGGGCTGTGTAATCACAAAGGAGAGCGGGCCTTCGCATATCGATACGATGGATCTTTCCGCATACAGGGAATCCGTAAGGAATTTCTACGGGTCAATAACACCTGCACAGGAAGAAAAAGAGACAGAGCCTGTACTTGAGATATCCGGGCTTTCATTTTCCTATGGTGAAGGGAAACAGACCCTTAAGGATATAAGTTTCAGCGTAAAAAAAGGCGAGATGTTAAGCATTGTCGGAAAGAACGGTGCCGGGAAATCAACTCTTGCCGGCCTCATCTGCGGGTTTAATGATCCGGATGAGGGCGTCATAAAGCTGAAGGGTATGGACATTACGCCTCTTTCCATAAAGGAAAGAGGAGAACATGTGGGTCTGGTGATGCAGAATCCTAATCAGATGACCTCAAAGCCCATGATCTATGACGAAGTTGCCCTGGGACTTAAGGTAAGAGATGTTCCCGAAGAGGAGATCAGGAAAAAGGTATATGATACCTTAAAGATCTGCGGCCTATATCCTTTCAGGAACTGGCCGGTGTCGGCATTAAGCTTCGGACAGAAAAAAAGAATGACCATAGCGTCTATCCTTGTCATGGATCCAGAGATCATTATCCTTGACGAACCGACTGCCGGACAGGATTTCATGCATTATACCGAGATCATGGAGTTTCTGAAGGGACTGCATGAAAATCTTGGCATTACCATAATAATGATCACCCATGACATGCATCTGATGCTTGAATATACCGACAGAGCCATCGTTCTTTCGGACGGAAGGCTCTTACTCGATACGGCTCCTTCCATGGTGCTCACGGATGAAGAAGTGGCTGATAAGGCCTATCTCAAGAAAACGTCCTTATATGATCTTTCGGTCAGATGCGGGATCGAAGATCCTTCGGATTTCGTTAACAGATTTATAAGCTATGAAAGGTCGGTAAGGAAAAAAGAAGCTTCTGCTGAAAAGAAAACCGGGGAAATAAACAGTAATGGCTAAAAGATCAAGAGTACTGAATTATGAAAAAAAGAATACGGTCATTCACGAACTGTCAGGATTTACAAAGCTTATATTCTTCCTGACCTGGTCCCTTGCCAGCATGCTGACCTACGATACCATCGTGCTTTTTGTGATGCTCATACTGGGGTTTGTGATATTTGCCGCTTCAAAGACAAGATGGGATCAGGTGGGAACGGTATTCTGGTTTATACTCCTGTTTCTCTGCATTAATGTCACGGCGATCTTCTTTTTTTCACCCTATGAGGGCTGCGGGATCTACAATCAGAAAACCGTCATCTGCCATCTCTTCGGCCGCTACGATCTTACCAGGGAGCAGCTCTTTTATGAAATGAATATCATACTCAAGTATTTCACCTTTATTCCGGCGGTATTCATATTCCTGGTAACAACGGATCCCAGCGAGCTGGCCGCTTCCCTCAACAGGGCAGGACTCAATTATAATATCTGTTATTCCTTTGCCCTTGCCCTTCGCTATATTCCCGATGTGCAGAATGATTTCCGCAAGATAAAGAATGCTTCCCAGGCCAGGGGCATCGAGATGAGCAAAAAAGCGGGCCTTTTTAAGCGGATCAGGGAAACGTCTTCCATAATCTTTCCTCTTGTTTTTTCCAGTATGGACCGGATCGACACGATCTCGAATGCCATGGAACTCAGGGGATTCGGCAAGCACAAGAAGAGGACATGGTACTCGGCAAGACCGCTTCTTCGAAACGATTACATAGCCATTGCCTTCTTCGTCCTGTTTTTTGCAGCCTCGATGATATATACATATCATGACGGAAGCAGGTTTTGTAATGCGGTTTTCGACCCGTATTTTATGTCAACCACCTTATAACGGGCAGGCAGGTTTTGATATTTTTTGACATTATATGTGAAAAAGAATAGTATGATAGATGATCAAAAAAAGGGAAGGAGATTTTTAATTTCATGAAAAAGTTTTTTGCTGAATTGATCGGAACTGCCGTACTCGTTATAATGGGTTGCGGTACTGCGATGTT
>JAIKZD010000095.1 GCA_024682555.1 Lachnospiraceae bacterium | reverse complement strand
CGGATCCTCAAAGATAAGGGGGATAGATACCGTTCTCGGAACGGATCCAAAGAAGGTTAAATACAAAACCCTGGGCAGATGCTTCTGGGACTGGGGGGTTTTTACCGACGTGAAGGTCACCTCCCGTGAAAGGGATATGGAATTACGGAGGACCTTAAAGCCGGATCTGAAGCCCGAGAACGAGTTTGAAGAGATAATGATCGAAAATATCATGAATGATATCCCGATTGCGGTCATTGAAGGTTACAGGGAGAGTTATGACAATCTGAAAAAGCTGTACAGGCACATGCCTGAGGCGGTCATAACCTATGGAAGCGGCGGCACCAATCCCGGGGGGATAGTGCTTTCCTGGTTATCGGAAAACGGCGTAGAGATAAACAGCATCTACAAGGTTAATGATGTATTCATGATGAATCAGGATTATATATACAGAAATTACTGTATATATGATAATGCCTATGTTTTTTTCAGGACCGGGGAAAAGGGCTGCATAAGGGCTCCCATGTTTTCCTATATAAAGCCCGGAAAGCCTTTGGAAAGCTATGAGAGGAAGTATATACGCTGGTTTGAGAGGGGCGAGTTTCAGTACAGATATAAGGCATTTCAGCCCTATCTCATCATGGACAGTGATTATTTTGATTCCTTCATCCGGTTTTTCCTTGATTTTGCCTCCGGACTGAGTAAGGAGAAATCCGAAGTGACCTTATTCAGACCAAGGGAATATGATAATTTCGGTATGGACAGATATATAAAGGATGTTAATCCGGATATATCCATAGATTACGGTCTTATGAATCATAAGGGCGGCGGTCAGGTAGGCGGCGATATTTCCGAACTGCTCTATGACACGGCTTTGGTGATCTGCGAGACCTGCACCACCTCGGTGCTCTTCCAGGCTCTTGCCAGGGACATACCTTCCATAGTCATAACGAAACATACGAATGATGAGAATTATTACAGCAAAGAGACCCTTAAGCTTCAGGAGGAAATGAAGGAAATGGGGCTTCTCTATGATGATGCATCAAAAGCCTGTGAATTCATAAACGGCTGCGATGATTTCGGACGCTGGTGGAATGAACCCGATAGGAGAAGATTTACGGACAGGCTTACGGAAAACTATGCCTTCCATCTTGATGATACTTCAAACTGGTGGGTGGAAGAGATAAAAAGGATGCATAAAAAAGCAGGAAACAGGGGAAGAGATAATGGATGAGTATGTTGAGAAACTCATAGGAGTAATAGGAAACGTGGTCATATCGGCCGCCGGTAAAGATGAGCCTTCCTACGAAGCAGGGATCAAAAAGCTTCTTGGGATATTTACGGAGCATAAGAAAAAAGGCTCTCAGGTATTTTTCATCGGTAACGGCGGAAGCGCCGCCATAGCAAGCCACATGACGGCCGATTACATGAAGAACGGCGGGATGAATACCTACAGTCTTTATGACAATGCCGTGACCACCTGCATGGGAAACGATTACGGGTATGAATACGTGTTTTCAAGGCCCCTTGAGTTTCTGATCAGGGGAAACGATCTGCTTGTTGCAATAAGCAGCTCGGGAGAATCAAAGAACATCATAAACGCCATAGACGTGGCAAAGGAAAAAGGTGCGGACGTGATCACCTTTACCGGTTTCAGGGAAGAAAATACCGTAAAGAGCAGGGGAAATGCAAATGTATATGTTCCCTGTAACGAGTATGGTATAGTAGAGTCAGTCCATAACATGATATTACAGGAAATAGTCGACCTGATAATGCAAAGAGACGGAGTACGCTTTTGAGGAGCGGGCACCGGGGGGAAAAGCGCCATGTGGCGCAGCCACATGTGCATCCGGCGCGCAAACCGGACCGGAAAGTTTACTTTCCATGCCGGTTTATGCGCCGGATCACCATGGCACTTCGTGCCATGTGACTTTTGCCCCGGGTGTAATACCATCTATAATATACTGATCATACGGAGGACATAATATGATTTCACTTGTAACAGGAGGATGCGGCTTTATTGGGTCCCATATGGTGGACCGGCTGCTAAAGGAAGGGCATGAGGTACGGGTAATAGATAATTGCAGCACTGGCCGGCTTGCAAATCTCGATCATCATAAGGGCGATCCGAAACTTAAGATATATGTGGAGGACATCTGCAACTATCCGGCCATCAGTCCGGTTTTTGAGGGCGTTGACTGGGTGTTCCACTTTGCGGCACTTGCCGACATAGTGCCTTCCATTCAGAGACCCGATGATTATTTCCATTCAAATGTGGACGGCACCTTCTCGGTGCTGAAGGCTGCGACCGAACATAAGGTAAAGCGGTTTATGTATACGGCTTCCTCATCCTGCTATGGTATACCGGACAGCTTCCCCACGGATGAGAATGCGGAGATAAGACCGGAATATCCCTATGCGCTGACCAAAAGACTGGGAGAAGAACTGGCGCTTCACTGGGCCAAGGTATATAAACTCCCCGTTGTTTCACTCTGCCTGTTTAATGTTTACGGCCCCAGATCCCGTACATCCGGGACTTACGGTGCCGTATTCGGAGTATTCCTGGGACAGAAGCTTGCGGGAAAACCTTTTACCGTTGTGGGAACCGGCGAGCAGACAAGGGATTTCACATTTGTGACTGATATCGTGGATGCTTTCTATACCGCAGCCTGCTCCGATGTGGTTGGTGAGAGGTTTAATGTGGGAAGCGAACATACATACTCCGTTAACCGTCTCGTGGAGCTTTTGGGGGGAACCGAGGAAAATGTGGTCCATATCCCCAAGCGGCCGGGTGAGCCCGACTGTACCTATGCAAATACATCAAAGATCAATAAGATGTTAAACTGGCATCCTAAAGTTACCCTTGAAGAAGGTGTAAAGATCATCCTTGACAATATAGATTACTGGAGAGAGGCTCCCGTGTGGACGCCGGAGACCATAAAGGAAGCAACCACCGACTGGTTCAAATATCTTTCGTAGACAGGTGTGAGATTTTGGCTGAGATAGTAACAAAAGACAGATTCAAAAATGAGATATATCCAAGATTAAAGGAAGAAAAAAAGACCATAGCGTTAAGCCATGGGGTCTTTGACCTGGTCCATCCCGGACACATCATACATTTTGAGCAGGCATCTAAAATGGCTGATATCCTTGTGGTATCCATCACTGCGGCAAAGTATGTGAGAAAGGGTCCCGACAGACCGTTTTTTTCCGATGAGATGAGGCTCAAATTCCTAAGCTCCATAGAGTATATCGATTATGTCATACTCTCCGAGTGCTATACGGTTGATGACATCATTGAGGCGGTCCATCCCGATCTCTATGTCAAGGGTGCGGAATATAAGAACGAAGAAGCCGATGTTACCGGAATGATGAGTGTTGAGCGGGCCCTCGTTGAAAAATACGGCGGAAGGGTTGCCTATACCGGCGGAGATGTCTTCAGCTCCACCAGACTCATAAATGTCGGCCTTTCGGGACTGTCGGAAGAAGTGCGGACATATATGTATGAGTTCAAAAAAACCTACAGTCTCGATGATCTCAGGGGGCTTGTTGATAAGATCGAGGCCCTGAAGATCCTTGTTGTGGGGGATGTGATAATAGATGAATATGTCTACTGCTATATCCAGGGCCTTATGAGCAAGGATATGGCATATTCCGCAAGGCTTAGAAACAGTGAAAGATATCTCGGGGGGTCAGTTGCCGTTGCCAGACATATCGCAGGCTTTTCAAAGAATGTGACCCTTATGTCCGTAATCGGGGACGAACCGGGGACTCTTGAAGAGATATGCGCATCGGAAACGGACAGCCTTCATATATCTCTTGACAGGAGCAGTATCTTTCCCACGATAGTCAAAAAGAGATTTCTGTCGAAAAACGATAAAAGAGAGGAATATGACAAGGTCTTTGTAATAAACAACATTCCCGAAAAATGGGACGAGGATCCTGTAAAGGAGGAGTTTAAGAAAAAGCTTAAGGAATCCGTCGGAGACTATGATGCGGTATTTCTGTGCGATTTCGGTCATGGACTTGTGGATGATGAGATCATTGATATCATAAGCGAAAAAGCGAAGTATCTTATCCTAAACTGCCAGACCAATTCCTCGAATTTCGGTCTTAACAATATAACAAAATATCATAAGGCGGATTTCTATACCCTTGATCAGAAAGAACTTAAGCTTGCATTCCCGGCATACGCGGAGGATGAGGAAAACGGGATGAAGACCCTTAAGGAATATCTTAAGGCCGGCGCGGGTGTGCTTACAAGGGGATCAAAAGGCGCAATGTCCCTGGAAGATGATAAGATCGATTACTGCCCGGCTTTTACCCTTACGGTCAAGGATACCATAGGAGCCGGGGATGCTTTTTATTCCATAGCGGGTCTTTTCATGGCATCAGGTGCAACGGCCGAACTTGCAATGTTCATGGGAAATATCGCAGGTGCCCTGGGGGCCAATATCGTTGGAAACAAGGCCGCTGTCGAGAGGTCCAATGTTATGAAATATGCTTCAACACTCTTAAATGTCTGAGGTGAGTAATAAATGACAAATACCGTGGAAATTGATTTTGAAAACATTGATAAGAGGCTGTTTACCCACTGCAACATCATTTACGGGGCGGGTATGAACGGACGGCTCTTATGTGAGAAGTTTGAAGGGTATGGAGTAAAGACCGCCTTTTTTTATGATGATGATCATACAAGATGGGGCGAGGATTACTGCGGAAGCAGGATACTGTCAAAGGAAGAACTCATAAGGAAATGCTCGGAGGATGATGTAAATATCATAATATCCAGCATGTATGTCGGTCAGATAAAAGATAAACTGGCCGATATGTCTTTAAAT
Source organism: Lachnospiraceae bacterium (assembly GCA_024682555.1). Classification (GTDB taxonomy): domain Bacteria; phylum Bacillota; class Clostridia; order Lachnospirales; family Lachnospiraceae; genus UBA2868. The sequence goes on along the minus strand of JAIKZD010000095.1, from coordinate 52,515 downwards.
TGTGCATGTTTTACGGTGCTTGGCCTTTTGATCGAAAAAGACAGTAAAGACCTGAACATGGCAGATTACAAAGGAAACCCCGGGCTTATGGAAAAGGCGGAAAAGCTTAAGGGTTTATTTGATGATGAGCTTAGCAAAAGATATTTTGACATAATAAAACAGACGATTGCAGGAGGCAAAGCCTTACCTGAGATGGTCTCGCTTTACTGCGGACAGGAGCAGTACTTCCTCGATGCCTTCAGAGACGGACTTAACGGAATGACCTTTGTTGATGCGGGAGCTTATACCGGGGATACCGTAAGGAAAATGAAGGAGCTTTCAATAATGCCGAAGAAGGTGTACTGTTTTGAAGCCGATGATGACAATTATGTAAAACTGCTGAATTATATGGAAAGCGACCCCTATGCCAAAGAAAGGATCATCCCCGTAAATAAAGCATTATGGAACAGGGCTGAGACCCTTTCAATGAAAAATGAGAGATATAATGCAAGGATATCCGGAGCGGAAGAAGCTGACCGTAAGGTGGAGGCCGTTGATCTGGATTCTTTTCTGAAGGCAGAGGGAACTGAAAAGATCGATTTTATCAAGATGGATATAGAGGGCGCCGAAAGATATGCCCTTAAGGGCGCGGAACAGACCATTCTTTCGGACAGACCGGTCCTTGCGATCTCGATCTATCACAGCATGGAGGATACCGTGGATATCCCCCTTATGCTGATAAATGAGCTTAAGGATTATGTTTTTCTGGTAAGACATCATTCATATTCTTATTCCGAGACTATACTTTACTGTATTCCCCGCGAAAGGGATCATCTGATCAAGGGCTCCGCAAAATGAATATCCTGATATGGACCTATGACAGCACGGGTCTTTTTGAGAATAAAAAAGCCGTAGAGCGGATAAAAAAGAATAACAGTGTAGTTACGGCCTTTGGGAAAAAAGAGTTTGACCCCGAAGGGTCTGACTATGTGGTGGTGTTTCCCGAAAAGCTTGCACCCCTTCTTTCGAAGGCCCGGGCAAGGATTTACGGCTCTCCCAAAGAGTACGGATATGATATGGAGTCCCTTTGCAGGGCAAACAGAGGATTTTTAAAGGTCGGAAGGGATAAGCTCATTTCGGGCGAGACCCTGCAAAAAACCGGACTTGACATAAACGATTATATAAAGCTTAGAAGGAGCAATATCGATTTTGTGACGGAAACCTGTATCGGCGGTGCGCTGGAACATGTGTTGGGTCTCAGATTCAACAATCCCTTCATAAACATGCGCATAGGTTTTTTCAGCAGCGATTACAGGAAACTGCTTAAGGATTACGGAAGGTATTCTTCAATGCTTCCGAAAACGGAAACCGACGGTTTCATGAACGGATTTTCAAAAAGGGGAGGCTTCGAAGGAAGGACAGCTTATCCCGTACTCTGGTTTGATGATATAGTTTTACACGGATTTCATTACAAAAGTGCGGAGGATATGCTTGATAAATACTCACAAAGGATGAAAAGATGGGATCCTTTAAAGAGTATAGTTGTCAAGATAATATATGACGAAGAGGATCTTGACTTTTTTATGGATCTTAAAATTGAGCGAAAGCTCGGCTTTTATTACGGCACAACCGATACGGAAAATGTTATCCGTATTCCCTTTGATGAAACCGAAAAGAAAAAATGGGCCTATTCCTACGCCTCCTATCTCTATCAGCTTGCCATAAGCGGTGAGATATTTAAGGTTTCGGAGCTTGGAAAATGGCTTCTAAAAAAAATTGACGAATGGAGTGAATGAACATGGCAGAAAACATCAGAATGGACTCACATAAGCTTATCTATCATCCGCGTGAGGTCGCAAAGTGGCTTGACGGAGAGAACGTATATCCCATTGAGATAGAGATATCTCCAAGCGGTGCCTGCAATCACCGCTGCACCTTCTGCGCCGTGGATTATATAGGATATAAGCCTTTTTTCCTCGATAAGGATATAATCCTTCGGGATGTAAGCTTTTTAAGTAAAAAGGGGCTTAAGAGCATTATCTGTTCCGGAGAGGGGGAGCCTCTTCTGAACAAGGATCTCCCGGAGATGGCAAACGGAATAAAGGCCTGCGGGGTGGATGTTGCAATGAGCTCCAATGCGGCGCTTTTTACAAGGGAAAAGGCAGAGCAGTGCATGTCTGCTTTTACCTGGATCAGATTTTCCGTGGCAAGCCTTGAAGAGGAATCCTATTATGCCATACAGAGAGCGCCGAAGGGTGATTTCGATAAAGTGAAAAAGAATATTAAGGATGCCGTTTCACTCAAGCGGGAGAAGGGATATGAGACCACCCTCGGGGTTCAGTGTCTGTTGCTTCCGGGAAATGCGGACCAGCTTGAAAATATGGCGGAACAGTTAAGAGAGATCGGAGTGGACTATCTAACGGTCAAACCCTATTCCCAGCATCTTCACAGCGATAACAGCTTTTTTGTGGATTATGAAAAGATGCTTGAACTCGAGAGCAGACTCAATACATACTCTGATGATGATTTTAAGGTGTATTTCAGGGCGGGAGCCATGAAAAAGATGCATCATAAAAAGTGCTACGACAGATGTCTGGGACTGCCCTTTATGACCCATATAGATTCCCAGGGAAATGTATGGCCCTGTGTTGCCCATATCGGCGTCGATGCGTATAAATTCGGAAACATATATGAGAACACCTTCGAGGAGATCTGGGAGGGAGAACAGAGGAAAAAGGTAACGGATACCCTTTATTCCCTTGATGTTAACCAGGTCTGCAGAGAGGCCTGCAGACTGGATGAGATCAACAAATATCTTTATGAACTGAAGAACCCCGGAAGACATGTGAATTTTATTTAAGCATAAAAAAGGGTCAGCTTACAGATCCGGTAAACGGGAGGAAGAACAATGAGGACAATAAGGGCTACCAGGCCGGAAATACCGTCATATGAGGATTATATAAAGGAGATAAGTTCCGTATGGGACGAGGGTGCTCTTACAAATAACGGCCCCAAGGTTCAGAGGTACAGATCACAGCTTGCGGATCATCTCGGTACCGACAATGTGGATGTATTTGTAAACGGTCATTCGGCTCTGGTTACGGCCATAAAGGCGATGGATCTTCCCGAAGGCGGAGAGGTACTGACTTCGCCTTTTACCTTTGTATCCACCACAAATGCCATAATACAGTGCGGCCTGACCCCTGTTTTCTGTGATATCGGTGAAAACTATAATATCTCACTTTCAAGCATCGAGAGGAATCTGACAGATAAGTCCTGTGCCATCATCACGCCCCATATCTTCGGCATTCCCTGTGATGTTAAGGCCATTGATGAAATTGCACAGAAGCATGGGCTTAAGGTCATTTATGATGCTGCCCAGGCCTTCGGAACAAAGATCGGAGGAAAGAGCATCTGTCAATTCGGAGATGCGACGATGTTCAGCACCCATGCCATAAAGGTCTTTAATTCCATAGAAGGAGGAATCCTTGTCTATAAGGATGAAAAGGTCAGGGATTTCATAAATCTTTTCAGAAACTTCGGGATCAGTTACGAGGATGGCGGAGATGTCCGGATCTGCGGCATTAATGCCAAGATGAATGAATTCCAGGCGGCAATGGGGCTGCTGAATCTTGTCAATACAGACAGGATCATCGAAAAGAGAAAGACTTTGGCGGATCATTATATTGAAAGACTCTCGGAAATCGACGGGATCACCCCCTATGCCTATAAGGAGGGTATCTCATATAATTATGCATACTTTCCGGTTAAGATCGATCCTTCGGTACTCGGTATTTCAAGGGAAGAGCTTTTTGAAGGCTTAAAGGACAGGGGGATCGGCACAAGAAAGCTTTACAATGTCCTTACCTGCGATTTTTCGTTCTATAAAAACAAGGGATTCAGAAGAGATACGGAATATGCCCAAAAGGTGACCGGTATCTGTCTTGATCTGCCGATGTATTCGGACCTTACCTTTGATGATATTGACTATATCTGTGAGATGATAAAGGAATGCGGTAAAGGGGGAAATTAAGGATGAGCAGCTTTTATTCCGAAGAGGAGCTTAAAGCCATCGGTTTTAAGAGCATCGGAAAAGATGTACTTATCAGCAGAAAAACAAGCATTTATCAGCCCGGGAAGATGGTTATGGGTGATCATGTAAGGATAGACGATTTCTGCTATTTAAGCGGACGTATCGAGCTTGGAAACTATATTCATATAGCACCATACTGTGCTCTTTACGGGGGAGAAGAGGGAATCTTTTTTGACAGCTTTTCCACGGTATCCTCAAGGAATGCACTCTATGCTCACAGTGATGATTATTCGGGCGATTTTATGACAAATCCGACTACTCCCGAAGAGTTTCGGAACAGGATCGAGGGAAGGGTCAGCATCGGAAAACATGTGATAGTCGGTTCGGGCTGTACCGTTTTTCCGGGAGTTTCCATAGGAGAAGGGGCCGCAGTGGGGGCAATGTCGCTTATCAACAGATCTCTGGATCCCTGGGGGATATACTGCGGCATACCCTGCAGAAAACTGAAGGACAGAAGCAGAAAATTACTGGAATATGAAGAAAAACTGTATAAAGAACATAACGGATAAGCTCGGGCGGTTCACAAAACGTGTATATAACGACATATCTCCCGTTGGGGAAAGATACGGGAGAGGCTCGGAAGAATACTATCTTAAACGGATATATCGTGCGGGGAAAAGGTATGATGGGACACTGACGGGAGAAAAGCTTGACAGTCTCATACATGAGGAGCGAGAAGCCGGACATATACTGTTTGTGATAGGACATATATCACCGAGATGCATAAGATTTGCAAAAGCCCTTAAACAAAAGGGATACAGGATCTCGGCCCTGTATTATAAGTGGATGCCCAATTACAGCGGACAGTTAAGTACCATAAGCGAATTCTGTGAAAGCATGAACGGTTATGAATACATAGAGGATCAGATGTATCTCATCATAAAGAGCAGAGCATCGGTTGTTCATTATTTCACGGAGTGGATGAACTGCGAAAATGCCTTCGTACTTCTCAATATGAAGAGCCTTTTTCCAAAGATCATAGTGGAACGATATGATACCGTAAGCGGATTCTATCTGGGCCTTAAGCCCTCGGTATACCGTTATGAGGAAAAGATTATGGAAATGGCTGACGGTCTGTGTCTGAGGGAGGACATACGGGAGTATCTTGAGAAAGAGAGGCACCTTAAGATCACCCCGAATACCGTCTGGATCCAGGACTGTTACGAGGAAGACTGCATGGTCACGGAGAGGAAAGAAAGATCCGGCGGGAGACTTTCTCTTTTATATGCAGGGGGGATAACAAGGGATCTGGGTCTTTTGGAGCTTGCAAGGAAATGCATTGAGAATGACTGCTGTCTGGATATTTATTCGAGAACGGGCTGGGATGCCGATGATTTCAGAAGGGAGCTCTTTGAACTTGCGGGCACATCGGACCTTATAAATCTTAAGGAGCCCATTAAGCATGATGAGCTTATTAAGGAGCTTTCATCCCATGACTACGGTGTGATACCCTACAGTAAAAACAGGACCGGTATAGCCGATACTCTGTATACACAGGCCAAACGTATTTATGCGGAAACAAACAAGATATTCGACTGTCTTGAAGCGGGTGTTCCCTTCGTTTTAAGCTACAACAGGCATGTGGGAGAGATCTTTGCCGGATATAAAATGTGTTTCAACCTGGCAGTCGAGGATTATGATTTTGAGATGCTTAAAAAGCACAGGGATGAGTACAGGGATAATGTGCTTAAGTACAGGCACCTGTGGGCCATTGAGAACAACATCGGAAAGCTGATATCATTATATGAGAATGCTCTTTTAAAGCAATAAAGGGATGGGTGGATAATGATAAACATACAGGATTTTATCATAGACGGAAACAGAACGGTCTTAAACGCAATGGAACAGCTTGATGAGCTGGCTTTTAAGGTGCTCTTCATAGAAGATGAGGATGGTATAAAGGCATCCCTTACAGACGGCGACATCAGGAGATACATACTAAGGAACGGTGATCTGAATTCTCCCGTATCCGAGGTGGCCAATAGGGATCCGAAGTATCTTATAAATGCCGGCAGGGAAGAGGCTCTCAGATTCTTAAAGCAGAATGCCATAGAGGCTGTTCCTCTTGTGGATGAGAATCTCCGGATATATGACGTTGTTTACTGGAATGATGAGCAGCTAAAACTTAAGAGAAATCACATAGGCTGTCCGGTTGTCATGATGGCGGGGGGAAAGGGGACGAGATTAAAGCCCTATACCAATATCCTTCCAAAACCGCTTATCCCCGTGGGTGAAAAGCCCATTGCCGAGCATATAATCGATCAGTTCTGTGCCTACGGCTGCAATGAGTACCATCTGATCTTAAATTATAAAAAAAATATGATAAAGGCATATTTCGGTGAGATTGAAAGGGATTATGAGATAAATTATGCAGATGAGGATGAGCCCCTCGGTACCGGCGGAGGCTTAAGCCTTTTAAAGAGGAAGATCAAAGAGACCTTCATCCTTACCAACTGCGATATCCTGATAAATGAGGATATATCAAAGATATTCAGATATCATAAGGATAATAAAAATCTGATAACCATGGTCTGTTCTCTGGTGAATTATCAGATACCTTACGGTATAGTTCATCTTTCCGAAAGTGGAAAGATCGCCTCTCTTGAGGAGAAACCGGAAATGTCCTTTTTCACCAACACGGGATGCTATATTGTGGAGCCGGAGGTTCTTGACGGTATACCGGACAATACGTATATCAATTTCCCCGATATCATGGAAAGCTATATGAAAAAGGGCATGAATGTGTCAATGTTCCCCATATCCTCAAGGTCATGGTTTGACATGGGCCAGAAGGATGAACTTGAGAAAATGAGGCTTTATCTGGAGGGAGAGAGATCATAGCCGGATGAAAAAGATAGGTGTTGTGACCTCAACAAGAGCCGAGTACGGCCTGTTGAGACTGTCGTTAAAAAAGATCATGGAGGATCCGGATCTGGAGCTCTGTCTCATAGTTACGGGTTCGCATCTGTTAAGGGATCAGGGACATACGATAGATGAGATCATCTCGGACGGGATACCTGTAAGCGACAGGGTGGAAATGTTCGGTAACAGGGATGAAGGCGAAGATGACGCAGATTATCTGGCATCCTCGATGGGAAGGGCTCTGGCAGGTTTTTCGTCATGTTACCGAAGACACGGTATCGATATGCTGGTGGTACTTGGGGACAGATATGAGCTGATCCCGATATGCTATCCTGCCATGCTGTTAAATATACCCATTGCTCATATTTCCGGGGGTGAGGTTACCGAGGGAGCGATAGATGACACGGTGAGGCACTGCATCACCAAGATGAGCTATCTGCATTTCCCGGGCTGCGAGGCCTACAGAAAGAGAGTCATACAGCTTGGTGAAGAACCGGAACGGGTTTTTAATTTCGGTGATCCGGGGATCGAAAACATCAAAAAGACGGATTTTCTGTCAAAGGAAGAGCTGTATGGATACCTTGGGATAGAAAAGGATAAGAGGATAGCCTGCGTGACCTTCCATCCTGTGACCCATGAGAAGGATACGGCAGGAAAGCAGACAAAGGCTCTGATATCGGCATTAAGTGCCTTTAGGGATATAGAGTTTGTGATAACCATGTCGAATATGGATTCCGGAGGAGATGAGATAAACAGGCTGTTTAGGGAAGCCTCGGAAAAATACTCAAATCTCCGCATGTATGCTTCCTTAGGGTCTCTGAGATACTTAAGCGCATTAAAGTATTCCGAAGCTGTCATAGGGAATTCCTCAAGCGGAATAGTTGAAGCTCCGTCCTTAGGGATACCAACAGTCAACATAGGCGACAGACAGAAGGGGAGACTGAGAGCCGCAAGCATTATTGACTGTGAAGCAGAAGAGGCAGAGATCGAAAATGCAATAAAAAAGGCTCTTTCCGATGATTTTAAGAAGGTTTTGAGTGAATCGGTCAATCCTTATGAAAGCGGCGAATTTTCCTCCCGGTTTGTCGGTACCATAAAGGATTTTCTCATAAATGACAGGATCGATCCGAAGAAGAAGTTTTATGATCTGTAAGAGAAGAAATTTCATGAAGGATCATTAAGAGATAATATGATGAAAACGGAATTCGGGAATAAGCCCATAGGCGGAGAATTTGCAATAGATAAGAAATGGTACGATCTGGTGCAGGGTACAAAGGCATCGGATATTTCTTTGTTTTCCTGCGGAAGATCGGCTCTGTATGCGGCACTTAAGGATATTAACGGAACTGTCATCCTTCCGGATTATTTATGCGAAAGTATTATCGATGCAGTAAAAAAGGCCGGTGCAGGGTATATTTTCTATCATGTGGATGCTTCGATGAAGCCTGTGAATGAAAGCATTCTTGAGGCATATGACAGATGCCCTTTTAATGCCGTTCTCCTTATAAACTATTTCGGCTTAAGGGATAACGGTGACACCATCGCCTTTATACGGGAAAAGCTTCCGGAGATAAAGATAATAACCGACTGCGTACAGGATCAATACGGGTACGCAGGCCTTAAGGATTATGATTATGCCTTTAACAGCTTAAGGAAATGGTTTCCTGTTCCCGACGGTGCGTATCTTAAGAAAAAAGAGGATTCGAAGATCCGCTGCCTCATGCCGGTATCGGGACCCGGACAGGTGTCTGACTCAGGCTTTCAGGCATATAAACTTGCGGGAAATCTTCTGAAGCAGTACGGCGCAGCCGTTTCGGAGGATATCTTTCTTGATCTTATAGAAAAAGGCGAAGAGATGCTTGATGAGGATTTTCTGTGCAAAACATCCCTCTTTTCAACCAAAGCGGTCAACGTTATCGACTATGAAGGAGCTGCCGCGGCAAGAAGAAAAAACGGCGCCTTTCTGGATGAAAAGCTGACGGCCATGGGACTGGAACATATCCGGTATGATAACGGTAACGACAGGGCGGTTCCCTTCTTTATCCCTCTGATATGTAAGGACAGGGATACAAGGGACGGTCTGAGGATGCACCTTCGGTCAAAGGGGATATTTGCACCGGTGCACTGGCCGGCACCTGATGATCCGGACATTAAGAACGATCTCTATGACCGCGAACTCTCGCTGACCTGTGATCAGAGATACGGGCCGGAGGATATGGAACGCCTAACGGAAGCCATAAGTGACTATTTCGGTCAATACGATCGGGTAAATCAAATGTGATCATTAAATGTGATCATAAACGTATAACGGATAAGGACAGACGGTATAACATCGTGGAAGCATTTATCTCGGCGGGCTGGGATCAATATCTTGACCTGTTTAAGGCAGAAGAAAAAGACATATATTACACTGAGGGCTATGTAAAGCTTTATGATCAGGATGGCGGAGTGCCTCTCTGTGTGATATGCAGGGAGGATGACGGGATCCTTCTGATGCCTTTTATACGAAAGAGCATCGGGGATAATTTTGATTTTGAGACCCCTTATGGCTATGGAGGGCCCATATCAAATACAAAAGACCGGGAATGGATCAATGCTGCCCTTGCCGCCATGACAGGGCTTTTTCGGGGGGAAGGATATATCTGCGGTTTCTACAGATTTCATCCCCTTTTGAACAATGCAGAGATCTGTAAGGATCGTATAAAGGTCATATATGACAGAAAGACCGTTTTCATGGATCTTACTCCGGAAGAAGAGGAGATCTGGAACACACAGATAAATGCAAAATGCAGGAACAAGATAAGAAAAGCCGAAAAAGCGGGTCTTGTATTTTCGGTGGAGGATGACCCTTCCTCGCTGAAAGAGTTTATAAAGCTCTATAACGGTACGATGGAGAGGCTTTCTGCCGATGATTTCTATTTTTTTGAAGACAGCTATTATCAGAATTTTGAAAATGCCTTAAAGGGTGAATATTTCCTCGGAACCGTGAGATCGGAAGGAGAGATGATCTGTGCTTCCCTTTTCATGATTTACGGCGATGGTGCCCATTATCACCTTGCGGGGAGCAATAACGAAAACAGAATCACAGGCTCAAATAATCTCATGCTGTGGAGGGCAGCGGGAGAGCTTAGGAAGAGAGGGGTCAGGACCTTCCATTTAGGAGGCGGTTCCGATTCAATGGAGGACAATTCCCTCTTTGTTTTTAAAAGCTCCTTCAGTAAGCACACGGCAGATTATTACATAGGCAGATCCGTTTTCAATGAGGATGCCTATGAAAAGATATGTAGGAAATGGGAAAGTGAGAATCCCGAAAAGGTACCTCTTTACGGGAACAGGCTGCTAAAATACAGATATTGATCACGCAAAGGAAAACAGCATGAAAACTCTTATCATAGCCGAGGCAGGCGTAAATCATAACGGAGATATCGATATAGCATACAGACTCTGCGATGCCGCAAAGGAAGCGGGGGCGGATGTCATAAAGTTCCAGACCTGGAAAACGGAGAACCTGATCACAAAGAGTGTTGCTCAGGCAAAGTATCAGAGCGATAACACAGGTATTACCGAATCCCAGTTTGACATGATAAAAAAACTGGAACTTACCTATGATGAATTCGGAAAGCTTAAGGAATACTGCGACGGGATCGGTATCGAATTCGCATCCACGGCCGATGAAGCGGAAAGCCTTGATGCGGTGATAAAGCTTGGGGTCAGGTTTTTAAAGGTGGGCTCGGGCGAAATCGGAAACATCCCCTATCTCAGGTACATCGGAAGTAAAAAAATGCCCGTGATATTAAGTACGGGAATGAGTACCCTGGGAGATGTTGACCTGTCCGTAAATGCATTAAGACAGGGCGGTGCTTCCGATATCACTCTGCTTCACTGTACAACAAACTACCCCTGTCCCCCTGAGGCGGTAAATCTCAGGGCCATGTGCACCCTTAGGGATGCCTTTAAATGTCCCGTGGGATATTCGGATCATACGGAAGGATATGAGGCGGCCGTAATGGCCGTATCAATGGGGGCTTCGGTTCTTGAAAAGCATTTTACTCTCGATAGGAATATGCAGGGTCCCGATCATAAGGCAAGTGCGGATGTTATGGAGTTTAAGCAGTATGTAAAGGCGGTAAGAAGAGCTGAAAACATGCTGGGTGACGGAGTGAAGCGGCCCGCGGGAGATGAGGATGAGGTATCGAAGGTTGTCAGAAAGAGGATAGTTGCAAGCCGTCCGATAAAAAAGGGATCCGTTATAACCGGGGATGATATCGTTACAAAGCGCAGTGACGAAGGAATCGGTGCCGCTTACTGGGATATTGTCAGAGGATCTGTTTCCGATAAGGATTATGGGACGGATCAGGGTATAAGTCTGAACAGACCGGAGTAATGACCGGCAGGGTTCTGCTTTCTGCCGGAATAAGCGGCAGATCGGGGGGATAAAAGAGTTGGATCTATGAGTTTGAATACGGATAAAGAAAAAACAGAATACCTTGCCCTGACCGCAGACACGGAACTCTGGGATCCAGGCAAAGAAATCGTGATGCTTGGGGACTGGTGTATAGCCGATTTTAACAGGGATATTCTTAAAGGCATAAAATATACGATACTGGAAGAGAAGGACAGGGCAGCGGACTTTTGCGGGGATCAGGAGTATCTTGAAAAACTCGGGAAAAGAGTGGCTGCATCCCTTGCAAAAAGCCTTAATGAACTTCATCATACGAACCACACGGAAGCCTACTGGAGCTTTCTTCTCAGGGAATGGGTGATCGAATACCTGAAACAGTGGTATAAGTGTTACAATGACCTCCTTAATGCAAAGGACCATTTTGATACGGCAGTGACCTGTGTATACGGAACCGATGAAGAAACGTACCCCTTCCCTCTTTTCGATATCCAGAGTTTCCGCTATGATAACGTCAATCTGCTGGATTTCTGCATGCTGTCCATATATAAAAGGATCATTGAAGAGATCGGTGATCACTACGGGATAGAAGCAGAATACAGGGATAAAGAGATAAAAAGGACCCCGGTACCCGTAAATGAAAAGACCGGGAAGCCCGGTATAAAAGACAGGATATACGGGTTTATAAACCGTAAAGCCGATATAATGATATTCAATACGATAATGGGGGATGATCCCGGACGACTCAAGCTTAAAATGCTCGGGAAAACCTTTTTCACATACGGCTCGGGGGACAGTTCCCTCATCGGAAGACACCGTCGTGACCTGTCCTTAAGAAAAAGCATCCATTTTGATATCAGGCCGGAGAATGAGTTTGAAACGGTCATCGGGAAGAATATGATAAACGATCTTCCCCTTGGTGTGGTGGAAGCTTATGAGGATGTCTGCAGGTATAATGAGAAGATCTGTAAGCATGTTCCGAAGGCTGTAATGATATGGGGCGGGAAGGTGACCTCCGAAAAGATCCGTGCCGCAGGGCTTAAGGAAAAGGGAGCGAAGATTTACGGATTTGCTCATTCTCCTATCCCCAGTGTTTTCCGATATTCTCACGAAGAGGAGGATGACTGCGATGTATTCTACTGCTGGGGAAAACCCGTTAACAGCAGGCAGAGAACGGCTCCTTCATTTAAGTATTATAAAAGGGTTGCGGATTCCGTTAAGAGGGAGAAGATAAGATGGTTTACGGATCCCTGCAGATCCAATTTCAGATATGCGGGAAAATCAAGACCGGTTTTCGGAAGCGCGGTAAATGACCGTTACTGGGAACTTACCGAGGAATTTATTTCCGGCTGTGACCAAAGGGTGCTTAATGAGATAATATACAGACAGAGGGACCTTTCGGATTACGGTATCAGGCATAAGATCGAGGATCTGTGCCCGGAGATATCCTTTGATGACAGACTGGGACAGACTGCGGGACAGAGCTACGGCGGTCTTATATCTGAGCTTATCTATGACAGCAGACTGGTGATCTGTGAGAGCATCACCACCTCAGTGTTTTATGAGACCATCGTCAGAGGGATCCCGGTGATGGTCCTTTACTATCTGTCTTATGATCTGTGTAAAAGATCCGGATTTCTTTCGGATATGGCCCTTGATGCCTACGGAAAACTTAAGGATGCGGGGATCATTTTCAATGACGGTAAAAAAGCCGCGGAGTTTGTAAATAACTGCCGGGATTTTGATAAATGGTGGAATGAACCCGAAAGAAAAAGGGTCATTAAGGAAGTGACGGATGATTTTATCTTTCATACGGATGATTCCTGCAGCTGGTGGGAGAAGGAACTTGCAGGAATATGTAAAGGAAACGGATAGATGATCAATATGATGCAGAAAGGATACGGGTTTGATCTATGACTGAATTATCCCATTTGGATAAACTTGAAGCGGAAGCGATCTATATAATGAGAGAGGTTGCGGCGGAATGCGAAAAGCCGGTAATGCTTTACTCCATCGGCAAGGACAGTTCCGTGATGCTGCATCTTGCTCTGAAGGCTTTTTATCCCGAAAAGCCGCCCTTCCCCTTCATGCATATCGACACCACCTGGAAGTTTCATGAAATGATAGAATTTCGTGACCGGATGGCCAAAAAGTATGACCTTGATATGATCGTATACACGAATGAAGAGGGGGTTGCAAAGGGGATAAATCCCTTTGATCATGGTTCGGCATATACTGATATCATGAAGACCCAGGCCCTTAAGCAGGCTTTGTCAAAGTACGGCTTTACCGCGGCCTTCGGAGGCGGACGAAGGGATGAGGAAAAATCCAGGGCCAAGGAACGTATCTTTTCATTCAGGAACAAAGAGCAGGCCTGGGATCCCAAGAACCAGCGGCCGGAAATGTGGAACGAGTACAATACAAGGATCCATAACGGAGAGAGCATAAGAGTTTTCCCCATATCAAACTGGACCGAAAAGGATATATGGCAGTATATAGAGAGAGAAAAGATAGAGATAGTACCGCTTTATTTTGCAAAGGAACGGCCTGTCGTCATACGGGACGGCAATATAATAATGGTGGATGATGACCGCATGCCATTGAATCCGGGTGAGAAGCCGGAAATGAAAAAGGTACGTTTCAGGACCCTCGGATGCTATCCCCTGACCGGCGGAGTGTATTCGGATGCGGAGACTCTTCCTGAGATAATAAAGGAGACGCTGGGGGCGGTCTCATCCGAACGCACCAGCCGTGTGATAGACCATGACGGAGGCGCATCCAGTATGGAAAAACGTAAGAGAGAGGGATACTTTTAGATGACCGGACTGTTAAAATTTATTACCTGCGGAAGTGTGGACGATGGAAAATCAACCCTGATAGGGCACATGCTGTATGATGCCAAGCTTTTATATGCCGATCAGAAAAGAGCTTTGGAGCTTGAGAGCAGAGTGGGCTCCAGAGCCGGAGAGATCGATTATTCCCTTCTTCTTGACGGACTGATGGCGGAAAGAGAACAGGGGATCACCATTGATGTGGCTTACAGGTATTTTACCACCGATAACAGAAGCTTCATCGTTGCGGATACTCCGGGACATGAGGAATATACGAGAAACATGGCGGTAGGCGCATCCTTTGCGGATCTTGCCGTCATACTGGTGGATGCCGAAAAGGGTGTTCTGATACAGACCAGGCGTCATACCAGGATATGTGCCCTCATGGGGATACGCTATTTTGTTTTTGCGGTCAACAAGATGGATCTTGTTGACTATGATGAGCTGCGTTTTGTACAGATCAAGAAGGAGATCAAAGGTTTAGCTTCGGAGCTTAACTTAAAGAGTGTTGCCATCATTCCGGTTTCGGCTACCGAAGGCGACAATGTAACGAATCCCTCGGTGACCATGGACTGGTATACCGGGAAGACGCTGCTTAACTATCTTGAAACCGTCGACGTGGACGAGGTTTCAGAGGAAGGGTTCGTTATGCCCGTACAGAGGGTTTGCCGCCCGGATCATACTTTCAGGGGATTTCAGGGACAGATCGAGTGCGGTGAGATAGCTGAGGGCGATGAGATAACCGTTCTGCCAAGCGGAGAAACTGCCGGAGTTTCAAAACTTTTGTGGGGAGATAAAGAGGTAAAGTCCGTTTCAAAAGGCCAGCCCGTGACCATCTGTCTCGACAGGGAGATCGATGTGTCCAGGGGCTGCGTATTTGTAAAGGATACGAAGCCGAAAACGGCAAATCTTTTTACCGCGACCATACTCTGGATGGATGATGTTCCGCTGACACAGGGAAAAAGCTATTTTCTAAAACTCGGTACTAAAATGATACCTGCCACCGTTCTGGAAACAAAGTACAGGATAGATATCAATTCGGGCGAACATATTAAAGACGAGGAATTCAGTAAAAATGAGATAGTAGTCTGTGATATAGCAGCTTCGGAAAAGATCGTTGTCGATAAGTTCGCAGGTCATGCGGGACTGGGACGTTTCATACTGGTGGACCGCCTTACGAATATGACTTCGGCCTGCGGAACGGTTAAGCATATTTTAAGACGTTCGGAGAACCTGTTCTATCAGGAGATGTCAGTTGACAGAAATGCAAGAGCCGCTCACATGAACCAGAATCCGGTAACCATATGGTTTACGGGTTTATCGGGTGCCGGAAAGTCAACCCTTGCCAATGAGGTTGAAAAAGCCCTGACCCTGAGCGGGAAATATACCATGTCCCTTGACGGTGACAATGTGCGTATGGGTCTTAACAGGAATCTCGGTTTTACACCTGCGGACCGTATCGAGAATATCCGCCGTATTGCGGAAGTGGCAAAGCTTATGAATGATGCGGGACTGATAACTCTTACTTCATTTATCTCACCTTTCATAAGCGACCGGGAATCGGCCAGAGAGATCATAGGAGAGGGTAATTTCATAGAGGTTTATGTAAGTACTCCTCTTTCGGAATGCGAGAGAAGGGATGTAAAGGGGCTGTATAAAAAGGCAAGAAACGGCGAGATACCCAATTTCACCGGTATATCCAGCCCTTATGAGCCGCCAAAGGATCCCGAGATCACGGTGGATACCACCGACATGACCATAGAAGAGGCAGCAGAATATATTCTTGGGGAATTGAAAAAATATGTGGGATAAAGAACTTGAGATATCAAAGAAATGTGCCGTGGAAGCGGGAAAGGCCATCATGGAGGTCTACCGTGATGAAAAGGGATTTGAGATTACAAAGAAGGAAGACAGCTCCCCTCTCACAGCGGCAGATATGGCATCAAATGCCATAATCACAAAAGCTCTGCGCACTGCTTTTCCCGACTATGCCATCCTCTCGGAGGAAGAGAAAGATAATAAGCAGCGGCTAAATAAAGATCTGTGTTTCGTTGTGGATCCTCTTGACGGAACCAAGGAGTTCATCAAGCGAAACGGCCAGTTTACGGTCAATATCGCCCTTTCGTATAAACACCGTACCGTAATGGGTGTGATCTATGTTCCCGCAACGGGAGAGATGTATTATGCGGCAAAAGGCCTGGGTGCATACCGGACAGCCGATGGTATAACTGAAAAGATCGCTGTGTCCGACAGAAAAGAAGACATCCGTCTGGTGGCAAGCAGTTCTCACGGAAGTGATCGGCTTGAGGAGCTTATAGAGCGCTATGATATAAAGAATATAGTAAAGATAGGCAGTTCTCTCAAAGGCTGTCTGGTGGCAAAGGGGGACGCGGAGGTTTATTTCCGTTATAACCCCACCATGGAATGGGATACAGCGGCCATGCAGTGTATCGTTGAGGAAGCAGGCGGGGTGTTCAGACAGATGGATGACAGCGAAATGCTTTACAACCGGGAGAACTCTTTAAACGACAAAGGATTTTATGCCTGTAATCAGAGAGTCCTGCAGCTCCCTCTGTTTATCAACCGGCAGGGAAATTCGATCTGAACGGGGTTTGTGTGGCCCCGTCCGATCCGGTCGATGAGCAGGCTTATGGCAAGATGCGACATCTCCTTTCTCGGAATATCTATGGTTGAGAGCATGGGGTCCGTATTCTGCGCTTCATAAAGGTTATCGATGGAGATCACGGATATCTGTTCTCTTACGGATTTTTTTTCTTTTTTCAGTTCTTCAAGTACGCTTATGGCGGTGGTATCATTGGCACAGAAAACAGCGGAAAAATAACCGTCATCCGAATCCCTCCCCGCCATAAGGGAAGAGAAAGCGGGTTTTGCATCCGGTGCGGTCTGTTTTGTCTGACGTACCAGATTTAAGTTCAGCGGAAGCCCGCGTCTTATGATGGATTCGCAGTACCCGTCATATCTGCTTTCATTTGAACAGCTTCCTATATATGCGATCCTTGAATGTCCCAGGGAAAACAGATGTTCCATGGCCGTTTCGGCAGCTTTTTTTCCGTCACATATTACCTCATCGATGCGATAATGCATTGAATTTCTCCATATCCCCACAATGTTCTGATTGAGTTCCCTGATACGGTTCAGCATGTTTTCACCGCACCGGCCCAGGACTATCACTCCGTCACATAAAGACAGGTCTTTTCCGACTTTGTCATCGGAAAACAATACCTGATCGGTCAAAGCTCCCCGCTCAAAGATATCATGCTCAAGATTTTTGAACAGCTCATTGAAGAAGGGATCGGCATCAAGGTTGGGGATCCTGGAAAAAACGATGGAGAACCTGAGAGGTTTGGGTTCTTCGGAAGTCTTTGAAAGACGGAGGTTTCTTGCCTCCTTATTGGGTATATATCCGATCTGTCTTGCGGCATCAAGTATCTGCTCCTTGCGTTCTTTTGAGGCGGCGGAGGTTTCCGGGTCATTAAGCACACGGGATACCGTGGATACCGATGATCCGGTCATTTGTGCGATCTTTTTCAGTGACATGATCAAATCCTTTCTGTGTAAAAAACATGACACGGTGAGCTGAAAGCATTATAGCAAACGTTTGTTTAAAAAGCAATTGAAAAAATCATGGTTAATGCGTAGACTATACACAGAAACAGTTGTTTGCAAGTTATGAGGAGGATGAAAAAATGTTTAGAAATAAGCAAACGTTTGCGTTAACCGCGATCATATTATCGGTCATGACCGTAGTGTCAGGCTGCGGGGGTGCACCTGCCGGGACAGATACTGCACCTGCAGGGACAAAGGAAGGGTCCTTAAAGATCACCAACGTGTCCTATGATCCCACAAGAGAACTTTATCAGGCATATAACGAGGCATTTGTAAAATATTATGAGGAGCAGACCGGAAAGAAGGCAGAGATAGTACAGTCTCACGGCGGATCGGGCGGACAGGCCAGATCCGTTGTTGAGGGAGCCGATGCGGATGTGGTCACGCTGGCACTTGCCCATGATATCACCCTGATCGAAGAGGCGGGTCTTATAGAACCCGGATGGATAGATGAGTTTGACAGAAATTCATCTCCCTATACTTCCACCATTGTATTTCTGGTAAGAAAAGGAAACGAAAAAGGGCTTAAGGACTGGGATGATCTGGCAAAAGACGGTGTCGAGATCATAACGCCAGATCCCAAATCATCAGGCGGAGCCTGCTGGAATTTCCTGGCAGCCTGGCATTATGCCGATATGAAATTCTCGGGTGATGAAGATCAGATCAAGGATTTCATGGCAGCCATATATAATAACGTAACCGTAATGGATTCGGGTGCAAGAGGAGCCACCACAACCTTCGTTGAAAACGGCCAGGGTGACGTGCTCATAGCCTGGGAAAACGAAGCCCTTGCAACGGTGAAAGAGTATCCGGATGACTACGAGATCATAAGTCCCAGCGTCAGTATCTTAGCAGAGCCCTCTGTTGCCATAGTAGATAAAAATGTGGACAAAAACGGCACAAGGGATCTTTCGAAGGCTTACATCGAATATCTGTATTCGGAGGAAGCACAGCGTATCATCGGTGAAAACGGATACCGTCCTTCGGATGAAAAGATCCTTGCGGAATATGCGGACAAATTTGATCTGTCAATGAACCTTTGTAACATAAACGATTTTGGCGGATGGAATCAGGCTTATGAGGATTTCTTCCGGGACGGAGCGATATTTGATGAGATCTATGCGAAGTAACAGCGCAAAACGCAGGGTAATACCGGGATACAGACTTACACTTGGGATCACTGTGGCCATGCTGTCGGTCTTCATCCTGATCCCCCTTGCCTCCGTGCTTGTTAAGTCATTATCACTTAAACCCTCTGAATTTATTGAGATCATACTGGCTCCAAAGGTGCTTTATGCCTTTGGAACCAGTATAGGATGTTCTCTTATAGCGGCAGTGATCAACAGCTTTTTCGGACTGATCATTGCCTGGACTCTTGTAAGATATGATTTTCCGGGAAAGAGGATACTGGACGGCCTTATAGAACTGCCCTTTGCCCTTCCCACGGCAGTTGCGGGCATAACGCTTTCAAAGCTATATTCGGATACCGGACTGATAGGATCCTTTTTTTCCCGTATCGGGGTCGATATATCCTATACCCATATCGGGCTGACCATAGCCCTTATCTTTATCGGGATCCCCTTTGTGGTCAGGTCGGTACAGCCGGTCCTTGAGAAGCTGGATCCCCAGTATGAAGAGGCTGCGTATACCCTTGGGGCAAGCGGAAGGACAGCATTTTTCCGTGTTATATTTCCGGAGCTTAGGCCCGCGCTCTTAGTCGGGTTCGGACTGGCCTTCGCCAGGGGGATCGGCGAGTACGGAAGCGTTATATATATTTCCGGAAACAGCGAGAAAAATCATACCCAGGTGATCTCATATATCATCATGCAGAAACTTAATTATCTTGATTACAGCGGTGCCACTGCAATAGCCCTTGTGATGCTTGTGGTATCTTTTTTGCTGCTGTTTGTCATTAACATCATACAGATCCGTCAGGCAAGGCGGACCAATGATGTATAGAGGAGGTGAGCCTTATGTCCGATAAGATTCCCGATCTGCAGGAGATAAGCAAAGAATCGATGCAGATGGCAAAAAAACACGGTAATGATCATAAGGATGACGGCGTGATAAGAACGGTACTGATCCTTACAAGTCTCCTCTTTATCCTTCTGATGTTAGTGATCCCCGTGGTATCCGTCATCGGGAATGCGTTAAAAAAGGGCTGGCAGTTTTATGTGTCTTCCATATCAACGGATTATGTCAGATCGGCTCTTAAGGTCACACTGATCGCAACGGGAATAACTCTTTTGGTAAATACCTTTTTCGGGATAGTGGCAGCCTGGGCACTGACCAGATTTGATTTCCGGTGGAAAAAGCAGCTGATCACCCTGATCGACATCCCTTTCTCGGTCTCGCCGGTCATAGCCGGACTTGCCTATATCATGACCTTCGGGCGGATGGGCTGGGCGGGCCCGATCCTTGAGAGGATCAACGATTCCCTGGGTACGGATATAAAGATCGTATTTGCCGTACCGGGTGTTGTACTTGCCACCATCTTTGTTACCTTCCCTTTTGTCTGCAGGGAACTGATACCGGTCCTTAATGCGGAGGGGACCGATGAGGAGCAGGCAGCTGCCCTGATGGGGGCCCATGGATTTACGATCTTTCGAAGAGTCACCTTCCCGAAGATGAAATGGGCAATGCTTTACGGAATGATACTCTGCGCCGCAAGGGCTCTTGGTGAGTTCGGTGCCGTAAACGCCCTGTCAAAGACCCGTGGTGAGACCTTCACGCTTCCGCTTGAAATAGATGCTTTATATCTGGCGGGTTCCGCAGATTCCATTACCGCATCCTTTGCGGTGTCATCCGTTCTGGTGATAATCGCGGTAATGGTGCTGATACTCAGAAATGTGTTTGAATCCAGAGCAAAGAACAGCTGATACGGGGGACGAAATGTACTTAAAGTTAGAAAACATAAATAAGCATTACGGAGATTACAAGGCATCGGATAATGTGAGCTTTGAGATCGAAAAAGGGAAACTGGTAGCTCTACTGGGGCCGTCAGGCAGCGGAAAGACCACGATACTTCGTATGATCGCAGGACTTGAGACACCGGATGAGGGCGATATCATCATAGATGGCAGGAAAGTCAACGATCTTCCTCCCGCAGAAAGGGGAGTGGGATTCGTATTCCAGAACTATGCCCTGTTTCGCTATATGACCGTTTATGAAAACATTGCCTTCGGACTTGAGATTAAAAAGCAGACCAAAGAAGAGATCAAAAAACGGGTTACCGAACTTATGGATCTCATCGGAATGACAGGACTTGAAAAGAGGTATCCGAACCAGCTTTCCGGAGGACAGAGACAGCGTGTGGCCTTTGCAAGGGCCCTTGCTCCCAATCCGGGTCTGCTTCTTTTGGATGAACCCTTTGCCGCCATCGATGCAAAGGTAAGAAAGGAATTAAGGACCTGGCTTCGTCATATGATACATCAGATCGGCATTACAAGTATCTTTGTCACGCATGATCAGGAAGAGGCCGTAGAGGTGGCTGATGAGATAATAGTGACCAATAAAGGAAGGGTTGAGCAGACGGGGAGACCGAGGGAAATATATCAGAACCCCAAAACTCCTTTTGTATCCGAGTTTGTGGGTGAATCCGAACTGATCACCGATTATCATAAGCTAAAGGGGTTTGACAAAGGGGACTTTAAAGGAGCCATCATCCGTCCGGAATTTGTGGAGGCCTTTAAGCAGGACAATAAGATATTTAAGGATATGCTCGACTGTTCCGAGGAAGGAGAGATCGTTGATATACAGTTTCGGGGAAACAGTCTCCAGGTGCTGCTTGACGTAAACGGGATAATCCTGACCACATACAGATCCCTTGAGCGAAGACCCATTCGGATAGGAGAGAAGATGCGGGTGATAATCTACAAGATGTTTGCTGTGGATGATGACAGGGCTTATCTGCTGGAAAATGAGATGATAAGTTCAAAAGGTGTTAAGGAAAGGCATCCGGACGTGTATCTGTACAGCGGTGACGGGTATTTTGTCGGGTGACAGCGCCCCCCCTGAGAATCCTTTCCATACACATTTCTTACAGTCTTATCATCCCCCCACTTGCGATCTTTCGGCCATGTCGCTATCCGTTGAAAAGTAATAAGGAACGCAGTATAATTACAAAAGAGGTTGAATGTGACAAAATATCAGGGGATACTTAAGCGTATGGAGAATGATGTATGAGAAGATGGTATAAAAGCATTTTATCCGTTATACTGACCGTCGTATTTGTATTTGGAAATGTAGCTACATCGTTTGCACAGTCGGATTTTCACGGAGAAACAGAGACAGCATCAGGGGAAGGAACGTCCAAAAGGTATGAAGGACCCGTATTACAGGATGATGAGGATTATTCTGTAAATGCAGCCGAAGGCTCCGTTCAGGATAATTACTCCTATACAGAAACAGATACTGATATTGCAAGTGAATATGTGTCTGTAGTAGCTGACGATTTAGAAACTTCTGCAACGGAAACGGAGGATGAGGAGTTTGCTACCGGTTATATAAGGCCGGATGATTATAGGGATCCTGATACTGTTGAAGATAATTACGATCTTCTGATGAGTTCATACCTTGAATCAAGATATGTGGATGAAGATCTTCTTAATGCGATCCCGCTGCGTAATCAAAATCCGTACGCTACATGTTGGGCAATGGCATCCATCGGCTTGGCCGAATTCTCGCTTTATAAACAGGGATTAAACACTTCTCCGGATCTGTCCGAACTCCACCTTGCGTATTTTACTTACAATTCCGTGGCAGATCCTCTTGGCGGTACAACAGGCGATCAGAGCAAAGTATTTGTCAGCAACGGCAGCCTGAGTAAATACGGCGGTAACTATAACAATGCGACAAATGCACTTGCAGGATGGCTCGGCGCGGCGGATGAGGACAGATTACCGTATTCCGAGGCGGCAAATATTGACAACGGGGGGATTGTTGAGGAATCACTGGCCTTTGAGGATACCGCTCATCTTAGGAATATGTACAGGGTAAATCTTCGCAATAATCCCGATGAAGTTAAAAGACTTATAAAAAAGTACGGGGCGGCAGGAATCAGTTTTTATGCGTTGGGAAATACCAGCGGAGCAACTAACGCCCAGTTGTACAACAATTCCACCAACAGTTATTACTGCTACGAGACGAATTCCCCGAACCATGGAGCTATGATAGTCGGATGGGATGATTGTTATTCCCGCGAAAACTTCCCGACCGATCCCGGAAGTGATGGTGCGTGGCTTGTCAGGAACAGCTGGACTACAGGTTATTACAGTGACAAGAAGCAATACAAAGGATATTTTTGGATGTCCTATATGGATCGGAGCCTTTCGAATGAAGCGATCGTGTTTGATTTTGAAAAGGCTAATGATTACGATAACAACTATCAGTATGACGGTAGTATCCAGAGCAGTTCTTCATCCGCTGTAACCAAAGGTGCCAATGTATTTACGATATCATCTGGAGCGGACGGCATAGAGGAGCTGGGAGCGGTCTCTGTAGCTACTTTGGGAACCAATGTTGATTATACAGTAGATATTTACAAGGATCTCAGGAATCCTAACAATCCGGAGAGCGGTACGAAAGTTGCAAATGAGAACGGTACATTTGTTTACGAAGGATATCATAGAGTCGAACTTGTAAGCCCGATTGAAATGGAAAAGGATACGGTATTTTCCGTTGTTGTTACACTGAAGGACGGATATATCCAATATGAAGCGAATTCAAGCAGCAACAGGTTCGCTAATTTATATACGAGTGCCGAAAACGGACAAAGTTTTGCCTACGAGGGCCGCGCCTGGGATGATTTTGGAAATTCTCACAAGGGCAATCTTAAGATAAAGGCCTTCACAAATGATATCAGGATCGGCTCAGATGATCTCATCACGGAGATAATATTTGCAGATGAACCCGGAACGGGCGTTCTTACCCTCAACAAAGGAGATACATATGAAGTAGGATATATAGCTGTTCCTGAAACTGCGGGGGATAAAAGGGTGACGTGGTTATCCGCTGATAAAGGAATTGCAACTGTTGACAATCATGGTGTCGTGACAGCTGTGGCCAAGGGAAGAACAACGATCACCGCAACCGCCAAAGTCGGCGGATTATCCAGAACATTTGATGTTGTTGTTACCAGAAATCTGACGGGGTTAAACATTACGTCCCCTGCGGAAGGAAAACTTATAGCGGGTAAAACATACCGCCTGTCAGTCGAGGCGGTTCCAGAAGCTGCAGATTTCAGTGAAAATGTCACATGGACGAGTTCGGATCCGGACATAGCAGCAGTTGATGAGAACGGGGATCTTGCCGTATCCGGGACCGGTGAGATCTTATTAACGGCTGAAGCAGACGGTGTCAGCGGGACCGGGAAATATATGTGTATCCTTTCCAATCCTGTGATATCCGCGTCAAGATCGGGCAGCACAGTCAGTATCTCCATTGATGCTGTCATGGGGGCAAACAGTTATGTTATCTATAGAAAGATACCAAGCAGTTCGGGTTATACACTGTCAACAATCCAATCTATAACGGCTGTGCAGGGACAGAATGTGTACGAGTATTCTGATGATATCACGTCACTTGACATACCTATGGGTTATTTGGAATACGAAATAAAAGCTTCAGGTACGGGTGCGGAGAGCAGGTCTTCGATAAAGGTAACGACTACAGTTCGATCATATACTATAACTTATGATACCGGTGTCGGTACAAATCCTGCATCCAATCCTGCCAGACTCGTCGATGGTGAAAAGATTGATCTTGACCCACCCATCGCTCCTGCGGGATATTCATCGATAGGATGGTATGAATCCAATTTTGATGGATATATTAAGTCGCTGCCTCTTAAACGTTGGTCGAAACCTTGGTATACGGATTATACGCTTACGGCAAAGTATAAGGCCAATACATACAGGATCAGATATTATCCAAACGGCGGTAGCGGATCAATGAGTGATACGACGGCAATATACGGAGACAGTGTGTCTCTGCAACGTAATTCATTCACAAGACAGGGGTCTGTTTTTGACGGATGGAATACAGAACCTGACGGTAAAGGTATGTCTTATAAAAACAAGGAATCGATTTTAAATCTGACGACGGTGAATGGCGGCATTGTATGCCTCTATGCACAGTGGAAGACTCCGGTGACATCGGTAGGCCTCTCAGAATCGTCCCTTACATTGTATACGGGCGATACTAGAATCATAACGAAAACCGTATTGCCGCAACATGCAACTGTCCGGGAAGTTCAGTGGACAAGCAGCAATGTAAATGTAGCTTCAGTTGATTCTGATGGAGTTGTGACCGCATTGTCAAACGGCACCACAACGATCACATGTCAGTCAAAAGATGGAAGCGGAAAAAAAGCGACATGTTCAGTAACGGTCAAAACCCGGGTGACAAAAGTTGAGATATCCGCGCCTGAGAGGCTGGCAGTAGGGAAAACTTACAAAATTACTCCTGCGTTTAATGCAGATGGTGTCGAACCAAGCGATAAAATACTCGCCTGGTCAAGCAGCGATGCGTTTGTTGCCATGATAACCCAAAGTGGATCCATATCTGCCGTGAATGCAGGCAAAGTGACGATAAAAGCCGTATCCCCGCAACGTGATTTGCAAAATGATGATATAGAGGGATCATGCGATATCAGGGTATATCAACCTGTTTCTTCGGTCAGATTTAATGATAAAACAGTCTCTGTCGGAGGAAATGGTACACTTTTGCTCAGTGCAGCAATAACTCCGGCAGTAAGAGACGATGATCCGGAATATCAAGGCGTAAGTTTTGTTTCATCAAACCCTGCATATCTCAGAGTGGAAGAAGTGATTGAGGGTACGACCGCAAAACTAAAAGCAAATCTTCCGGATCATGTAGAAAAGGCGACCGTTATGGTGACAGCCACCGCTAAGGATGGGAGCGGAAAGAGTGCGACATGTACTGTGACTGTTGTAAGACCGGTCTCAGCTGTTACTGTCAGTGCCCCGGACGGACAGAACAGGATAGCTATAGGAAAAACACTAAGGCTTACGGCTAATGTCTTGCCCGATCAGGCGGCGAACAAACAGGTAGAGTGGATTAGTTCCGCTCCGAATGTGGCAAACGTTGATAAGAACGGAAATGTCAAAGCGATAACTGCCGGAAATGCTGTGATAACGGCCAGGAGTGTCATAGACGACAGCGTTTCCGGCGAATATCCTGTTCAGACATATGCTGCGCTGACCGGAATATTGCTTAACTCAACTTCAGTCACAGTTCATGCCGGGAATAAGTATAAGCTGGATATAATACCCAAACCGGTGGATGCAGTTCTGACTGACGTTACATACAATGTTACATCGGGCAGCAGATACATAAATGTTGATAATACCGGACTCATAACGGCAATGGATAATCTTGACGGAAAGCCATCGCAGAAAGCGATCGTCACAGTGACTGCAGATGATGGTGTAAATGAAAAAACTTCCAGATGCAGCGTAACCGTCACAAAGGATCCGGTGCCTGTCAAAACTGTTAAACTGGACAGAACCTCACTTTCCATGGGATTGGGAGCGAAAGAGACGATATATACATCGATAATTCCCGGCTCTGCTGATATCAGAGAGCTGGAGACACCTGCGGCTGATAAACCTGGAATTGTTGATGTAACGGACAACGGTGATGGAAGTTATGATATCGAGGCGATCGGTAAAGGAACTGCTGTGGTTAAATTTATTTCCAGAAGCAATCATTCGAAGAACGTTACCTGCAGGATAACCGTAGGTAATCCGGTTGGTAGTGTTATTATAAATCCGGTTCCGACCGGGATTATTGTAGGAAGGACAACTACATTACGGGCAACGGTGAATGGAGTTGGGGGAAAAGCCGCCAATACATCAGTAGAATGGAAGATCCAAAGTGCGAAGGATGCTGACGGGAACGATGTTTCGGACACTTCAAAGATCGCGACGATTAATGACAATGGTATGGTATCGGCTAACAGCGCGGGAACGGTGACTATTCGTGCGACAGCTGAAAAACCTTATGGTATTGATGATACAGATGCGAGATATTACGCTGAGTGTACGATAAAAACATATATACCTGTCAGTAGGATAACGGCGGAGAGGACGAGAATAAATGTCAGACAAAATGGAAGCGCTTTAGTTTACATTTCTGCGATCCAGCCGGAAAATGCATCCGACCAGAGAATCAGATGGATAAGCAGTAATGAAAATATTGTTAAGATAATATCCCCTGTATCGGCTACTACGGATACAGCAGACGGAGATTCTCTTGAAATAATGGCAATGGGGATCGGAACTGCCAAAATAACGGGAACGACTACTGACGGAAGCAAAAAGAGTGTTACTGTCAATGTAAAGGTAACAGGAAGTATGAAGGAAAGCGATGTTGCCATCACGATTAGAAAGATTCCGGGCAATGTGTATGTTGATAACAATTCTCTTGGTACAAAGAATCTCATCATAACCGATATGCCCGTAAAAAAATCCGTTACGCTGACACCTGTTGTGACAGCGTCTGCGGGTGATAAGAAAGTATCATTCAGAAGCAGTGATCCCAACATAGCGACGGTAAGTACAGGCGGCGTTGTTACTGCCAAGGCTCCAGGAACAGCAACGGTAACCATGCGAACATCGGATGGAGGGTTTGAGGCATGCTGTAGCGTTAAGGTTTCGAAAGATTAGACACATGTAGTTCTTTCGGGCGTTTCACTTATATGTGCTTGCGGATTGATATAACGAATCATATAATAATGCAGGGTATTCAAAACAAATTCGGGGGTCAATGAAATGAGTAGTATAGCTGTTGTCACCGCACGCGGCGGAAGCAAGAGGATACCGAAGAAGAATATCAGGGATTTCTGCGGGAAACCCATTATCGCATACAGTATAGAAGCCGCTTTGGAAAGCGGGATATTCGATGAGGTCATGGTCTCAACGGACAGCGATGAGATTGCAGAGACTGCAATTAAATATGGGGCAAAGGTTCCTTTTAAAAGAAGTGGGAATACAAGCGGAGATTTCGCAACGACGGAAGATGTACTGTTTGAAGTCTTAGCTATGTACAAAGCGCAGGGCAGGATGTTTGATGATGTTTGCTGCATCTATCCTACTGCACCTTTTGTAAATGCGAAGAAGCTTAGGGATGCATACATGATCCTTAAAGATGATCCGGATATAAATTCCGTGGTTCCCGTGGTACGTTTCAGTTTTCCGCCCCAGCGCGGTATGGTGTGCAGGAAGGGATTTCTCGCGTATCAGTATCCTGAAAATGCCATGAAGAGAAGTCAGGATCTTGAGCCTGTATTCCATGATTGCGGACAGTTTTATTTTT
This sequence comes from Lachnospiraceae bacterium, assembly GCA_024682555.1. Classification (GTDB taxonomy): domain Bacteria; phylum Bacillota; class Clostridia; order Lachnospirales; family Lachnospiraceae; genus UBA2868. The sequence goes on along the minus strand of JAIKZD010000095.1, from coordinate 24,386 downwards.
GCAGGATCAAGGCACTTGAAGAATACAGAGATCTTATATGTCCGGGCTGTGTACCGCTTGAAATGCCCGAAGAAGAAGTTCAGGATATAGATAATTATTCTGACTGGAATATGGCGGAACTGAAATTCCGGATGATGAATGATACGGAGAATAAAAAATGTTTAGAATGAATGAGGTCGTTTGCAGCGGAAGGATATACACCATTGCTGAGATGAGCGCCAATCATGCGGGAAAGCTTGAGAATGCTCTTGAGATAGTTAAGGCTGCTGCTGAAAGCGGTGCGGACTGTCTTAAGATCCAGACCTATACCGCAGACACGATCACTATAGACTGCAGATCTGACCTGTTTCTTGAAAAGGGCGGACTCTGGGATAAAGAGTATCTGTACGATCTGTATTCAAGAGCATATATGCCCTGGGAATGGCAGAAAAGGATCAGGGAAGAGTGTGATAAGTACGGGTTGGACTTTCTGTCCACGCCCTTTGACAATACTGCTGTTGATTTTCTTGAGAGCATTGGATGTGAGGCATATAAGATCGCGAGCTTTGAGATAGTGGATATTCCGCTTATCAGATATGCCGCTTCCAAGGAAAAGCCCATGATCATCTCGACGGGAATGGCCTCTAAAGAAGAGATCAGGGATGCCATAGAAGCCTGTAAGGATGTGGGTAATTCCGATATTACGATCCTCAAGTGCTGCAGCGAATATCCTTCGGATCCCGATAATCTCAATCTTGATACCATAAGCGATATGGCAGAATCCTTCGGAGTTATTGTGGGCCTGTCGGATCACAGCATGGGGTATATGGCGGACGTAGTTGCGGCAGCAAAGGGAGCTAAGGTCATTGAAAAGCATTTCTGTCTCTCCAGATCCTTGAAGAATGCGGATTCGGATTTTTCGATGGAACCTGCGGAGTTTAAGGAAATGGTTGAAAATGTGGCTCTCGCGGTGAGAATGCTCGGCAAGTCTTCTTACGGTCCTTCGGAAGGAGAGAAGGAAGAGTTCAAGTGCAGGAGAAGTCTCTTTGCGGTTAAGGATATTAAAAGGGGAGAGATACTTACTTCCGAAAATGTCAGAAGTATCAGACCGGGTGCGGGACTTCCCCCGAAATATCTGCCTGAGATCCTGGGCAGGACTGCTGTAACGGATATCCCCTTTGGAACTCCTCTCTCAATGAACATGATCGGAGAAGAGTTATGATCGCTTTTGTAACGGAGGGCGGTAATGATATAGGAATGGGGCATTATATCAGATGTTTCGGCATAGCGGAAAGTTTAGCCGCACAGGGTGAGGATATCTGTTTTATCATTCCCCCGGATGCCGATGGGTCTTTTCCGGAATCTACGGGATTTGATACTCATATGCTGCAAAAGTCCCCGGCTTCAGGATGGGATGTTGATGAAGTGTGCGCTCTGCTGAGGAAGCTGAATATTTCGACGGTTATTGCCGATTCGTACAGACTTGACAATGATGATCTGGGCCATATCAGAAACGTCTGCAGGATCATCTTTCTGGATGATCTGGATACATACGACTGTAATGTTGATGCAGTGATCAACTTTACTCCCGGGGCGGATGAGGATAAATATCTTGTGGCGGACGTTCCCGGAAGGGAAGTATATGCAGGTGCGGAGTTCTATCCGCTTCGAAGGGAATTTGAAGGAAAGAGAAAACCGGATCTGCGTAAGAATGTCAGAACGGTTCTTCTCACAAGCGGAAGTACAGATCCTTATGAATGCGTTCTTTTTATCCTTAAGGAGATAGGACCTGATCTGTATCGGGACATCAGTTTTGTCGTACTTGTCGGAAGGTATTATCTGGAAGAGTATAAGGATAAGCTGTCGGTGTTCTGCGGATCACATAAGAATGTTTCTCTTCATGCCTGGGGGAACTGCATATCAGACGAACTTGCTAAGGCAGATATTATCATAACTCCCGGATCTTCCACGGTCATGGAGGGACTATCACTTAATGTTCCCTGTATCATATACGAATTTGCCGATAATCAGCATGAAACGGTAAAGTGGCTTGAAGGATCGAAGATGGCGGCATCCTTCGGAAGACTCCCTGTGGGTGAAAATGATGCCTGTGTTCGAAAGGTCTTTGATGCTGAATTGGATCAGAGGGTGCGGCTTTACAGATCCTCGGTTTATTCCGGAGCATTTGACGGAAAAGGGCTTAATAGAGTTACGGATATCATTCGCAGGAGGATATATTGATGGAACAGTTAAAAACCCCGTACTTTGTGATAGATGGTCCCGTTCTGGATCACTATATGGATATGCTTAAAACATCACTGGAATCTTCATGGGGTAATTATCAGATCGCATACTCCGTAAAGACAAACTCACTTCCCTGGCTGGTAAAGTATGTGAAAGAAAAAGGTGCTTTTGCGGAGGTGGTATCCAATGATGAATACCTCCTTGTGAAATACCTGGGTTTTTCCGACGGTGAAATTGTATATAACGGGCCGTACAAGGAAAAGGGATCCTTTCGGTCGGTGCTTCTTGAAGGCGGGTTTGTAAACATGGATTCCGTGAGGGAGATAGACTGGCTTGAGGATATCGTATCGGAAAACCCGGGTAAGGATATTGAAGTAGGGATCAGGGTGAATTTTAACCTTGAGAGAATGTGTCCCGGAGAAACGGAAATGGGCAGGACAAGCGGCAGATTCGGCTTCTGTCTTGAAAACGGGAATTTTGATAAAGCGCTGACGAGACTGCACGCTCTTAAGGGTGTAAAAGTAAGAGGCCTTCATCTTCACAGCAGTTCCAAATCCAGAAGTGTAGATATTTATAAGAGTATTGCAGCCATGGCGTGCGATATTAAGAAGAAGTATGATCTTGATCTTTCCTATGTGGATATCGGCGGAGGATATTGCGGCGGACTGGAAGGACGCCCTGAGTATCCGGATTATTTTCCGGAGATCGCGAAGGTTTTAGGAAGGGCTTTTGATCCTGAAAAGACAAAGCTTATCGTAGAACCCGGTATTTCGCTGATCTCCAAATGTACTTCGTTTGTTTCATCAGTTTATGATGCCCGTGATATTCGCGAATTCAGATATGTAATGACTGACGGAAGCAGATTCAATCTTGATCCTACGATGATAAAGAGTTCATATATCTACGAGGTTGAGAAGGCAGACAGCACAGACAGAAGGATTCTTGACAGGCAGATCGTAAGCGGATACACCTGCATGGAAACTGACAGGATGTTTACGATCGAGGGCGGTGAAGAACTTCTTCCCGGTGATAAGCTTATCTACCACAATGTCGGCGGATATACCATGTCCCTAAACCCGCTGTTTATTCAGTATTTCCCTCCCGTATATGTTAAGGACGGGGATGAGATGAAGTTGGTCAGGAGAAAATGGGAACCGAAAGACTATGTAGCGGGAACGATGGAATAAAGCGATGAAGTTCTATATATCATACGTATTCGTCTAAAACTGCCGCTGCTTTATCCACTACCTCCTTTTCGGAACTGCCCTTTAAGATAAAGAAGCCTCGTCCCATAAGGGAATGCCCGTCTTTGATCTTTGTTTTTTCTCCCGGAGTAAGGTTGCATTCATACTCCGACAATGAATATTTTTTTATCAGACTCTCTCTGTCCGGGATCCTTTTTATTTCCGATTCCATATCGAAGTATCTTATAATATAGACTTCATCCCGTTCCGTAACATGATCCTCCGGTCTTTTATTCATCAGATGATCGATATAATCGGATATCATGTCAACCCCGGTGACCATGGGCGTGAACAGGTTGTGAAGCCTGTGTCCGGATGGACGGGGCGACATCTCGATCACAAACGGATCATCACCATGCATTATTATATCGGCATGAACTATGCCGTCTTTGAGGCTGATCGCTGATATCAGCCGGGTCATAAAACCACATAGGACAGTGTTCAGATCATCGTTTTTCTTAAGGGAGATGTAACCTACACATTGTCTGTAGGGAGGGGGTGTCAGCAGTTTTTTTCTGGTCAGGATAAGTCTGAATTCTCCATTAAAAACCATTCCGTCTATCCCATATTCACAGCCGTCAACCGCATCCTCGATTATAAAGTCTTCATCAAACGGTATTTGGGAGCTTATCTTATAAAGATCCTTCGAGGAGGAAATATGTAAAACTTCCCTGCTTCCGGCTCCATATCGTGGTTTGATAATATACGGGTATTTATCCGGATAAACCGGTATCTGTCCTTTTTTCAGCAGAACACACCTGATATTTCTCAGGTCATCTTTTGCCAGCGTTTGATGAAACAGCCACTTATCGGTACAAATCTCCGTGGTCTGCAGTCCGGGTCCCGTTAATCCGTAATGATCATTAAAGGCTCCGGTGCTGATCAGATACCTCCCGATGGGAACGGGTAAAACGAACATTTCGTCGGACGGTATTTCTTTTTTATCAATGACTTCAAAAATATTCCCGGGATCCCTTATGTCCGTAACAAAAGATTCATCGGCATATCTCAACCCTTCCGCACCCGGATCTCCATCAAAGGCCAGAACTTTTAATCCTTTACTTTGCGCCCTTTTAATGGCAAAAACGGCCTCATCGCCTGCGCCGATCGCTATTGCGTACATTTTCGTGCCCTCCGCTCATATTGTTAAGTCGGTTATCGTAATGAGAAGTCCAGTATATTATACCAACTTAGTTCAGACATGACATTATAATATATAAAATCCCTGTTTTTTGAAAGGACAGCGGGGTCCGAAAGTGAGGTACCGAAATGCGTTCAAAGCTCGAAAATGCGCGAAAACAAGCGGTTTACGCCGCTTGACGGGTCTTGATATAATAATATATAATGATACCTGAATTTATAAGGAGCACAGATGGGAGATATTTCTTAATGAACAGAGTTGTTTTTCACATCGGAGCCTGGAAAACCGGAACAACATCCATACAGGATTATTTCGTGTCGAACGGGGACATGCTTGAGAAAGCCGGGTGGTATTATACCGACTTTAAGAAAATCCTGGAGGATGAAGGCCTTATTGCCGATGATCCCTGTGGTGGCGGACAGACAGGCTCGATCTTTTTCAGGACCTATTACAGGTCGAAAGTAAACGGTGACGGGATTTTTGACCGGCTTCTGCAGGCCCTTAAAAGTGCTTTGGATAAGGGAAACGTTCTGGTATCAGATGCCATGTTCTGGATCATGGGGACGGATCTGAAAGATTTTTTCAGGGCCGTGAGCAGTGTCATAGATAAAAGACAGATCGTGGTCGTAGCTTATCTGAGGAGACAGGATCTCTTCATTGAATCCGTGTACAATCAGCTGATCAAATTCGGAAAGGAATCCAGAAGCTTTAAAGTATTTGCGAAGGAAGAGATTGGCTTCTGCAGATATTGGGATATCATTTCGGCGATCATGGAGGTTCTGCCGAAGGAGAATCTTCGCATAAGAAAATTTGAAAAGAATGCCTTTACCGGGTCGGGCGGTGTAGTCGAAGATTTTTTCGCTTTGCTTGATACGGAGGGACTGACTTATGATCCTCAGAGGAAGAGGGCTGATTCCAATGAAAGGATAAGCGGAAACTGGCTGGAATTCAAAAGATTATATAATACGATCTCGGAAGATGGCTATGATATCCTCAATGAAGACATTTATGAGGAAATGAAATGCGGGAGCATCGGAAGACAGGTCGGGAGAGATCTTTACGGTTTTGATGTATTGATGAAGCTTTGCTGTGACATCGATAAAAAAGAGGTTTTCTTCACAAATGAAGAAAGACGGGAGTTTTTATCCGGGTTTGAAAGCGATAACAGAAAGCTGACGGAAGAATTCTGGGACAGCCCTTTTTCCGGGATAAAGGAAACAGATGCGGATGTACATAAAGAGCTTTCCGATGAAGCCAGGGACATCGTGACACTTGTGATCAGGCTTTACCTGACCCAGACAAAGAGACTTCGTACCCAGGCATTGAGAAACGGCGTGACAGAGGAAGACAGTTTGAGAAAACCTCTGGCTGTATGGGGAGCGGGTACCTTATGTGAAAGGATACTCAGGGAGAATCTCGTTAAGCCCGGGATCATAGTCGACAGTTTTCCCACAGTCAGAAAGATGTACGGGATTCCCGTGGTAGGCCCTGATGAGATAGATCTTAGGAAATATTATTTTGTATTAACCATGAGCCGGGAAGCTCCTGTTTTACAGATGCTTGAAGACTACGGCCTTGTAGACGGAAGGGATTATTCGTGGTGGTATGAATATCTGTAAACCGTTTACGTCGGATATGAGTTTTTCATAAAGAGATCAAGGATAACAATGGTATGATAGCTATAAATGGCGGTAAACCCGTAAGGGACAGTGTAATATATTACGGTTTTCAATGGATCGACGATAACGATGTGAAGGCCGTAAGCGATGTACTTAAGAGTAACTTTATTACCTGCGGACCGCAGGTGGCAGCACTGGAAAAACGTTTATGTGAATATACGGGTGCAAAGCATGCGGTGGTTGTTTCAAACGGAACAGCGGCTCTTCACTGTGCATGCATTGCGGCAGGTATCGGTGAAGGAGATGAAGTCATAACAACACCGCTGACCTTTGCGGCAAGTGCAAACTGTGCTCTGTACTGCGGAGGAAGGCCGGTCTTTGCCGATGTGGACATGGAGACCTATAACATAGATCCACAGAGCATAAGGGAAAAGATCACCGATAAAACCAGGGCAGTCGTCGCTGTAGACTACACCGGTCAATCGGTAAAGATCGATGAAATACGGAAGATCTGTGATGAATTCGGATTATACTTTATCGAGGATGCGGCACACTCCATCGGAACAACCTATAAAGGGAAAAAGATCGGCAGCCTTGCCGATATGACTACTTTCAGTTTCCATCCCGTAAAAACCATAACGGGAGGCGAAGGCGGTGCCATTCTTACCAATGACGATGAACTGTACAGGAAGCTTGTTCTTGCCCATACTCATGGGATCGAAAAAAACGAATCCCTTATGGAAGATGCTCCGCATGAGGGTATGTGGTATTATGAGCAGCTTGCCCTAGGTTACAATTACAGGATGACTGATTTTCAGGCGGCTCTGATAAACAGTCAGATGAACAGACTAGATTTTTTTGTTGCCAGAAGAAAAGAAATTGTAAACAAGTACAATGAAGCTTTTAAGGACATACCGGAGCTTATAATCCAAAAAGAAATACCGGAGTCTGATTCCTGCAGGCATCTGTATGTTATCCGTCTTGATCTTGACAGGCTTTCATGCACCAGGCGGGAGTTCTTTGATGCAATGAGTGCCGAGAATGTGCAGTGCCAGGTTCATTACGTCCCGGTTTACTGGTTTCCTTATTACAGGCGTCTGGGGTATGAAAAGGGATTATGCATAAATGCCGAGGAGATCTACAAGGGGATCATGAGCATTCCGCTGTATCCCAAAATGAGCGATGATGATGTAAACGATGTGATAGAGGCCGTGAGCAGGATCATTGCCGAATACAGAAAATAGGAAAGGATCGAGGATAAATGAAGATCAAACGGGATCCCATTGCACAGCTGATCCGTCAGATCAGTTCCCTTTATCCTGAGGAAACGGCGGCAGATGACCGGATGATAATAAACGGAACGGGGTTGGCCGATAAGGAGCTCCTTTCTCTTGATAGGGCATTTCCCGCTGCTATAGAAAGACTTGAAAAATGTTTCTCAAAGCTGACCAACAAGTATTACCTTGATGAGGGGGAAACTGTCTTTAATCCGCTTCATGTCTGTCAGTGGACGATGTTTCTTTATATGATCTCAAATCAGCTATATCTGGACGGACCCGAAAATATCGATCTTTGCGATAAGATATACGGGTTAAGCAAGATGTTTTCATCCGCGGATATTTATTACGCCGTCTCATTGCCCGAAGTCTTCTTTTTTGATCATCCCCAGGGAAGTGTTATCGGAAGAGCGGAGTACGGAGAGTATTTCGCCTTCGACCAGGGATGCACTGTGGGCAACAATAAAGGGAAATATCCGGTATTCGGGAAACATGTTTCGCTTAAGTCCGATTCAAAAGTCATAGGAGACTGCCATGTTGGCGATCATGTCATTTTTGCTGCAAATTCCTATATAAAAGACATGGATATACCGTCTTATTCGATCGTGTTCGGGATGGACAGGGATGTTTTGATCAAACCCATCACCGAAGAAAAGTATCAGGAACTTTCCGGATATCTGTTTAACGGATGACGGGATACTAAATACGATTACAAAGGATCAGAATAACTGACCGGGGATATATGATGTTAAAAAAGATAAATTATGTTTTGAACAGACAGCAGAAGATAATGCTGATACTCATGATCTTCATGATAATAATAGGATCCTTTCTTGAAACCCTCGGAGTATCCGCGATCCTTCCGCTTGTGGATGTTGTTACCAACCCTTCCGTTATAGACAGCAATAAATATTATAAAGCCGTGAAAGAATTTCTGCACATTCGGGATGTCAGGACTTTCATACTGACCATGTCAATGCTTCTTGTAGCCATTTACATAGCCAAGAACGTGTATCTCTATTTCCTTTACAGATTTCAGTACAGATTTACCAGCCATAATGAGAGAAAGATATCCATAAGGCTTCTTCAGTGCTACATGAGTCAGGATTATCTGTTTCACGTAAATCATAATGTTTCGGAGCTTGTCAGAAATGTTACTTCGGATGTGTCGGGCTTTTTTTCCGTCATATTGAATGTGATCCAGCTGTGTACGGAAGCCTTTACCTGTTTCTTCCTGATCGCCTTCCTGCTGATGCAGGATGTTGTTATCACTCTGGCGGTCATTTCCTTTATGGTATTCTTCCTCTTTCTGGTGCTTGTGGTATTCAAGAAGGAACTGGTTTCCATCGGGAAGCAGATGAGGGTGTTAAATGCCAGAGGAAGCATCTGGATCTATCAGGCGTTTCAGGGCATCAAGGATGTAAAGGTCACAAACTGTGAGGATTATTTCATTAACAGTTATAACGATACCTCAATGAAGGCCATGAACCTGCAGATCAAAAAGTCGATCCTCAACATGATCCCGAGACCTATAATGGAGACTATCTGCGTGGGGGGACTTCTCGGATGTATGTCGGTAAGGATATATCTTGGCGGTGATATCAGTCAGTTTGTTCCCATTCTGTCGGTATTTGCGGTTTCCGCCATCCGTATGCTGCCGTCCTTTAACAGAATAAGCAATAATGCGGCAGGTATATTGTCGGGAAAGGCTTCTTTGGATGCCGTATATAACGATCTTAAGGAGATAGAATCATTAAGGGAAAGCGTTGAGCGTGATAACGCCGATACCACGAAGATCCGTATAGAAAACGCAATCGAATGCAGGGAGGTTTCCTTTATTTATCCAAGCAGACCCGACAGGGTCATTTTGGACAGGGTATCCTTAAGGATTCCGAAGAATAAGACCGTTGCCTTTGTAGGTCCTTCCGGTGCGGGTAAGACAACCCTTGCCGATATCATACTCGGCATTTTAAGCCCCGTGGCCGGCGGTATATATGCGGATGATATAAATGTTTACGAACATCTTCATGCCTGGCATTCGGTAGTAGGTTATATACCCCAGAGTATCTTTATGATCGATGATACGGTAAGGGCCAATGTTGCCTTTGGAATACCCGATGATGAGATCGATGATGAAAAGGTATGGAAAGCCCTTAAGGAAGCCCAGCTTGACGAATTCATAAAGGAAATGCCCTCAGGTCTTTCCGAAAGGATCGGTGAACGTGGCGTAAAGCTTTCCGGCGGGCAGAGACAGAGGCTCGGAATTGCAAGGGCCTTATACAGAGAGCCTCAGGTACTGATCCTTGATGAGGCCACCTCCGCACTTGATACCGAAACCGAAACCGCCGTTATGGAAGCCATTGAGAGCATGGCAGGCACCAGGACCATGATAATAATCGCCCATCGTCTGTCAACCATCAGGAATGCGGATATCATATATGACGTAAGACAGGGAAAGGTTACGGAAAAAACCAAGGAACAGATATTTGGAGATTAGACAATTTTACGGACTGACAAAAAGAATACTGATCTTTTTTCCCATCCTGATATTTGTGGTATTCACAAACTATTACATAGACAGTGCGTCCGTATATCATGATGCAAGCAGTGAGATCGCAAAAGCCATGGCTGACGGACATTCGGTCATAGCCCTTACGGACAATACCAATGAAAGGGAGATAAAAAGGAATCTGATCGCGGACATGCCGGATGAGGTTGACTGTGTTGCTCTCGGCCCCAGTTATATCTTCGGAGTGAACAGGGAAGCCACAGGTGAGGATAGTTTTTACAATCTGGCCGTAAGCGGTGCGGACTGTTATGATATCCTGGCCCAGCTTGGCATGTTAAAGGGTGAGGGAAAAAGCGTAAAAAGGGTCCTTTTTTGTGTTGATACCAGATTTTTTGATCCGGAGTATTACACCACAAATGTCAGAAATGAACCCTTAATGCCCTATACGGAATACATGCTTGAGACCATGGACGGAAAAGAAGTGCCTTTCCCGAGTCTCAGTAAGATCCCTGCCATAAAGAACGGTGTGAAGCAGCTGTTTTCCCTGAGTTATTTTCAAAACTGCATGAAGAAGGTGATGGAATCGGGAAGATATCATGCGGAGTCCGAGAGGTATGAGATACTCTCTCCCGACCGGGAACCGGACAGGAATTATTATCATCCCGACGGCAGTCTCTCACATGAAAGCAATTCGGAGTCATCAGGTGTCGAAAGGGTGAAAGAGAACGCATTCCAGTATGACATCGGTTATTTCTTCAGATATGATAAGATAGATGAACGCAGCAAAAAAATGTTTCTTGATATGATCGGATATCTTACGGCTCAGGGGATCGAAGTCGATCTTTTCCTTTGTCCGGTTTCGCCCTTCCTCTGGGACAGGATAGAAGCCGAAGGAAAGGATAACAGCCTGTTTTCCCTTATGGAAGAACTGGCCCTTCAGACAGCGGACGAGTATTCTCTGAAGATAACCGGCGGTTATGATCCTTATGCCTTTGCTCTTTCAAATGAGGATTTCACTGATGCCATGCACATGAAACACGCTGTACTCAATTCCGTATTTGATCTTTCGGGAAAAGATAAGGATCAGAGCAGGTGAGGATAAATGCTTTTTAATTCATATAAGTTTATATTCTTTTTGATATTCTTTTTTGTCATATACTGGATGGTTCCGAAGAAGTATCAGTGGACCGTTATCCTCATCTCGGGCATCCTGTTTTATATGAGTTCTTCACCTGTATATATCCTTTTGGTGTTTTCGGATATCCTGGTCACATATTTCTCGGCACTTTTAATTGAAAAATATCCCGGAAACAAAAAGATATCCCTGACTCTTTCGCTGATAGTCTGCATCGGTATCCTGTTTACCTATAAGTATTTCAATTTCTTTAATGATTCCCTCTCGTTTCTTGCGGGCTGCATCGGTATAAGCTTTAAACCTTATGCTCTCAGGCTTTTATTGCCGGTAGGAATATCCTTCTATACTTTCCAGACCTTAAGCTACGCAATAGATGTATATAAAGGCGACAGTAAGACCGAGCATAACCTTTTTCAGTATGCGGCATTCATACTGTTCTTTCCCCAGCTTGTTGCAGGTCCCATCGAACGGGCGGAGCATCTTTTACCCCAGATAAAAAAAGAGCATGTCTATGACCATGACGTCATAGTTTATGGCCTTAAACTCATGATGTGGGGCTTCTTTAAAAAGGTTGTCATAGCGGACAACTTAGGTGTCATTGTGGATACGGTATATGATAATCTGCACGAATACAGCGGATTTGTGCTTGTCATCGCCGCGATACTTTTTTCAATACAGATATACTGTGATTTCTCCGGTTATTCGGATATCGCAAGAGGAACGGCAGGGCTTTTCGGGATAGATCTGATGTTAAACTTTAGAAGCCCATATTTTTCCTCCTCGGTCACCGAATTCTGGGAGAGATGGCATATCTCCCTGTCACAGTGGATCCGTGACTATATATACATACCCATGGGCGGGAACCGTAAGGGAAAACTGAGAAAGAGGGTAAACCTGTTTGTGTCCTTTCTGGTAAGCGGTATCTGGCACGGTGCGAACATCACCTTTATATTCTGGGGCATATTGCACGGATCTTTAAGGGTCCTTGAAGATATCACCGGATGGAGAAAAAAGGCCGGATCAAATAAATGGTTAAAGGTCCTGTCGGTCTGTGTGACCTTTATCCTTGTGAGTATCCTGTGGATCTTTTTCAGGGCGGATACCATAGGGGACGCCTTATATGTCCTTACAAACTGGCAGAATGGTATTTTAGGAGGAGAATCCTATCTTATCAGGGGCTTTACGGATGCAAATGTCGGACGGATAAATCCTTTTGTGCTGCTGTTCTCTTTAATGATCCTTGCACTTTATGACTATACGGATGATAAAAAAAGCGTCATCGGCATCGTTTCCGGATGCAGACCGGTTTTCCGCTGGATGTGTTATTATGGTATAGTATTGTTTATAGTATTTTTCGGCAATTTCGGCAGCAATCCGTTTGTATATTTCCAGTTCTGAGTGCGGGATCATAAAAGACGCCTGAGGCGGATGAATTTCGAAAGCGGGCAGGGGACATCCGTTTACCGGAGATATGGCCGGCAGGCAGAAATACCGAAAGTGAAGAGTGAGATGAATATGAAGAACGTGATCGTTTTGGATATATATGCGGGTATCGGCAACAGATTCCAGGGACTTTCGGCTCTGTCAAGAGTATATAAGGATCTGGGATGCAGATGCATTATACTGTGGAGAGTTGAGAACAGCTGTAATATCAGGTATGAAAAGCTCCTTAAAAAGAAGGATCATATACGGGTCATCAATCTCTATGACACCGGACTCAGAAAGAATCCCGTAAGAACCATTATCGGAAGGCTCCTTGTAAAGATCATAAAGCACAGGGCAGACCGGTGCTATACCCTTAATGAGATGCATGAACTCACAAGGGAAAAGGGTTATGAAGGGGTCCTTGAAATATTAAGATCAAATAAGCTCAATTATATTTTTTCGCGCAGTTCTTTTGTTCCCTTTACAACCGATGATCTGGAACTAGTAGACTGCAGCCCCGGGGTAGAAAAACGCGGCAGGGATCTCTGGAAAAAGATAGAAGAGGGCGGAAACGTCATCGGTATCCACGTGCGCAGAACGGATAATGTGGTTTCCATCAAAAACAGTCCCGATGAGCTGTTTTATAAAAGGATGGACAGTGAACTGGCAAAAGATGATTCCGTCAGGTTCTTTCTGTGCACCGATGATGAGAGTGTTGAAAGAAACATGATAAAAAGATACGGGGAAGACAGATTTATCCTGTATAAAAAGGTCAACAACCGCTCTTCAAAAGAAGGATTACAGGATGCCCTGGTTGAGATGATGGGACTGTCAAAGTGCAGAATGATAGTGGGCAGCAAGGGCAGCACCTTCAGCTATTTTGCTAATAAGATCGGTAAAAACGAATACGTGGTTGACTGAGAGGTAGATAATGGATTTCATGGTGATCGGCCTCGGTTCCATGGGGCGCAGAAGAATAAGGCTGATAAAGCAGTTATCCGGAGAGCATTCGGCTGTGGGAGTCGATAATAATCCCGGACGCAGGAGTCAGGCGGAAGAGGAGCTTAATATCAGGACTTTTGATACCATCGGGGAAGCCTTTGAAGAGGCGCATCCTCAGGCTGCCATAGTATCCACCTCACCCTTAAGCCATGCGGACATCATAGAAAAATGCCTGATGCTTGGATGTCATGTTTTTACGGAATTAAATCTGACGGATGACAGATACGGGTCAAATATAAGGCTTGCAAAGGATAAAAACCTTGTCCTCTTCCTCTCGTCGACATTTCTGTACAGGGAAGAGATAAGATACATCAGGGAAAGAACCGGACAGATGCAGGGCAGATTAAACTATTATTACCATGTGGGGCAGTATCTTCCGGACTGGCATCCCTGGGAATCCATCAAGGACTATTTTGTCGGGGATAAAAGGACCAACGGCTGCAGGGAGATCTTTGCCATAGAACTTCCGTGGCTTGTTAAGGTGTTTGGCGATATAATATCTTACAGGGTGATGTCTTCGAAGAATACTGATCTTCCGATAGACTATAATGATAATTACATGCTTTTAACGGAACATTCCGGGGGCAATAAGGGTGTGCTCATGGTTGATGTTGTCTCGAGAAAACCGGTGCGTAATCTTGAGATATTCGGAGAAAACCTTTTCATCTCATGGGACGGATCTCCCAAGGGTCTGTATGAGTATGATATAGAAGAAAAAAAGGATAAAAACATCGATATATACGACAGTGTGGATAAGCTTGACGGCTATGCGGTCTTTGTCATAGAAAATGATTATCTCAATGAATTAAAGGCTTTCATCGGGACCATCGAAGGGACCGCAGAGCCCGAGTATACCTTTGAAGAGGATGAGGGGATACTTAAGATGATCGATAAGATAGAGGCAGGTGAGGATCTGTGAAGGATCCGGAGGTGATCGGGTTCTGTGATATTCCCTGAGGGATCATGTTGATGATGTTTGCGGGAAATGATCCGAAGCCGCCGGAATACAGGAAGGAATAAATATGGGTCTTGGTATAAAAGATAAAGTAAAGCGTCTGCTTCAGAAGCGGATGTTCAAACGGGTAAGAAACAATGTGGTGCTTCCTCCCGACAATTTTTACAATGTGGATTTTGATGTGGATATAAGGCATGGGATCGAAGGGAAGAAATATCTGACCGTGGGCCACGGCTGCATCCTTGGAGGAAGATATACCTTTGAAAGGGAGACGGGACAGATCCGCATAGGTGACAGGGTCCATGTGGGACCGGGAAGCACCCTGATATCCATGAGTGACATAGAGATAGAGGATGATGTCCTCATAGCCTGGAATGTGCTCCTTTATGACAATAACGCCCATTCCATATACTGGGAAGAGCGGAAAAACGATGTGAATGATGCATATGAATGTGTTAAAAACGGTAAGGATGCCCTTTCAAACAAGGACTGGTCAACCGTAAAGACTGCTCCCATAAAGATCTGCAGTAAAGCCTGGATCTGTGCCAACTGTACTGTTTTAAAGGGTGTTACCATAGGTGAGGGTGCCATAGTGGCAGCAGGCAGCGTTGTCACCAAAGATGTAGAACCCTGGACTCTTGTAGCGGGAAATCCCGCAGAGTTTAAGAGAAAACTGGAGCCAAAAAGAGGAGAATAAATTGAATCCCGTTATCGTAGCCATTACATATAACAGGCCCGACAGCTTGAAAAGGCTGCTTAAGTCTCTTGAAACAGCCCATTATGATGATGAGACCGCTGACCTTGTCATAAGCGTTGATCACTGGAAGGATGATAATCCCTGCATTAAGATCGCTGAGGATTTTTCCTGGCCCCATGGAAAGAAGACCGTTAAAGTCTATGAAAAAAATCTCGGGCTTAAGGAACATGTGATGAGATGTGCGGATATCTCGAAAGAATACGGGAGTGTCATCCTGCTTGAAGATGATATGATCGTTTCCCCGTATTTTTATCTGTATGCAAAGCAGGCTTCGGAATATTACAGGGATAAAAGCGAGGTATTCGGGATCGCGCTGTATTCCGCGACCTACAACGGCTTAACCGGATATCCCAGGGAAAAATACCATACGGGTTATGATACATATTATGAGAAATGGCTGACGACCTGGGGGGAGCTTATCTTTGCGGACAGATGGGCAGAGTTTAAACTCTGGTATGAGGAGAACAGGGATAAGGAGCTTAAGGTCGACAGCGACATTCCCTCCATGGTTCCAAAGTGGGAAAAGGCCTGGTCGAAATATGTGATCTACTACATGAACAAACACGAAAAATGGTTTGTGATCCCTTATGTTTCCTATGCCACAAACGCCGCCGAGAGCGGAGTTCACGGACAGAAGAGCGCCGAATGGCAGGTGGGGATGCAGTATGGCAGAAAACAGGATTACCGTTTTTCCGATTATGATAATGCCGTAAAATATGACACTTTCCTTGAAAGATGCGATATGGATGCAGTCTTTGAAAGGTACGGTATCGCAGGTTCAAAGAGGGTGATCTGTGATCTGCATGGAATAAGAGAATCCTATGACAGTGCGGATTATTGTTTTTCGGTAAAACTCCTGCCCTATAAGGTCCTAAGGTCCTTCGGGCTTATATATCATCCTATTGAGCAGAATATCATTGAAAATGCACAGGGAAATGACATCTTCCTGTATGATCTCAGTGTTTCGGCACAACCGCCGAAAGCCGATCCCGATATGGATTATAAGCTGTACAGATACTATTATCCGTTTCTGAATAAGAGAAAACTTATAAAATATCTGTTAAGGGAAATTAAGAAAAGAGTCGGATTTAATGAAAAAAGCATTTGAAAGCCTTAAAACCGGTTTTACAAAAGGCAGCGGAAAGAAGGGATATTATCCGGTATTTACGCTTGCCTTTCTTATTGCGGCCTTTTTGTGCTTTTCTTTTTTTATCTTTTCCGGGCGTTCCCTTATCTGGGATCCGGACGGATGGAACCAGCATTTTAAGGCCCTTGTGTATTATTCCCGGTATCTTCGGGACATTATCAGACATCTCGTTTCCGGGGACGGACTTGTGATCCCGGACTGGGATTTTTATATCGGTGAGGGTAATGATATCATAGGTACCCTGCATTATTATGTTATAGGGGATCCTGTGGCATTTTTATCGGTGTTTGTGCCGGTTTCCTTTATGCCGTATTTCTATTCCCTTGCGAACATCCTGCGCATTTACCTTGCGGGTATCGCATTTTCGGAGCTTTGCTTTAATACAGGGGAGAGAGAACCGGACCGTTTCGGAATACTCGCGGGAGCCCTTACATATATGTTCAGCGGATGGGCATTTTTCGGAGCAGGATTTCATCCCTATTTCTTAAATCCCATGATATACCTGCCTATGGTGATCTTAGGGGTCGAGAACATCATAAGGAAGAAGAAGCCCGCCCTGTTCATGATCTCTGTTGCTATCTCCGCCTTAAGCAATTTTTATTTTTTCTACATGATAGTCATAATAACGGCGGTCTATGTGCTTTTAAGGCTTATCCTCCTGTATCATAAGGATATAAGGAGCCTGTTTCTTAACCTTGTATCCATAGGGGCATATTCCCTGACGGGACTCTGCATGGCTGGGATCCTGCTGCTTCCGGTTCTTTATTCGATCCTAAGCGACAGCAGGATGTCATTTCACCGGTCCTGTCCGCTGTTTTATCCCCTTTCCTACTACGAAAGCCTCCCTGCCATCCTTATATCGAATTTAAACAGCTTTGACCTCTGGCTCGGATTATCCGCTCCTGCGATCCTTGCTGTCTTTTTGCTGTTTGGGAGAAAAAAGAAGGATCTTCTCTTAAAGCTCCTTTTTATCGCGGGTCTTATGGTGATCCTGTTCCCTTTCGGGGCAAAGTTCTTAAACGGGATGTCCTATTCCGCCAACAGATGGTGCTTTGCCTTTGTTCTTCTGTGCGCATTTATCCTGCAGAGGGAATGGGATGGTCTTCTGTCAGCCCGGAAAGAGGATTTTAAGTATCTGCTTGTCTGTTCCGGGGTATATTATCTCATCCTTGCATTATCTGCGGGATCGAGACTGGCAGGTCCGCTGTCGGCGGTAGTCCTTCTGTTCGTTACACTGGCGGTTATATGGATCGATCCCCTGTCAAAGCGCGGGCAGTCCGTTTCGGGTGACAATAAGACTGTAATGCTCCGCCGTCAGGTCATTATCCTGTGCGTCATCATCTTCGGTATCTTTAATAATGCATATTCCGAATTTTCACTTTCACAGGGCTGGAGTTTTTCGGATTATTATACTTACAAAGGTATCCCTAAGAAGTGGGAGGATAACGAGGCCTCCGCGGTCAAAGCCCTGTCGGATGTTCCTTATCCGAGATACACCGGATCCTCGGTGACGGGGAATGTGAACCTTGTCAATAAGATATCAAACACCCAGTATTACTGGTCGATGTCAAATCCATATATAAATGATTACAGGAATTCCTTAGCGATGCGGGAATCCGTTCCCTATAATTATACCGGCTATGATGACAGATCCACGCCGATCTCTCTTTCGGGCTGCGATCTTTTCGTTGTTAAGGATGACGGTACCGGCTGGACCGTTCCTTTCGGCTTTGAATATCTGACGGACCTTCCGGGTAAGGGGAATTATAAGGTCTTTAAAAATGCTTATTCCCTTCCGACAACGGGATACTGCTATGACAGCTGTATCACGAAGGAAATATGGGAAAATCTTAACCCGGTGCAGAAGCAGGAGATCGGGCTTGATGCGGCTTATGTTGAGAAGCCCGGTGACATGGATCCGGTCACCGCAGATGATCTGTCACAGGACGGCAGCATATCCCTGTATGACCGGGATATGAGCGATTATGAGGTTTCCTATGACATGGAACTTTCGGGGGATGAGATAACCCTTACGGGATCGGGATTTGTCTTGACGGGAGCCGCAACTCTGAGCCTGGATCTTCATGATGTTCCGGATCACAGTGAACTCTATGTCGGCTTCGAAGGCCTTGAGTTTAAACACACGGAGCCCCTGGAACTGTATTTCGGAGGTGAGGATGTGGATCCGAAGGATCTTTTTAACCCGGATGATTTCAAAGCTCTTTCCCGGGAAATGAAGATCCATACGGTAAAAAGCCTTTTAAACCACTGGAAGCCAACCATAAACCCCGTTATTTCGGTCAGTGATGATTATCTGAAAAAAACCATAGAATACTTACAGCCCGAATCTTCCTATTCCGGGGGACGGCATGATTTTATCGCAAATCTCGGATATCTCGATGATCAGGTTGATACCGTATATATCAATCCTGATCTGACAGGGATCTATACCTTTGATTCGCTTAATGTCTATGCCGTACCGAAAGAAGACTATGGGGAAAAGATCATGGCTTTGAAGACAGAAACAGTTTCAGATGTGATGATCGGGACAGATACTCTCTCGGGGGAGATCGAACTTATTAAACCAAAGCTTCTGTGCCTTGCGGTGCCATATTCCAAAGGCTGGAAGGCTTATGTGGATGATATCGAAACCGAAACACTGTGCGTTAACGGGCATTATACGGGGATGGCCGTGCCGGAAGGTAAACACAGGGTCAGAATAGATTACCGGACACCTCTTAAACGGGAGGGAGCAGTCCTTTCGCTGCTTGGGATCATGGTATTTGCCGGGATACTGTTTTATACCGGAAAGAAAGCGGGACACAGAACATGAACATACTTATAATACACAACAGATATAAACTTGCCGGCGGTGAAGACACGGTAATGGAAAATGAAGGAAATCTCTTAAAGGAACATGGTCATAATGTATATTATTATGTCCGCGACAATAAAGAGATCACGGAAATGAATCTCCTTAAGAAGGCAGGAGCCTTTTTCGGAACGGTTTATTCCTTCAGGGCATACCGGGATGTGGAAAAGCTCATTAAAGAGAATAAGATCGATGTGGTGCATATCCACAATACGGTGCCTCTTGTGAGCTGGTCAGTTTATTCCGCGGCAAAAAAGTATGGCTGCAAGCTCGTACAGTCGGTCCACAATATGCGTCTGCTCTGTCCCAGCGCCCTTATGATAAGGGATAACAGGGTATGTGAGGACTGCCTGAAAAAGGGTCTTAAATGTGCGGCGATCCACGGCTGTTATAAGGATTCAAGGCTTTATTCCGCCGCCCTTGCCTTTGCGCTCTGGTTTCACAGAAAAACCGGATCCTTTAAAAAGGTGGATGCCTATCTGTATACCACGGAGTTTAACCGAAAGCTCTTAAGCAGAGTGATACCGGAGGATAAGCTTTTCTATAAGCCATATTATTCGGATGCAAAGGTTAAGGATCCCGAGGGTAAAAAAAGAGATTATTATATCTATATATCGAGGCTTGAGTATTTAAAGGGCATACAGGTGGCACTTGAGGCATTTAAGAAGCTTCCGGAGCATAAGCTTTTGGTTCTCGGAGTAGGGCCCGACGAGGAAAGATCCCGCCGTTATGTAGAAGACAATCACATGGAGAATGTCACTTTTCTTGGATTTAAGAATAAGGCGGAGATGACGGAGCTTTTATATAATGCGAAAGCCCTTGTTTTTCCCACACAATGGTATGAAGGCTTTCCCATGACCATAGTCGAGAGTCTTGCCTGCGGAACACCTGTCATCGGCAGTGATATAGGCAATGTGGGTACCATAGTAAAGGATGGGATAAACGGCCTTAGATTCCGGTATGATGACAGTAACGATCTGGTGGAAAAAATAAGATATTTTGAGGAGCATCCTGCGGAGGTTAAGAAGATGGAATCCGGCGCAATAAAGGATTTCAATGACAATCATACCCCCGAAGCTGTTTATGAGATGACAATGAGGATCTATTGGTAGTATAATCTTTTCGGGGTGATACAGAGATATAACTGATTGATAAGAGGTACGTGTATTTAACGATTGGAACTTCTGTCATCATGAAAAACAGGGAACTTGGCAAGCTGAATAAGCGCACGAAGACCATCGGCATCACGGTGATCATCCTCATATACATCTGCATTTGCGCAGTCTGCATAAATCTTCAGAACAGGTCTTATGAAATACGTTTCGATAAAACAGGGATCGAGCTGAATACGGCTGAAATCCTGGATGGCCGGATCCTTTCAAAGGAGATCTCGGATTATACCTTTAAGACAAAACCCTTCATTCTTCCCACCGGTGATTATCTGATCAGCATAACCTATTCCTCTACTGCCGACGGGGCAGCTCTTGTACAGGGGAACAATGACTGTGTCTTTGATATACATCTGCCCTCTACCGGGGGCGCGGAACAGACCCTCACGGATGCCCGGATGATCCTTCCGATCGGTACGGATAAAGGCTGCATCAAATTCTCGCAGGAAGGAGAAGGAGAGATATCCGTAAAGGATATACTGATAACCTCTCAGGGGTACATTTTCTCGGATTATTACGCCACCATGGTATTTGCGGGGATCATAGCTGCCCTCCTCATCTTTCTTACCCTAATATTTAACAGACTTCGGATCTCAACCATAGGGCTTTCTTATGTCGGACTTCTTTTTATCGCACTCATTATCGTAAATATCCCATATTTCACAAAAGGGACCTATTATCAGATCGACACCCAGGCTCACCTTAAAAGGATTGAAGCTATTGCCCAGGGGATAAGGGACAGGCAGTTCCCGGTCATCATCGGTCCCAATTATGCCAATCAGTACGGAGAACTGGTGGTGCTGCAGCCCGGTCTTTTTCTGTATATCCCGGCTGTCTTAAGGCTTTTTAACGTGTCGGTACCCACCGCTTACAATTTCTATATGATCCTTGTAAACTTTGCAACTGCTTTCACGGTAGTTTTATGTGCGGAGAGATTCTTTGCCTCTCTTAGGTGGAGTATAGTAGCGGCAGTTCTGTATCTTATAGAGCCTTTCAGGATGTATATCATGATGAAGCTCGGAGCAGGGGCGGGTATGGGTACGGCCCTTATTTTCCTTCCCTTTCTGCTTGTGGGGATGCACGATGTGATGAACCGAAGCTGTCACCGTTGGATGTATATCTCCATCGGGCTTTGGGGAATGGCCTGTTCCCATGTTATGGGATTTGCACTGTCCTCTTTGGCCATGGTCATTTATTTCCTGTTTCATCTTAAGATGTTTGCAAAACCGAAGGTTCTTGTTTCACTTGTCAAAGCTGCTGCACTGTTCCTTGTGCTTACCGCAGGTGTGCTTGCCCCTTTTGTGGGATATTATTTCACGGACTGGAACCGGTCTGCCCTTGCCTGGTCGGATTTTTATCATTTCGGGGTTCAGTGGGACAGAGAAGCATTAAATGTGATAACTCTGCTTGTTATGATAATATCGTTCTACGGTATCGTAAAGAGGAAGCTCCTTACGAAGTTCGGACGGGGGATATTCATGATGGGGCTTATTTCCATGCTTATGGCGCTGCCGGTTTTCCCGTGGTTCCTTCTTAAGAATGTTCCCTATGTTGAGACCTTTTTATCAATGATGCAGTATCCCATGCGGTTCCATTTTCTTGCGGCACCCTGTATGGCCTATGTTGCATCGGAGGCCATATGTTCACATATGGATTCACGTACGAAGCTTCGCCGTAAGATAACCTGGTCCGTGATGACCCTTTTAGGGATAGGGATCCTGATCAATTATTATGATTATTATTCTTCCAAGAAGCTTTTTTACGAGCCTTCGGTGGGAGAGATCAATACGGTAATGGAGGATTATCTGCCCGAAGGCACTCAGACCGAATGGTATGCAACCGATACCGGGGAGTTTTCGGATTATGATAATATCACGGCTTATTCCTATTCCAAGGTCAATTCCCATATCGACTGCACATATTCTGCCGTGGGGGATGGCCGGTATATGGACTTCCCGTTGTTCTATTATGACGGTTATGTTGCTTATGACCAGAACGGTCAACCCTTAAAAGTGGAAAAGGGGACGAAGAACAGGGTCAGGGTCTATCTTACGGGATCCGGTGAGATCGAAGAACTGCATCTGAGATTTAAGGTTAACCCACTATACACGTATCTTTGTGTCATATCCATGATCGCAGGCCTTATATGGTTTGCCTTCTACTTTGTTTATCTCGGGCGTATCGCTGTGAATTCGGGACGTATAATCAGTCATCCCGTTAACCGTACAGGAACCGGAGGGGATGATGCCGGTACCCGGATATGATGCAGAGAACCTGAGGAGCTGAAACCCTGTATCTTAGAAAAGTCCGGAAAGATCAGAAAACGAAAGGGCGATGATCAGTAAACCCCGGGACGGTCCGAAAAAAACATGCAGGATCATATGTAAAATGGTATGATTATGAAAACTGGGAAAGGTACAGACAACGGATAAATGAAACCGGTAAAGCTTTGGGAAAGAAAAGGCGTGATCTATATCTGCGCTTTTCTTATTCCGTTTGTTATGATGATGGTCTTCTGGGCCATATGCAGGATATATCCCTTCGGAGACAGCTCCATACTCACCGGGGATATGGATATAGAGTTTGTCAATTTCTATGCATATTTCGTAAATACACTGAAAACAAAAAATGACTGGTCATATATGTTTGCAAAGACTCTCGGAGGCGATTATCCGGGACTTGCGGCATTTATCCTTCATGACCCCCTTCTGTTTCTGCTGCTTCTGTTTCCCCGGGATAATATTGTTATGGGGATAGAAATGATCTTTACTCTGCAGGTTTCCATCGCAGGGCTTTTTGCATCGGTCCTTCTGAATAACAGGTATAAGACTTCACTGACCTCGCTTCTGTTTTCCACGGGGTATGCTTTCTCGGCGTTCTTCTTCGGATATCTGGTCCTTACCATTTATTTCGGAGCGCTTATGATCCTGCCTCTTGTTATATACTTCTTCTTAAAGCTTATTGAAGAAGGTAAAGGCTTTGTGCCCTTTGTCATCACCGCGGCTCTTTTTATCTTCATCAATTATCATATGGGTTTTATGCTTGTGATCTTTCTGATCCTTTTGTATGTTTCGGAGATCATTAAGGATACGGGCTTCCTTAAACGCTTTTCCCTTATCTTTATCTCGGGCCTTACGGTCATTCTTATCGACGGTTTCTTTCTGATAAGGACGGGACTATCCCTTATAGGTGAAAAGACCACGGAAGGAGCCGATTACGGTTTTTACAGGCGTTTCCCCTTAAGCAGGCTGTTTGTCTCCATGTTTTCAGGGACTTCCAGAAACGATCTCAGACCTCTCATCTACTGTTCCGTAGCGGCTTTTTTCTTTATCATCATCTATTTCCTGAGTTCTAAGTACGGTCTGCGTGAAAAGCTTGCAAATCTGTTCCTTCTTTGTGCCGTAATATTCAGCATGTGGATCAACACCTTTGACGCTGTGTGGCACGGATTTAACAATCCCGAGGAGTTTTACTGGAGATATGCGTATTACGTGAGTATCATCACCATAGCCTTGGCATATAAGGGATTTATAAGCATCGTATCCGGTGATGAAGGAGAGATCAAAAAAACGGTTCTGTCGGATTCACATTCCGTCATTATAACCGCAGGGGTCATGAGCCTCTATCTCATCGGTCTTTTCATCCTTAAGGATCCCCATGTCACCGTGGAGACGCTTTGCGTCAATGTTCTGCTCATTTTTATCATTGCCGGTTTCTGCCTTATGGTAATGAAGGATGAAAAGTATTTAAAACCTGCGTTTGTTTTCCTGTTGATCATAACTTCTGCGGAAATGCTATATAATTCAAAAACCGCTTATCTAAGCCTTAATGCCCTTGGAGATCCGCTTCCTGAGATGTCGGAGTTTAAGGCTGACTATCATGATATCGATGAAGTCATATCTTTCATAAAG
>JAIKZD010000093.1 GCA_024682555.1 Lachnospiraceae bacterium | reverse complement strand
GATGATAGGTGACAGGGAGAGCGATTGCCTGGCTGCTAAAGAAGTTGGGATCGACTCCATATGTGTTTTGTATGGATATGGGGATGAAAAAGAACTTTGCGATGCCGGTGCCGCCTGTCTTATAAAAACGCCAAAGGATATAGAAGAAATTTTGGACCCCTAACCCCGTCCCGTGGGTCCATTTTTTGAGATGCGGTAAAGTATGTTGGTTGATCATAAATGTGAATACAGATTTGTGAATAAGGGATTTATAAGGTATATGATCCCTGCTGTTGTTGCGCTTGTTTTCGGACAGATCGCCCCCCTCGTTGATTCAATTTGTATAGGACAGGTTCTTGGTGAAGAAGCGCTTTCAGCCATCAGCACCGTTCAGCCTGTTTTTTATCTGTTAAATACAATCGGCTGTCTGTTCGGTATTGGTGCCGGGGTAGGCATATCCAAGGCCTCCGGGGCCGGCGAAAAAGAAAGGGCAGGTAAGATCTTTACTCTGTCTGTTTTATCAATGGTTGTGGTCTCGCTGATCATAACTGTTCTGTTCCTGCTGTTTTCCGATCAGCTGCTGGTATTTCTTTGTGCAACAGAAGAAAACTTTGGTTATGCAAAAGAATACTATACCGTACTTGTCGCAGGGATGATCTTCTATGTAATGAATTTTGCAGGTGTGCATATCCTGTCAAATGATAATAATGCCAATCTGGCAATGGCGGGAGGTATTGTTGCAGGCACCGTCAATATGGTCATTGATGTGGTCGGGATATTCTTCCTTCATCAGGGGATATGGGTTACTGCCTTCGGAACGGTATTCGGTATGTTCTGCGGATGTCTTGTTTATTATTTGCATTTCAGGAAACCGGACTCCCTGTGCAGATTTGTTTCCCTGAAAAAAATAAAGGGCAGTGTCCGGTTTAGTGAATTGATCAAACCGGGAAGGCCTGAGGCAGCATTCTATCTTACGGTGACCATACAGATCCTTATGATCAACTATGTCCTGAGCTCGGAAATCGGGACGGTCGGCCTCAGCAACAGTACCGTAATGGATAATCTTGAGCTGGTGTCTACTATAGTGGCAGAGTCTATAGCAGAGGCCATAATCCCCCTGGCCGCCTCCTACTTCGGAGAGCAGAACAAGGTGGGACTGATACTTGCGAAAAGGAAAGCTCTTTTTACCGGTGTTATTCTTTTTTGCCCGCTGGCTTTATCTTTGCTTATCTATCCCCAATGGTTCATTATGCTGTTTGCAATTGATAATCAGGTGATGCTGGATACTCTTCCCAATTCTATACGTCTCGTGACCGCAGCCCTTATGCTGTCGCTGATAAACACTGTCCTTATATCTTATATGTCAGCTGTTGAGAAGGAAGCGCTTGCAGAACGTTCGCAGCTTATCATTGGCATAGCTCACATCGTCGGCATATACGGATTTTCCAGGATCACCCCTGTTTACGGGCCCTGGATATCCAGCCTGGTGTCCGCCTTTGTGGGAATTTTATATCTGGTATTCCGTTGCGGGTCGCTAGAAGGTCTAAAAAGGCCATGGAAGCATAATGCGGAGATGATGACAGGCGGTATTGCATCTGAAGAAAAATGCACCTCCTGGCTTTCTGAGGCAGAGGCCGTATTGAATCCGGAGGAGGTCATACATATCAGGGAAAAAATGATAATGCCTCTTTTGGATGCCTTGCCGAAAGATAAGCCTCCCTATTGTGAATTTCTTATACTTCGTAAGGAAAATATGACAAGATCAATCATTTTCAGATATGATTCCAAAACAGATTATCTGAAAGACCACGGGATTGAGGAAACAGACGAAGAGGAAGACGAAGAGCTTCCCTTCGATGAGTGTATAAGATCAGAGTTTAATTTCAGCAGAAGGATCATGATGCAGCTTAAAAGCGAAGGATAATGAGGGAAATAATGATGATGAATAAATATTTGGTCGAGGCTGAATGCATGGCCGATATCAACAGGATCAGGAAATACTGCAAGAGGGAGGATGTTACCGTTAATGCTTATATTGCGGCAGCATTTGCGCTGGCTTACAAGTCCTATACGGCAGGGGAGGAAGCAAGGTTTGTCTGCATTAAAGAGGACGGTGAGTTATCCGTAGATCTTTTATGCGAGCCGGATTCTACGGTATCATCCTTTGTCAGCTCATGTAAGGATCTGATGGGAACAGGTTTCCGCGCAGAGGATATAAGCTTTGAGTATTCGATCGGGGATAATATTGAACTCAGGTGCGAAAGCAGTTCGTATGATGAATATACCATAAAGGGATTCCTGCGCACTTTTGACAATATGGCGGCAGACATTGCCATAAAGGAGAAATTATCCGACGTTTGCGGAACTAAGGACGATGATGAGAAGGCCATAAAGGGTTTATATGACTCATATTATCCCGTTAAGGAAAGGCCCGCGTACAGGCTGCTTGAAGATAGTTGCGCAAAGTATCCCGAAAGAAAAGCACTTATAGCCTGCGATCGTACGCTTACATATAAGGAACTTAATGAAGAGGCCAATGCTCTTGGAAATGTTCTGCACAATCAGGGGGTGGGACCGGAGACCATCGTTGCCGTAATGCCTGAACGGAACAGTTACGCCTATGTTATGAGACAGGGCGTTTTAAAAAGCGGCGGGGCATTTCTGCCCCTGGATCCTGATTATCCGACAGACCGCATCAAATTTATCCTGGAGGATTCGGGCGCTAAGATCATCGTTGCCGAAAAGGAAACGATAGATGAGAAAGAGGAGCTTTTTAATGAGCTTTTATCTTCAGGTATTAAGATCCTGGATGTAAGAACAGCTGTTAAAGAGGGAAACAGGAGTGATCCGGAGGTTGAGGTGCCCTATGATGCTCTGTGCTATGTTATCTACACCTCCGGAACTACCGGCAGACCTAAGGGGGTTATGCTCACCAATAAGAATCTTGTTAATTTCGTTGATGATAATGAGAAAAACCGTGAGATCAGGGGATTTACAGAGAAATGTCATGTAAGTCTTGCTATAGCGGCGCTTACATTTGATGTGTCAATAATGGAGGAGATGGTCCCCATAGCCAACGGTCTTACTTCTGTGCTGGCAACGAAAGAAGAGATAATGAACCCTCTGGCATTGGCAGATCTGATGCTTAAAGAAAACGTCGACATAATGACGGCAACCCCCAGTTATCTTATGAATCTACTGGATATCGGAGAGATAGACCCACGCTTTAACAGGGCATTTATGAAGCTTTTGAGTGTTGATATCGGCGCCGAAGCATTTCCCGCATCTCTTTATGACAAGATCATTTCCGTTAATCCGAAGGTACATATCATGAACGGTTACGGTCCCACAGAAGCCACCATAAGCTGTACCATGCAGGTGATAAAGGATACACAGAACATTACCATCGGTCTTCCCAATGTAAATGTTCATTTAGCTACCATGGACCGTGACGGAAGACTGCAGGTACCGGGCGCGTTGGGTGAAATGGTTATTATGGGCGACGGTGTAGGTAGGGGATACATCGGTCGGGAGGAGCTCAATAAAAAAAGTTTTGTAAACCTTCTTGGAATGAAGGCATATAAAAGCGGTGATTTGGTACGGATCAGGGAGGACGGTGAAATAGAGTTCCACGGGAGGATCGACAATCAGGTTAAGCTTCGCGGACTGCGTGTTGAACTGGGAGAGATCGAGAGTGTTATGTCTTCTTATCCCGGAATACGCTCCAACGTTGTTATAGTTGTAAAAAAAGAAACGGAATTTCTGGCTGCGTATTTTACGGCTGATTCCCGGATCGACATATCTAATCTCAAGGCATACCTAAGCAGTAAGCTTACTGAATATATGGTTCCGGGAGTATTTCTGCAGCTCTCCGAGATGCCTCTGACTGCCAACGGCAAGATAGATAAAAGGTCACTTCCAGAGATCGGCGCTTCGCAGACAAAGATCGTTGAACCAAAGAACGATGCCCAAAAGCAGATACTGAATATAGTAGGCAAGGTGATCAGCAATGAGAATATCGGCATTACAACAGATCTGTTCTCCGCAGGCCTCTCTTCCATTGGCTGTATGAAGCTGTGCATTTTACTTTCCGAGTATTCAGGTAAGAACATTGATGTAACTGATATATATGAGAATAATACCGTAGAAAGAATAGAGAAGTTCCTTGATCGTGCGCAAGATAAGAAAACCCATGAGGTACTGGATGAGTATCCGCTTTCCATGACTCAGAAGGGCATTTTCTTTGAATGCATGATGTATCCGGATTCTACCACCTATAATATCCCTGAGCTATATACCTTAGACCCTGAGGTGGATATCCCGCGTCTTTGCCATGCGGCTGAGAGGGCAGTTCGCATTCATCCTTACCTCTTTATGGCTCCCGAAAGAGATGATGAGGGGGAGATCATTGCAAAACGCCGGGATGACATGGCTTTTAAAACCACAGTGGTCAAATGCAAAAAACTGCCCTCCGACGAGGAGCTTGTAAGGCCCTTCGGAATTGAGAGTGGGGAAGCGCTTTTCAGGATCGAGATATATGAGACAGAACAGGGAAATTACCTG
>JAIKZD010000073.1 GCA_024682555.1 Lachnospiraceae bacterium | reverse complement strand
CACCAGGTCCATACGTGAACAAGGGGGGATTTTTCCCCCCCTTGTTCACGTATATAACGGGAATTGAACGGCAAGGCCTGCGGCAAAGCCGCAGAGGATGTGCCGGTGGCACATCCGGGCCGAAGCCCGGCCGGAAAGGCGTCGGAGACGCCGGCGGAATTCCCACCAGGTCCATACGTGAACAAGGGGGGATTTTTCCCCCCTGTTCACGTATATAACGGGAATTGAACGGCAAGGCCTGCGGCAAAGCCGCAGAGGATGTGCCGGTGGCACATCCGTCCCCAAGGGGTCCATAACGAGGAAAAGGGCACCGCATGACGGTGCCCTTTTTCCCGGATTTAGTATTTGTCCAGAGCTTCGTTTATGCTGTCATAGTCTAAAAGGTCATCCTCATTGTCAAGACGTTTGAGATCTGAGATATCCTTGATGAAAAGAGCTTCTTCGATGGATGCTTTCTCGGGAAGACCGGAGAGGTCGTACTCTTCATCGTAATGCTTTGAGTAGGTGTCTCCACCCGGCTCGATAAATTCCACATCGGTTGAGGGCTTTCCTGCGATGCTGTCTTCCGTGGAGATGGTTACCTTGCAGTAAACCGTGTCGGGAGAGGCGCTGATCGGTTCGCTGAATACATACTCACCGATACCGGCATTCCACTTGGTGGCTACAATAAAACCGCTCTTTTCGCAGTAACAGAGGCCGTTTCCGTCTACGCCGAGATTTTCCGCGGAATATATTTTCCTTGCTGCCTCGCCCTCATAGGTATGGATCTCGCAAAGAGTCCATTCCTCACCGCCGATCAGAGCAAGTTCCGGGATATCATCGTCATCGAGTAAAAAAAGCTTGTATCCGTAAATATAATCGTTTTCATGATCTTTTTCCCAGTTCTGGATCAGTGAACCGTAATAAGCTTTCCATCCGTCCTCGGGAATTGAATCATCCTCTTTGTCACCGGTCGTACAGTGATCGGATCTGACGAAGTGGAATTCACCGTCCTGTCCGCTGTAGAGTTCGTAGAAATCCTCTTCCTCCGGCTCATAGAATCCTATCATGAATTCGCCGCCGTCATCATAGATATTGTAAAGATATCCGGTGGTCCCATCGGGATTTTCGTATTCTTCACGCTTTAATTCGCCTTCGTAATTAACCGTGTCTTCATAACTGTATGATTCGACATGCCCGTCCGCACTGATGGAAAGATATCCGTTGTCAAGCGACCCGTCTATATACCATTCGCCGGCAAACTTTGAATAGTCCGCTGCAACGGGTTCTTCGGAAACGTCTGTCTCCTCCGGGGCGGCAGATTCCTGAGGGGCAGGCTCCTGAGCGGGCGTACTGTCATTTGTCGTTATGTCCTGTCCGGAATTGCCGCATCCTGCAAAGAAAGCGGTGACAGTAACGAGCAGAACTGTTGCGATTATTTTCGTTTTCATAAGTCCTCCTGATCATATATATAAAGTGTCTGAAACCTGAGATATCCCCGGTTCCTTAAACATGATACTATCGGTTTGGCAGAATTAACAGGTGCTAAAAGTATACTTTTTTTCGGAGTGAAAAAAAAGTTGACAATCTATGAACATGAATATAAAATGTTCACAGGTAGGAGTTAGCAGAGCCTAACCGCAAAACAGTATAACCATATAAACAGCGAAAAGAGGAGTGCACATGGGAAAAGCCTTTACGAAAGAAGAGAGGGAAGAGGTTCTTTGGAAGTTAAGAAGAATCGGACTCAAGCTTCTTGCCGAGAACGGCATCCGGAATATCTCAATAAGACAGCTTACCTCGGAGGCAGGTATAGCCCAGGGCGGCTTTTATTCTTTTTTTAAGGACAAGGATGATTTTGTTGAAGATCTCTTTCTGTTAAGGATCCGGGAAAAAACGGATGCGATGTATGAAAACAGAGATCTGACACTGAATGATCCCAGGGGATTTATGGTGGATCTTCTGTACCGGGAAGGCATGCACCTGAAACAGAACAAGGCATTTGTAAACAGCGAGAGCGACACCATAAGTTTTTTCCGGAACAACAGAAGCGAACGGAGCTTCGATCTGTATAAGGGTTTTCTCGAAAGAATGCTCTCTTACTGGGAGGAAAACGGTTACAGGATCGAGTGCGATGCGGAGAAGATAATGAGTGTCGCCAGAGCTGCCGGGATGCTGTTCATTAACTCGGAACTGATCGGTGAAGAATACTTTGCCGAAATCTACAGGGTATTCTGCGAATCGGAGACAGACAGATTCTTTAAATGCAGCAGGACGAAACAATGACGGACAACATGAAGATAACGGATGATGGATCAAAAAGAGAAGAGAAGATAAAAAGGCTGACAGTAGGGCCGATATACCCGCTTCTTGTAAAAATGGCGATCCCATCAATGACGGGGATGATCGTGAGTACCGTCTATTCCATGACGGACACCTATTTTGTGGGGAAACTCAATAATATCAATCTGACTGCATCGGTCGGAATTGTTTTTTCCTTTGTTTCGGTGATACAGGCTGTGGGATTCTGGTTCGGATACGGAAGCGGAAATCATATTTCTCAAAGCCTCGGGAAAAAGGATATGGAAGCGGCAGAAAAAATGGCTGCTACGGGCATTCTTGCCGCACTTGTCACGGGCCTCCTCATCATGGCTTTAGGGCTTCCTCTTACCGACAGACTTGCCGTATTTCTCGGTGCAGAGAGCGGGGAACTTCATACGGCTACCGTCAGGTATTTAAGGATCACAATACTTACGGTCCCGTTTATGCTTTGCTCTAACGTCCTTTATAATCAGCTGCGGCTTGCGGGTTCGGGGAGTGACAGTGTGAAAGGCCTTCTTGTGGGGATGATCCTTAATATGGTACTGGACCCCGTTTTCATTCTTGTGCTGAAAATGGACGTAGCCGGAGCAGCGCTTGCCTCAATGGCGGGACAGATTACCGGCTGCCTCGTTCTTTTTCTGAGCACAAAACGAAACGGAAACGTGCGGATACGGCTGCGGGCAGCTTCGCCCGACAGGGAAAACATAATAAAGATCCTTACGGGAGGAGCACCGAATTTCTGCAGGCAGGGTATCAGCAGTATCTCTTCCGTCATGCTCAATAATGTTGCGGGATCCTTCGGAAGCTACGCCATCGCCTCTCTTACCATAGCACTCAGGATATCATATATAGCCTATGCGCTGGTCATCGGATTCGGACAGGGATTTCAGCCGGTCTGTGCGATCAACTACGGGGCTGGAGAGTATGAGCGGATAAAGAGGGCTTTTAAATATACCCTCATAACGGTAAGCGTTTTTCTGATCATATCCGCGGCCTTTCTTTTCGGAGGATCGGAAATGCTGGTATCACATTTTACCGGGGACAGGGAGGCGGCAAACCTGGCCGTACGCATGATCCGCGCCCAGTGTCTGATAATGCCGTTTATGGGGTTCTATATTCTGTGCGGAATGTTTTTGCAGAACATCGGAAGGTTTGGTCTGGCAACTGTTGTTACCATGGCAGAAAACGGAACCTTTCTGATACCTTCAATGCTCATAATGCCGGGGCTCATGGGTATTGAAGGCCTGATATACTGCCGGCCCGCAGCAAGCCTCGCGGCTCTGATCCTTTCGCTTGCGATCGGTCTAGGTGCATGGCACAGATATCTCGATAAAGACAAATAATAAAGATAAAATCATCAGGAGGTACATATGTCCGGAAAACTAGTTTTGTTTGAAAACATCAGAAAAGAGGATGTTAATACAGCGGGAGGAAAGGGTGCAAACTTAGGTGAAATGACGGCGGCCGGGATAAACATACCGGGAGGCGGAGTGCTGCTTGCCGCTGCCTATGATGAATATCTTGTTTTTAACGGGATAGATCCTCTTAAGTATGAAAGCGCGGAAAGCCTGAGGGAGGCGATCAGACAGGGAGAGCTCCCCGAAGATATAAAAAAGGAGATCGGGGAATTTTATGCTGCCATGGGCGGAGACAGCGTCAGGCTTGCGGTAAGGTCATCCGCGACGGCTGAGGATCTGGATGATGCAAGCTTTGCCGGGCAGCAGGAGACCTATCTTAATGTGACCGGTTTAACGGACCTTTATGAAAAGATAAAGTCATGTTACGCATCCCTGTGGGGAGACAGAGCGGTAAGCTACAGAAGGAATTCAGGGTACGATAAGGAGAAGGTTGCCTTAGCCGTTGTAATACAGAAAATGGTCGAGAGCGAGTCGGCAGGGGTAATGTTTACATCTGATCCGGCAGGCGACAGAAACAATGTTCATATCAATGCATCCTATGGTCTTGGCGAGGCGGTGGTCTCAGGCATTGTAAGTCCCGATGAGTACATCTGCGACAGAAACGGGACGGTAATAAAGGAGATAATAGGGAGCAAAGAGGAGAAAATAATATACAGCAGGGCCGACAGAGGAACCGTAAGGGTCCCTGTGGATGAAAAGGCAAGAGGTCAGGCTGTTCTTGACAGATCCCTGATATCGCGGCTGGTTTCGGAAGGCATCAGGATAGAGGCTCATTACGGACACCCGATGGATATCGAGTGGGGTATCTGCGGCGGTAAGATATATATTTTACAGGCAAGAAGCATAACCACCTTCAAAGAAACCGATAAGAAGATATTTACCGATGAAGATTTTGCAGGCTATCCGGCAGTAAAGCCCGCGAAGGGCTCCATGAGGGAGGCCGTGCTTTTCAATCTCGAAAAGACTCCGACACCCTATTATCCCCTGGATCATGATTTCGGAGGCCTGGTGGGAGAGCAGAAGAACATCCTGTTTAAAGAATTCGGAATAGAATTTAAGGGAGGGATGTACCCCATAGACAGAGACGGTGTGTCTTATCCGGGCGGTAAAAAATTCAGGCTTACAGGGAATATTACTGCCGTCCCCCGATATCTGCGCCGGGTACTTGACATCGACAACAACATATCCTGCGCGGATGAATCCCTCAAACGCTGCAGGGAGGAGTTTGAGGCCGAAAAAAAGAAGACCTGCCGGGGAGCTTCGGATATCGGAGAGGCCCTTGCAAGGATGCGGGCTCTTATTGAGAAGACAGCCTATGACAGGTTCCTGTATGCACTTTTTCCTAATGCCGTGGAGAGCATGAGGGTCACCCGGGTATTAAAAAAGGTCGATCCGAAGCTTAATGCCTATGATATCCTTGAGGGCCTCAGCTATGTGACGGCGGACATTAACAGGGCAATGAAGGAACTGTGTATATACATAGGAAAAGACGAAAAGATGACAGAATCCGTCATGAAGGAGAGCTATGAAGAAATATGCGTCTCCTGCCCGGAGCTTTCCGGGAAGTTTGAGGCTTTCCTTAGGCGGTTTGGGAGCAAATCGGATTTTAACTGCTATTGCTTTATCTCAAAGACCTGGAGAGAGGATCCCGACAGGTTTGTGAATGCACTGAGGCCCATGTTAAAGGGCGGAGGCGCGGCAACGGTTTCAAAAGAGGAGGGCGAAAGACGCTTCAATGATCTTATGGCCAGGGTCAAACGTGTTGTGTCCCCCTCAAAATACAGGGTTTTTGAAAAACGTGTAACGGGGCTCAGGCATTATCATTACATAAGAGAAGCGACCCAGTATCTGTGGGAATCGGAGTTTGAGTATTGCAGACAGTTACTTAAAAAGCTTTCGGACAGCCTGGGGGTTTCCTATAACGACCTGTTATATCTTTTTGTGGATGAACTGTCGGAGGTATGCAAAAAAAACGATATCGGGGACCGGATCAGCGTGATCGGGGCAAGGAAGGATAAGAGGGGATTTGCGGAAGCTTACTGGGATAAGTGCATGAAGGATGCACTTGCGGGGGAGGATGATTCCATCAAAGGGATCGGCGCTTCGGGCGGACAGGTCAAAGGCCGCGTGTGTGTGATAAAGTCACCGGCTGAGTTTTATAAGCTTGAAAAAAATGATATCCTGGTGTGCAAATATACGGATCCCGAGTGGACACCTCTTTTTGCCCTGGCAGCAGGCGTTGTTGTCGATACGGGAGGCACGCTGTCCCATGCGGCAATAGTGGCAAGAGAGTATAATATCCCCGCCGTTTTGGCTGCGGGAGACGCCACCGCAAAGCTTAAGGACGGGGACATGGTTCTTGTAAACGCATCGGAGGGAAGTGTGACGAAGCTTACTTAGGAGGCTTTTTTGATCGGATAAGATCCGGAAAGGGACGCTCAGAAAGACCGTGAACGGGACTCCCGGAAAGTCCGGAAAATGGACTTTTGCAAAGTACGGAACGGGACTCCCGGAAAGCCCCGGGAACGGACCGTGTGGCGAAACAGTTCATATAATGGTAAAATCATAAGAGCAGGACCTGAGATCACTGCCGCTTTTCGGGCTGTATCGTATATAAAGATATACATCCTCGCAGATCGGTGACATGGGAAGGGGAGACTGATCATGGCTGAAAAAAACAGATTCTCAAAACTTGATGATAACATGCTTGATACCGTGTCCGGAGGGGCAGAGGCAGTATATGGCATGGAAAATGACCCTCTGTATCAGAAATTCAGTTCCTTCTGGAATGAAACGGAAGGATCAAAGGGAACCGGAATGGATTCAAGGGCAGAATTCATGAATACCTTCAGAAAATGGGTCAGTGACGGTATTCCGGAAAATATCTCGGCCTGGTATAACGGGCTGACCGGGTCAGGAAGAAAAGCGTGACTCTGATTCTTTTTTTTATCTCACTGGCAGTACTTGCAGCCATACTCGTAACAGACCGGCGTACGGTATACAGCGGTTTTTTCCTGCTGTTTACCGCATTTCTTTTTGGTGCCTTCATGTTAGATAAGGCACTTAATTATCCCGACTGGTTTTCCCGACATTTTGCAGCACATATAATCCTTGACATACTCCTTTTATTCATATTCATCATGCTTATCGCCTATCCTCTTGTTCTGGTACCTGTATTCCTTTTGGGCGGTGCGGTATTAATGAAAAAAGAGGGCTTTAAGCCGCGGAATATCCTTTCACTTCTGTTTGCGGCGGGTCTTTTTGCGGTAGACATGATAATCCCGTTTATTTTCGATATCGGATCCCCCGGCTCCTATATGGTAATATACCGGTATCTCACGATGGTGATCCT
Source organism: Lachnospiraceae bacterium (assembly GCA_024682555.1). Lineage (GTDB taxonomy): Bacteria > Bacillota > Clostridia > Lachnospirales > Lachnospiraceae > UBA2868. The sequence continues at coordinate 7,692 of JAIKZD010000073.1, read as the reverse complement.
GTATCTGGTAATGCAGCTGGCTTCTTTCTGGGCCTCCGATCTCATCAATCTGATCCATTTTAAGAAGAATGCCGGATTAAAATATGTGGTCGTGCTGGGTGCGGGACTTTCCGGGGACAAACCCACGCCTTTATTAAAGAGCAGGATCGACAAGGGCATTTCCGTATACAGAAACAATCCCGGATGCAGGCTGATATTTTCCGGCGGGCAGGGTGCCGACGAGGTGATCACGGAAAGCGGTGCCATGGCCGCATATGCCATCGAAAACGGGGTAAGTGAAGATGATATCATAATGGAAAACAGATCCGTAAACACGGAAGAGAATATCCGGTTCTCCTCCCTTTTGATGGAGGACAAAAAAGACAGGTTTGCCATAGTGACCAGTTCATATCATCTGATGAGGGCACTGCTTATCGCAAAGAGACTTAAGCTTAACTGTAACGGATATGGTGCATCCACAAAACTCTATTTTTCGCTGAATGCTTTTCTGCGGGAATATGCCGGATATTTCAGGGATACGAGAAAAAAGAGGATACTGCATCTTGCAATCCTGACCCTTGTGTTTATACTTTTCTCGGTCACGGGACCACGCTGATGATAGGGCATATTATTGCGGACAGGGGGCCTTACAGCGTATAATCGTTATTGAGACTTGAAAGGAGGTTTCCGGATGACTGAAAACATTACCGTAAACGAACAGAACAGCATACAGATAAAGGACAGTCAGGGGATGATCTATATCGATCCTTTCAGGATACAAAATCATCCGAAGGACGCGGCTTATATTTTTATCACACATGATCATTATGATCATTTTTCACCTGAGGACATAGAAAAGGTTGCCTGTGAAAAAACCATAATGATAGTGCCTGAAAAGATGGAGAAAAAAGCGCAGAAAGAAGCAGGTATGATAAGCCGCATCGTGACGGTGAAGCCCGGGATGCAGACCGAGATCGGGGGAATTAAGTTTGAAACGGTGGCCGCCTATAACCGGTTAAAGCCTTTTCATCCGAAGTCTGCAGGATGGGTAGGATACATTTTTCTGACGGACGGAAAAGGAGTATATGTAGCGGGAGATACGGATGCAACCGAAGAAGCAGCGGCGGTGAAGTGTGATATAGCGCTGGTTCCGGTTGGCGGAACCTACACAATGGATGCTAAAAAGGCCGCAGAGCTTGTGAATAAGATTAACCCTGAGGTGGCGATCCCGGTACACTACGGATCCGTTGTGGGAAGCCCGAAGGACGGAGCGGAATTTGCGGAAAATGTGAAGGCGCCTGTCAGGGTAGAGATCAAGATCCGATGAAGATAACATAGAATCCCGATGCCATAAAAGCCATGAAAGCTCATCCGCCGGTATCGGAAAAAGAAAAAACAGAAATCCCGATGCCAGATCCGCCATAAAGGCTCATCATCCGGCATCGGAAAACAACAGAGAGGATAAAGAGAGGATAAAAGACCATGCATGAAACCCTGCTCGACGAAAAATGGACATTTCGAAGGGGATATCTGGATTCCATAACCATGCTGGAAGCAGATCCGGGAAAGGAAGTAAACCTTCCTCATGACGGGATGATAGGCACACCGGTCTCGGAAGATGCACCGGCAGGTCCCGATTCCGGTTATTTCACCGGCGGAAATTCAAATTATACAAAATATGTACACTTTCCCAAAGAATGGGAGGGAGACTGCGTCGGACTTAAATTTGACGGAGCTATGATGAATGCGGCGGTTGATGTTAACGGAAGCCGCGTCGGGCAGTGTCATTATGGCTATGCTCCTTTTTATGTGGATCTCACCGATCATGTTACCTTCGGTGAAAAGAACCGCATCTCCGTAAACGTTAACACCTCAATGCAGCCGAATTCCAGATGGTATTCGGGTTCGGGACTATACAGGAGCGTGACTCTCTTACACGGACCGGCAGTTCATATAGTGCCGGATGGGATCTATGTTTATACAAAAGAAGTATCTGACGGTTACGCCTTTCTTGAAGCCCTTGTTGAAATAGAGAATAGGAAGCTTACAAACAGGATAGCAGAGGTAACGCTCGAGCTGATCCCGGAAACCGGGCGGGATGACGGTGAAGCCGCGTGCGATGCTAAAAACGGTGCGCCCGGTAAAAAAGCCGGCATTATATGTGAGAGCGGAAAAAATGAGAACATTAACAGCGTGATCGTTAAAAGTGTGATCTTTATCGGACACGGCGAAAAACAGACTGCAAGAATGACTATGACGGTGAAGGATCCAATGCTCTGGGATGAGGAACATCCGAATCTTTACAGGGTAAAGGCTTCGGTAAAGGATCTGGGGGTTTACCGCACGCATTTTGTTGAGGATAAAGAGCAGATCACGGATGAGGCAGAGGTACTTTTCGGTATAAGGACCATCACGGCGGATCCCGTGAGGGGACTTCTTATAAACAAAAAGAGCGTCAAGTTAAAGGGCGGATGTCTGCACCATGACAACGGGCTTCTGGGTGCGGTTACCTTATACGGGACAGAAGAGAGAAAGATAAGAAAGTTAAAGGAGGAAGGGTTCAATGCGGTGCGTACCGCCCACAACCCGCCCTCGGCAGCTCTGATAGAGGCCTGTGACAGGCTGGGAATGTATGTTTTTGATGAGGCCTTTGATGCATGGTTCATAGGAAAGCGAGGCGGGGATTACAATCAGTTTTTCGAAGCGGACTGGGAAAAGGATTTGACGGCCTTTGTAAAAAGAGACCGCTCGCATCCCTGCGTCATCATGTGGTCTACGGGCAATGAGATACCGGAGAGAGGCGGTCTTGCAAAGGGATACAATACTGCAAAAAAAATGGCGGAAACCGTGCGTCTGCTTGATGGAACCAGACCCGTAAGCAACGGTATCTGCTCGTTCTGGAGCGGACTCGATGATGCGCTGGCTGTGGGGCATAACCAGGCCCAGAATGCGGGGGAAGCCTTTAAGTCAACCCTTTGGGAAACGGGTACGGAGCCCTTTACAAACGGTCTTGATATTGTGGGATACAACTACATGGAAGACATCTATGAACGTGATCATGAGATGTTCCCGGAAAGAGTTATACTGGGATCGGAAAATTTCCCCAAGGAGATCGGATTCCGCTGGCCAATGGTCGAGAGTTCGCCCTATGTGATCGGTGATTTCACATGGACCGCCTGGGATTATATAGGAGAGGCGGGGATCGGAAAAGCCGCATATGTGGATCCGGATGATTCGGATGCTCCAAAAAATCCATGGGATCTTATGCCTCAGGAAACCTCGCCATATCCCTGGAGACTGGCAAATGATGCGGATTTTGATATTACCGGATACAGGCTTGCCCAGGGTGATTACAGAAGCATCGTATGGGGAAGCAATAAGACCTGTCTGTATTCCATGCATCCCGATACATACGGAAAAAAAGAGATAGTCAGCATGTGGGGATTCCCTTATGTGCTTTCAAACTGGAATTATCCCGGCTATGAAGGAGCTATGACGGAGCTTGTTGTATTTTCAAATGCCGATGAAGTTGAAGTGCTGATCAACGAAAGATCCCTTGGAAAGAAGCCAGTCGGCATGGAAAGACCCCTGCCGTATTCTGTACGTTTTGAGACTCCTTACGAGGCCGGAGAAGTGACGGCCATATCGTATAAAAAATGTAAAGAGACAGGCAGGGACGTTCTTTTTACAACGGGCGGACCGGCTGAGATAAGGATAATCCCGGAGAAGAAAAAAATGTGCGCGGACGGACATGATCTGATCTATGCAGGGATAGAGATTACGGATAAAAACGGCCGGCCGGTTCCCGATGCACAGATCCTTCTGGAGGCCCGTATAGAAGGGGCAGGTACCCTTGCGGGATTTGGCTCGGGGAATCCCGTAACGGAAGAAGATTATACCGATAATCTCGCTAAGACATACAGAGGAAGAGCCATGGCAGTCATCCGTTCCGGGTATGAAAAGGGTGTGTGTGAACTGACTGTTTCGGCAGAGGGATTTGAAACAAAAAGAGTGACTTTTGACATAGGGACCTGAAACTAAAAGAGCAGGTATAGACATAGGGATCTGAGGCTAAAAGAGCGGGCTTATACACAGAGATCCGAACTTGAAAAAGCAAGCTTACGATCAGGGAGGAAGATCCGGTATTCTTCCTGACGGGAAAGAGCGACAAGGAAAGCATCATTAAGGTGTTATCACTGAAGCCATAACCAACTATTTTGCCTCACAGGCGTCAAAGAAATAAGGCCGGGCAGATTCCCGACCGATTCCCGGCAGATTCCCGGCACACACCGCCGGTGGTTATTATTTGAATAATGCTCCGTGATATGATAAAATAACTTAATATCTCTATCGAGAGGGCATAAGGATGAACATTGAGCTCCAATGCTGCGGATTATTTGTTATATTTACGATCACGGTAATGTTTTTGCGTGAGAAAAAGCTGGATCTTATGAACCGTAAGCTTTTTTTTCGTGCAATCTGTGCCTGTTTTGCCTGTCTTATATTTGATATCCTTTCCATAATTCTGATCAACAGGTCAGTGTACAACGGATTTAGTCCCCTTATAACCGAGATCGTCTGCAAGATCTACATCATGCTGTTAGTCCTGCAGGGATACTTCGGATATGTGTATGCATCCACAAGTCTGCTGCCCAGGGACAAAAAGTGGGCAAAAGCCGTAAGGATCATCTCACATATTTTCTTCGCCACAGGTGAGATACTGATGCTTGTCCTTCCCATAGGGTATGAGGCGCACGGACGTATGGTATATTCCTATGGTCCGTCAACCTCTGTGGCATATCTTCTTTCTGCTGTTTTTATACTTTCAACCATTATCACGACACTGGCATTCAGAAAAGAGATGCCCGGAAGAAGGTTTGTTGCCATGCTTTTATGGCAGGGAATCTGGCTGCTTGCGGCGGCCATCCAGTTTGCGCTGCCCGAGCTTCTGCTGGTGGGATTTGCTTCGGCCTTCGGCATGGTGATCCTGTACATTCAGCTGGAAAATCCCAGCGAGTATATTGACGGATCCACGGGACTTTTTACCACGAATGCGCTTTCAGCCTATGTACACGATAAATACAGATTCGGCAAGAGTTTCTCAATGTTTACGGCAAAGATCCATTTCCTTACCACCTATGTGGATTACGGGATGGAGCAGGATGCGGTGATGCGTACCGCCCGTGCACTGGTGGCCCTTGGTCCGGAGCCTGCATTCCGTATAGATGATGACACCTTCTGCGTGCTATATGATGATACCGAGAGAATGTTTGAGAGGGCGGCATATATCAAGATGCGGAAAGATAATGTTACGGATCTTCCCGCAAAAGGAACCTATCTGTTAATACCCGACAGCCTCATAATGAGCGGTCCGGATGAATTCTTCCGCTTTTTGCACACCTACCTTGAGTGCGAGGAGGAGATAGTTACCGCAAACGAGGAACTTGTAAGAAAACTCAGACATCAGACACATATAAAAGAACTCATAGATGAGGCTCTTGCGGCAGACAGGGTAGAGGTATTCTATCAGCCTTTCTATAATGTCATGGAGTCGAGGTTTAACTCGGCCGAGGCTCTGGTACGTATAAGAAAGGCGGACGGCGAACTGGTTCCTCCGGGAGAGTTCATACCCGTTGCCGAGGAAAACGGTCAGATAATACCGCTTGGCATCAGTATTTTTGAAAAGGTCTGCCGGTTCCTTTCGGAAGGCGAGGCCCAGAAATACGGGCTCGATCAGATAGAGGTCAATGTCTCGGCGGCCCAGTTTGATTATGAGAACCCTGCGGGATTCGTTTTTAATCATATGGAGAAGTATAATGTGGATCCCTCCTGGATCAATCTGGAGATAACGGAGACCGCAGCTGCCAAGAACAATGATATCATGGTCAGGAACATGAACAGACTCATTGAAAAAGGCATAACATTCTCGCTTGATGATTTCGGTACCGGACGGTCAAACCTTGATTACATCCTCCATATGCCCATAAAGATAATCAAATTTGATCATACCTTCACCCAGAGCTTTTTCGGAAACGAGAGGACCAAACACATGCTGACCGGTATGGTTGGTATCCTGCATAAGATGGGTATCAAGATCGTAGCGGAAGGTATAGAGACCGAGGAACAGATAAATGTCATGAGGGATCTGGGCGTTGAATACATACAGGGTTATTATTTCTCCAAGCCCATTCCCGAAAAGGAATTTCTGAACTTCCTTGCAGAAAGGAACGGTCACGCCTGAACACGCATATTTTATATTCAATCATATAAAAACAGAGAGGAAATAAGATGAAGACCAGAAAAATTGTTTCAATGATCCTTGCCGCAGCCATGATGCTTTCCCTGACCGGCTGTTATGCCACGGTTGACGAGAAAACAGGTACCCTGCAGCTGCAGGTAAAGGTTGATGAACTGACCACACAGGATCTTGATGATTTTGCAAAAGCCGTATCCGAAACGGAGGCTTCGGATATTTTAAGTCCTGCAGAGAATGAAGCGGAGCTTGAATACTGGAGCGAGGACTCCGAAGTTGCCGCTTCCATAAGGGAGTATGTTGAAATGGCAACGGATGAGACTTCGGACGGGTTTATACCCGTTGAGGACAGGTTAGCCGTATTTGATCTTGACGGAACAATAATAGGCGAACTCTACCCTTCATATTTTGAGTATATGATGTTCATTCACAGGGCTCTTCATGATGATACATTCGAGGCACCCGATGACATGAGGGAATTCGCGGAGGCGCTCGAACAGGGCGTTTATGGCGGGAAAATGCCCGAAGGACATGAAAGACTCCATGCTAAATATGCGGGACAGTCCTATGCCGGAATGACCATAGAAGAAATGAAGGAATACACAAGGGAGTTCATGGAGAGTCCCGCCGACGGATTTACCAATCTGAAAAAAGGCGATGCCTTCTACCTGCCCATGGTCTCACTTGTTAAATATCTGACAGCAAATGATTTTACCGTTTATATAGTAAGCGGTTCGGACAGAACCCTGGTGCGTGCCCTGATAAAGGACAAGCTTCCGGTACCCGAGAACCGGGTGATCGGAATGAGTTATACCATGGTTGCAACGGGTCAGGAAGACACGGACGGCCTCACATATGTCTATACATCCGACGATGATGTGATACTCGGAGGGGATCTTATCATCAAAACCATCAAGATGAACAAGGTAAGCGAGATAGCCCTGGAGATCGGAAAGGTTCCGGTGCTGTCCTTCGGCAATACCTCGGGAGATCAGTCAATGGCCCAGTATACCGTTAACAACACCGAGTATGAGGGAAGAGCTTACATGCTCATGTGCGATGATCTCATAAGGGAGCACGGGAACATGGATAAAGCGAATGCCATGAAGCAGATGTGCAATGAATGCGGATTTATTCCCGTATCAATGAGAGATGATTTTACAACGATCTATGGCGATGATGTGGAAGCTGTACCCTATGAGGGAGTTGAGCTTTCGGAGGCTCTTGAGCCTGCGGCATAGAGGGTTTTTATATACGCATGAAAAAAAAGATCGCAGTATGCGCCAACGGATGGAATATTGATACTCTGTCCCATGCGCTGAAAGGGATAAAAGAATACGCGCTTAAGGAAGACTTTGATACCTTTGTGTTCATGAGCTTTGCTTCCTATACCGATCAGACAGCTCTGACCGAAGGGGAACTCAATATCTATAAGCTTATTGTGCCGGAGGATTATGACG
>JAIKZD010000012.1 GCA_024682555.1 Lachnospiraceae bacterium | reverse complement strand
TTTTATGGGGTGGCTTCGGCATTTACGGGCTGCGATGCTTTTTTACCAAAGACTGCGGAAGCCGTATTAAAGAGTCCCTATCGGAAGATCAATAAAATGCGCAGATTCATAAGGGCATATACAGAGGGAGGATCGGTCTTTCTTCCTGCCGGGAGCCATGCCTCATCGGTGTTTGCCAATCTTTCCGAATGTAACTGCTATATTGATCTTAAGGAAAATACGGAAGTCAATGTCGGTGACAGGGTTAGGGTCATGCTGAATCCCATGTTTTGAAGATTAGGCGGAAACGTATCGGGATCATATATACGAGGTTTTGAGATTAAGATGAGAGAGCACAGGGAGATTCCTTCCTGCTCCGTCGGGATACTGGCCGGCGGAAAAAGCACAAGGATGGGGCAGAACAAGGCCCTGCTCAAACTGAATAACGAGACGATGCTTGAAAGACTCTTAAGGCAGTTGTACAGAGAGCCGGATGAAGCGAAAGAGAGGGGATATGATTTTATCCTCTCGGTATCTTCGACGGGTGAATACGGATATCTGTCCGATAAATGGGACATAAAATACGCTCCCGATGAAACAAGGGATATAGGCCCCATTGAAGGGATATACCGGATACTCAAAGCATCGGATGAGGAATACGTATTTGTATGCGCGGCGGATATGCCCTTCGTTACGAGGAAGCTTGCGGATTACATGGCCCAGTTCATATCATCGGATCATGACTGTTATGTCCTTTGCGACGATGAGAGGATCCATCCTCTTTGCGCAATCTACTCAAGGAAGATCATCCCGGTGATAGAAGAACTCATACGGGATGGAAAATACAGGATCAGGGATCTTTTATACATGACAAGGACCCTGTATATAGATCTTTCTTTATCTCCTTTTGATAAAAAGACCGTAAGGAATATAAATACAAGGGAAGAGTACGAGAGTATAAAGCTTCCCGTTATTTTTGCGGTGTCGGGTTATCATGACAGCGGAAAAACCTATCTGATAGAGAAGCTCATAAATGAGTTCATTAATGCCGGGTACAGGGTTTCCGTTATAAAACATGACGGATGCGGTCATATATCGGAATGGAATGATACCGCAAATACAGACACGGAAAGAGTTATGAGGGCAGGAGCCGAAAGTGCGGCCGTGTTTTCGGACAATGGCTGGATTTTTGCCGCCAGGGGAAGTGTTACGGCAGAGGACCTTATGGACAGGCTGTCGGGACAGGATCCGCCGCCCGATGTCATAATACTTGAGGGTTTCAAAACCTCAGAGTATCCCAAGGTCTATGTCTTCAGCGACGAAAAAAGCATCGGTGAACGGGAACAAAAAAAACCCGGGAACCTGATCTGTGCGGTATATAAGGATAGTATGGTATTTAAGGATAGTATCCCCGAAAAGTCCCGGTGCCCGGTATATGAGCGTGATGATGTTTCGGGGATATTTTTATGCCTTTGCAGGTTTTTCGGAATTGAGACGGAGAAGGAAGACAGGATATAAAAATGAAGCTCATAGATACGAAAGATGCGGTGGGGCACGTTTTGTGCCATGACATAACACAGATAATACCGGGGGAAAGAAAGGGACCTGTTTTCAAAAAGGGCCATGTTGTCACTGCGGAAGATATCCCGGTCCTCCTTTCGGTGGGAAAAGAGCATCTCTATGTCTGGGAGATGCGGGAGGACATGCTGCATGAAGACGAGGCTGCAGGGATCCTTAAGGATATATGCACCGGAGAAGATCCCTGTTTTTCCTGTTCCGATCCTTCCGAAGGAAAGATTGAGATCTTTGCTGCCACGGACGGTCTGTTAAAGATCGACACGGAGAGGCTTGATAAGGTCAACTCTCTGGGGGAGATGATGATCGCCACGATCCACGGAAACTTCCCGGTGAAAAAGGGTGATAAGCTTGCGGGGACCAGGATTATTCCCCTTGTGATCAAAAAAGAAAAGATGGAGATCGCAAGGCAGGTTTCGGAGGATGGTCAGTTAATGAGGATCCTTCCTTTCAGGAAGGTTAAGTACGGACTTGTGATCACGGGAAATGAGGTGGCTTCCGGGAGGATAGAGGATGCCTTCGGGCCCGTACTTACGGCGAAGATGTCGGAATACGGGGCTGAATGCATTGAAAAGGTGATCCTTCCCGATGACAGGGAAAGGATCACCGAAGCGATCCTTGCCCAGGTTAATAAAGGGGCGGATATGGTCCTTGTAAGCGGCGGTATGAGCGTTGATCCCGATGATAAGACTCCGGGAGCCATAAAGGATACCGTAGCGGATATAGTCAGCTACGGTGCTCCGGTACTTCCCGGCGCAATGTTCCTGCTGTCGTATCTTAATGAAACAACCCCTGTAATGGGACTCCCGGGCTGCATCATGTATGCAAGGAGAACGGTGTTTGATCTGGTGCTTCCGAGGATTCTTGCAGGTGAGAAACTGACGGCCGCGGACCTTTCGAAATACGGAGAAGGCGGTCTCTGCCTCTCCTGTGATGTATGCCGTTTTCCGAACTGCGGCTTTGGAAAGTGAGCCGGGAACAGTACCATTTTCCGGCCGGATTTCCAAGTCGAAAATAAGAGACGATCACGGAGGAATAGAAGATGTCACGTGAAAAAAGCGGATTTACACATGTTAACGAGATGGGACAGGCAAACATGGTTGATGTGGGTGATAAATCGGACACAAAGAGATTTGCCGTTGCCTCGGGCCGGATATCATTAACCGGTGAGCTGATCGAAGAGATAAAAGGGTCAGGCGGGAAGAACCCCAAGGGGGATGTGCTTGCCGCAGCAAGGATAGCAGGGATCATGGCAGCAAAGAAGACTCCAGAGCTTATACCCCTCTGCCACACCCTCTTACTGGACAGGGTCTCCATAGATTTTGAAATAAAGGATCAGGCACTCATCTGTACCTGCAGGGTCAGTCTTACCGGAAAGACCGGTGCCGAAATGGAAGCCCTGACAGGGGTAAGTGTCGCCCTTCTTACAATCTATGACATGTGCAAGGCCGCCTGCAAGGGAATGATCATTTCGGATGTGAAACTATTGGAAAAGGACGGCGGAAAAAGCGGGCATTATACATTTAAAGGATAGTCCACGTTCTGTCCGGCCGTTTTATATGAGCTTATCGATAGTATGCAAAAACAGAGAAGTAAAGGACAAAGGATATGGATATATATGAAAAACAGAAATATGAAGTAAACAAAAACGATAAAGGAAACAGAAACGATAAAGGAAACAGGACGAAAATCGGGCTGAAATACCCGGTACTTATCTTAGCCTTAATGTTTACCCTGACGGGATGTGCGGCATATAACCCGGGGAGAGCGGAGGCAGATCCTGTAGCTGAAGAAAAGACGGAGGCAGACGCGGCCGGTTCAGGCATTTCAGATGCGGAAATACCCGGAGCGGACGCAGAAGATGCGGAAATACCCGGAGCTGATGCGGAAGAAGAGGAAACCGGGACCTCGGAAAAGCTTTGCGAACTTACGGTCCTTGCGGCGGCTTCACTTACGAATGTTATGGAAGAGATAAAAGATGATTATGAAAAGAAAAACCCGGATGTATCTCTTGTTTTCTCCTTTGCGGGATCAGGGGCACTGCAGACCCAGATAGAGGAAGGAGCACCCTGTGATATCTTCATTTCCGCGGCCAAAAAACAGATGAAGGCCCTGCAGGAGGAAGGTCTTATGGATGACGGATCCGTGACGGAGCTGCTTGAGAATAAAGTCGTTCTGATAGTTCCGAAAGACAGCGGTCTGTCACTGGATTCATTTGATGATGTAACGACGGATGAAGTAAAGATGATCGGTCTGGGGGAACCTGAGAGTGTTCCCGCAGGTCAGTATGCAATGGCGGTTTTTGAGACCCTGGGAATCCGGGATCAGGCTGAGGCAAAAGCTAATTTCGGAACCGATGTAAGAACTGTCCTGACCTGGGTAGAGTCCGGAGAGGTGGACTGCGGAGTTGTATATGCAACGGATGCATATACCACGGATAAGGTAAGCATAGCTGCGGTCGCACCGGAGGGGAGCTGTGATAAGGTCATATATCCCGCGGGCGTTGTAAAATCCTCGGAAAATCCGGAAAAAGCCGGGGCTTTCATAGATTATCTTAAGAGTCCTGAGGCCGGAGCGATATTTGAAAAGTACGGTTTTTCCCTGCCCTGAAATACATGGCCGCAGATCCTGATCGGATAAAGAGCGTTGGATCCTGATCGGATAAAGAGCGGCGGATCGGAGATCTTTATGGAGCTTTCTCCTCTTTATATATCGTTAAAAGTGGCCGTGATCGCGACTCTCATAACCTTTTTCCTCGGGCTTTTTGCGGCCTGGGGTGTGGGGTTTACCCGCAGATTCAGGGCCTTTGCGGACAGCCTGCTGTCAATACCCCTGGTGCTTCCGCCAACGGTGGTGGGATTTCTTCTGCTGATAGCCTTCGGGCGGAATTCCACTTTGGGAAGGTTTCTTGCCGAGGCTGGAATGAACATTATTTTTACCCAAAAAGGTGCGGTCCTTGCAGCGACAGTCGTTTCCTTCCCCGTGATGTACAGGGGGATAAGGGGAGCTTTCGAGCAGGTGGATGAGGATCT
>JAIKZD010000011.1 GCA_024682555.1 Lachnospiraceae bacterium | reverse complement strand
ATATACCAATGAAGGAAAGCTCAATTTGTTCAATCAAAAATATGAAAAGGATATGTCGCCGATAGAGGAGGGCTGCAGCTGTCCTGCCTGCCGTACCTATTCCCGGGCATATATCAGGCATCTGCTGAAGGCAAAAGAGATGCTGGGGATGCGCTTATGCGTTCTGCATAACCTCTTCTTTTACAACAGCATGATGGAAGAAATACGGAAAAGTATTGAGGAAAATACCTTTAAAACCTATAAGAAGAACAAGCTTGAGGGGTTTGTAAAAAAACTTGATGTATAGGTCTTAATTGTGTATATTTATAGGAAATGGGCAAAAATGCAATTTAATGAAGTTTTTTTGGAGGAAAGAGATGAGTAATATTATTCTTGCACAGGCAGCCGGAGGCTCACAGTCTCAGGGGATCTTGATAATGATCGTTTATATAGCCATTTTCGGCGCCATAATGTATTTTATGATATTCAGGCCCCAGAAGAAGGAACAGAACAGGCTTAAATCAATGCTTGCAGACCTTGCGGTGGGCGACTGCATACTGACAAACAGCGGATTTTACGGGATCGTCATAGATATTCAGGACGATACCGTCATTGTTGAATTCGGAAATAACAAAAACTGCCGTATACCCATGCAGAAGGCGGCCATCGCCCAGGTAGAGAAGGCGGATGCCGAATAACAGATAATCTGTGATCACAGCAAAGGATGACAAACCATGAAATACAATATTGCATGTATTCCGGGTGACGGCATAGGTCCCGAGATAGTGAGAGAGGCTGTCAGGGTTCTTGATACCGTTGCGGAAAAATACGGACATGAATTCAAATATACGGAACTTTTGCTTGGCGGAGCTTCCATAGATGCATACGGAGTCCCGCTGACCGATGAGACGGTGGAAAAAGCAAAGGCCGCCGACGCGGTACTTATGGGTTCCATCGGGGGTGACGCAAAGACTTCGCCCTGGTACAGGCTCGAGCCGTCGAAAAGGCCGGAGGCAGGTCTTCTCGGTATCAGAAAGGCCCTCGGGCTTTTTGCCAATTTAAGACCCGCCGTTCTTTATAAGGAGCTTGCGGCCGCATGCCCGCTGAAGGAAGAGCTGACAGAGGGCGGTTTTGATATCATGATAATGCGTGAGCTTACGGGCGGACTCTATTTCGGGGAAAGAAAAACCTACGTGGAGAACGGCATAAGATGTGCCGTAGATACCCTTACATATAACGAGAATGAGATCAGAAGGATTGCCGTAAAGGCTTTTGAGATCGCGAAAAAGAGAAGGGGAATTGTAACGAGCGTCGACAAGGCTAACGTCCTCGACTCATCGAGATTATGGAGAAGCGTTGTGGACGAAGTTGCGGCGGACTATCCGGAGGTCTCCCTGTCCCATATGCTGGTCGACAACTGTGCGATGCAGCTTGTAAGGGATCCGAAGCAGTTTGACGTCATACTTACGGAAAACATGTTCGGCGATATCCTGTCGGATGAAGCCAGCATGGTAACGGGCTCCATCGGGATGTTAGCATCCGCAAGCCTCAATGATACAAGTTTCGGACTCTACGAACCCTCACACGGATCCGCACCGGATATTGCAGGCATGAACAAGGCAAATCCCATCGCCACCATCCTGTCAGCCTCAATGATGCTGCGTTTTTCCCTTGATCTTGGCAGGGAAGCGGATTCGGTGGACAATGCGGTCAAAAAGGTGCTTGAGGACGGGTACCGGACCGGAGATATCATGTCCGAAGGCTGTACAGCCTTAAGTACGGATGAAATGGGCAAAAAGATATCCGAAAAAATCCTGTAAACAGTCTGTTTTTCACTATAAAAAATGAGAGGAAAAGATATGAAGAGCGATGCAGTAAAGGCCGGACCCCAGGCGGCTCCGCACAGATCCCTTTTTAATGCACTTGGTTTTACAAAGGAGGAGATGGAGAGACCTCTTGTAGGTATCGTAAGCTCCTATAATGAGATAGTCCCGGGACACATGAATATTGACAAGATCGTTGAAGCCGTAAAGCTCGGTGTGGCAATGGCGGGAGGATGTCCCGTGGTGTTCCCGGCAATAGCTGTCTGCGACGGTATAGCCATGGGCCATATCGGAATGAAGTATTCCCTTGTTACCAGGGATCTGATAGCCGATTCCACGGAATGCATGGCTCTTGCACATCAGTTTGATGCTCTTGTTATGGTGCCGAACTGTGACAAGAACGTTCCCGGTCTGTTGATGGCCGCTGCAAGGGTCAATGTACCGACTGTTTTCGTATCGGGCGGTCCCATGCTCGCGGGTCATGTTCACGGCCATAAAACCTCACTTTCCAGCATTTTCGAAGCCGTCGGTGCAAGAGCTGCCGGCAGGATAGATGATGATGAGCTTAAATATTTCGAAGAGAATACCTGTCCTACCTGCGGTTCCTGTTCGGGAATGTATACCGCAAATTCCATGAACTGTCTTACAGAGGCTCTGGGAATGGGACTTAAGGGGAACGGTACGATACCCGCTGTTTATTCCGCAAGATTAAGGCTTGCAAAAGAGGCGGGAATGGCGGTCATGGATCTTTACAGAAAGAACATCCGCCCCAGGGATATCATCACGAAGGATGCCATCATGAATGCTCTTACCGTTGACATGGCATTGGGATGTTCCACCAATTCCATGCTGCATATTCCGGCAATAGCCCATGAGATAGGCTTTGATTTTGATATCTCCCTTGCCAATGAGATAAGCGAAAAGACACCGAATCTCTGTCATCTTGCCCCGGCAGGTCCGACCTACATGGAGGACCTCAACGAAGCGGGCGGCGTATATGCGGTAATGAAGCAGCTTTCGGATCTTTCGCTGCTGAATCCCGACTGTATGACCGTTACCGGAAAGACCATCGGTGAAAATATAAAGAATTCGGTCAACTTAAATCCCGAAGTCATCAGGCCGAATGACAACCCCTATTCAAAGACCGGCGGACTTGCGGTCCTTAAGGGCAATCTGGCTCCGGACGGAAGCGTTGTAAAACGTTCGGCCGTAGTTGATGAAATGCTTGTCCATGAAGGTCCTGCGAGGGTATTCGACTGCGAAGAGGATGCCATAGAGGCCATAAAGGGCGGAAAGATCGTTCCCGGTGATGTTGTTGTCATAAGATATGAGGGCCCTAAAGGGGGTCCCGGCATGAGAGAGATGTTAAATCCCACTTCTGCCATTGCAGGAATGGGACTGGGAAGCAGCGTCGCCCTTATCACGGACGGACGTTTTTCGGGAGCTTCAAGAGGTGCGTCCATAGGGCATGTATCCCCGGAGGCTGCCGTGGGCGGTCCCATAGCCTTTGTAAAGGAAGGGGATATCATTAAGATAGACATTCCGGGGATGAAGCTTGATTTTGTCATAAGCGACGAAGAATACGCAAAGAGAAAGTCCGAATGGAAAAAGAGGGAACCCAGGGTTACCACGGGTTACCTTGCAAGGTATGAAAAGCTTGTAACAAGCGGAAACAGGGGAGCAGTCCTTAAGGTTCCCGATGAAGACCGACAGTACCGAAAGTGATATATTACGGCCTAAACAGCCGGATAGGATATAAGGAGAAAACACATGCTGCTTACAGGTTCGGAGATCGTAATGGAGGTTCTGAAGGAGAACGGAGTGGATACCGTTTTCGGTTATCCCGGAGGGACCATTCTGAATATTTACGATACCTTATATGATTACAGAGACAGTATCAAACATTATCTCACTTCCCATGAACAGGGAGCTGCCCATGCGGCAGACGGCTATGCGAGAGCCACCGGAAAGCCGGGCGTATGTTTTGCGACCTCGGGCCCCGGTGCCACAAATCTCGTGACGGGAATCGCAACCGCCTATATGGATTCCGTCCCTCTTATCGCAATTACAGCAAACGTGGCCCTGCCCCTGCTTGGCAAGGATACCTTCCAGGAGGTTGACATAGCCGGCATCACCATGCCGATAACCAAGCACGGATATATCGTCAAGGATGTAAATGTTCTGGCGGACACATTGAGAAAAGCATTCAGCATAGCAACCTCGGGGCGTCCGGGTCCGGTGATCGTGGATATCACCAAGGATGTGACGGCCGCAAAGGCAGAATTTAAGAGTAAGACTCCCGAAAAGCTTCCGCAGGTCAGGAGATATACCGATGAGGATATCGATAAAGCGATCAGGCTCATCTCAAAGGCCAAAAAACCTTTTATTTACACCGGAGGCGGAACCGTTATCTCGGGAGCCTGTGAGGAATTAAAGGAATTTGCCCATAAGATCGATGCTCCGGTATGTGATACCCTTATGGGAAAAGGCGGATTTGACGGAAGAGATCCGCTTTATACCGGAATGATAGGCATGCACGGCACCAAGGCTTCCAATTTCGGAGTGAGCCAGTGTGATCTTCTGATCGCCATAGGTGCGAGATTCTCGGACCGTGTTATCGGCAATGCCAGGAAGTTTGCCACCGGTGCAAAGATCATACACATTGATATCGATCCCGCGGAGATCAACAAGAATATCAAATGTAATGTAAGCGTTATAGGCGATGTTAAGGAAGTACTCAAAGATCTTAATTCAAAGCTTGAGGATCAGGATCATGGTGAATGGATAAAGTTTGTAGAGGATCTTAAGGAAAAGTATCCTCTTGACTATGATCATTCGACCCTTACCTGTCCTTATGTCATCGAGGAGCTGTACAGGCTTACGGAAGGAGATGCCATAATAACCACGGATGTGGGCCAGCATCAGATGTGGGCGGCACAGTACTACAGATACAAGGAGCCGAGGACTTTTATATCCTCGGGCGGACTCGGCACAATGGGCTACGGACTGGGTGCCTCCATCGGTGCAAAGGTGGGCAGAAGCGATAAAAAGGTCATAAACATAGCGGGTGACGGCTGTTTTCGCATGAACATGAACGAACTCGCCACCGCAAGCAGTTTCAATATTCCCATCATCGAGATCGTGATAAACAATTCGGTGCTCGGAATGGTAAGACAGTGGCAGACCCTTTTCTATGACAGGAGATATTCAAGCACGATCCTCTCGGATAAGGTGGATTATTGTAAGGTCGCGGAAGCCCTGGGCTGCAAGGCAAGGAGGATCACAAAAAAAGAAGAGGTTGCGGATACCCTTTCCTGGGCACTGTCGCTTAATGAGCCCGTTCTCATAGAGGCAGTCATCGATCAGGATGACAAGGTATTCCCCATGGTTCCCGCCGGGGCACCTATCTCGGAAGCTTTTGACGGATCGGACATGAAACAGTAAATATGATTATGAAAAAATTTACATATAACAAAGGAGGCGTTATACATTGAGCAGAGTGTACAACTTTTCGGCAGGACCTGCCGTATTGCCCGAGGAAGTTCTGAGGGAAGCAGCGGATGAGATGCTTGATTACAGAGGCAGCGGAATGTCCGTTATGGAGATGAGCCATCGTTCAAAGACCTATGATGCGATCATCAAGGAGGCGGAAAAGGATCTGAGATCCCTTATGGGTATCCCGGATAATTACAGGGTCCTGTTTTTACAGGGAGGTGCCAGCCAGCAGTTTGCCATGATCCCCATGAACCTCATGAAGAACAGGGTTGCGGATTATATCATTACGGGACAGTGGGCCAAGAAGGCCTGGAAAGAAGCCCAGATCTACGGAAAAGCAAATGCCATAGCCTCTTCGGAAGATAAGACCTTCTCATATATTCCCGACTGTTCGGATCTTCCTGTTTCACCCGATGCAGACTATGTATACATCTGTGAGAACAATACGATATACGGCACCAAGTTTAAGACCCTTCCCAACACCAAGGGAAAGACCCTGGTAGCCGATGTATCCTCCTGCTTCCTTTCGGAGCCCGTGGATGTTACAAAGTACGGCCTCATATACGGTGGTGTACAGAAGAATATCGGACCCGCAGGTGTTGTTATCGTCATCATCAGAGAAGATCTGATAACCGAGGATACACTTGAAGGAACTCCCACTATGCTTAAGTATAAGACTCACGCCGATGCGGATTCACTGTATAACACCCCTCCCGCATACGGGATCTATATCTGCGGCAAGGTGTTTAAGTGGATAGAGAAGATGGGCGGACTTACGGCCATGCGTGACAGGAATGAGAAAAAGGCAAAGATCCTTTATGATTTTCTTGACAGTTCGGTCCTCTTTAAGGGAACGGTTGAAAAGGATTCCAGATCTCTCATGAATGTACCTTTTATCACCGGAAACGATGAGCTTGATGCAAAGTTTGTCAAGGAAGCTGCGGAAAACGGTCTTGTGAGCTTAAAGGGCCACAGGAGCGTGGGCGGAATGAGGGCATCGATCTACAATGCAATGCCCGTCGAGGGAGTTGAAGCCCTCGTTTCGTTTATGAGAAAATTCGAAGAGGAGAATGCGTAATGTTTAAATATGCATGTTTAAATGATATATCAGCAGTAGGTATCGAGAAATTTACGGGCAATTTTGAAAAAACAGAGGATATAAACGAGGCGCAGGGCGTCCTCGTAAGATCCGCATCCATGCATGACATGGAGTTCCCGGACGGTCTGCTTGCCATCGCAAGGGCCGGTGCAGGGGTTAACAATATCCCCCTTGAGGAGTGTGCAAAAAGAGGCATAGTCGTTTTCAACACACCCGGAGCAAATGCCAACGGGGTAAAAGAGCTTGTTTTTGCCGGAATGCTCCTTGCGTCAAGAGACGTTGTGGGAGGCATAGAGTGGGTCAAGGCAAACAAGGATGATGAGAACATTGCCAAGGCTGCCGAAAAGGAAAAGAAGAAATTTGCGGGCACGGAGATCATGAACAAGAAGATAGGCATCATAGGTCTCGGAGCCATCGGTGTGAGAGTTGCAAACGCCGCCAAACACATGGGAATGGATGTATGCGGCTACGATCCCTATATTTCCGTGGATGCAGCCTGGAATCTTTCAAGAGACATCAAGCACGTGCTGAATGTGGAGGAGATATATGAGGAGTGCGATATCATCACTATCCATGTTCCTCTCATGGACTCCACCAGAAATACCATCAACAAAGAAGCCATAAGCAGGATGAAGGACGGAGTCATTCTCCTTAACTTTGCAAGGGATCTTCTGGTTGATGAAGAGGCTGTACTTGAAGGGATAAAGAGCGGAAAGATAAGAAAGTACGTATCGGATTTTCCGAATCCCACAACCGCGGGAGCGGAGGGATGCATAGTGATACCTCATCTCGGAGCTTCAACGGAGGAATCCGAGGATAACTGTGCCAAGATGGCGGTCAAGGAACTGATGGATTATCTCGAGAACGGGAATATCAATAATTCCGTCAACTTCCCCAAGGCCGACATGGGTGTCTGCCAGGCGGCGGGAAGAGTTGCCATACATCACAGGAACATAGCCAACATGATCACAAAGTTTACGGCTAATTTCGGTGACCTTGGTATCAACATTACCGACATGATAAACAAATCCAAAGGTGATTATGCCTATACGATGATGGACGTCGAATCCGAGATCACCGACGAGATAGTCGGAAAACTCCAGGCTATCGACGGCGTTATAAGAGTCAGAGTTGTAAAATAATTTTTGAGCGGTCGGCTTTCACGGCTGTCCGTTTGTAAATGTGAACGGGCAGGTTTTGACCTGCCTTTTCAGTTGAAGCATGAATGGAGAATCCGCATGGCTGAAAAAAACAACAAAGGTATTTTCAGAGAAAAAAGCATGGAGAGGATTTCCTCGCCGGAACAGCTGGATGACTATATCAGGGTTGTCCCAAGCGGGGTATGGCTGTTCATGGCAGGGATCATTCTTTTGTTTGCAGGGGTCATCATCTGGGCCGCTCTGGGCACGATCCCCGTACAGAATGCAGACGGTGTTACCGAAATGATACATCCCATAAGTTATCTGATCAATTGAAGGATATATGATGTCTGAAAAAGAAGAGATTAAAAAACCGGTCAAAAACGGAAAAGCAAAAGTCCCGGTGGTCATGCAGATGGAGGCCCTTGAATGCGGCGCCGCCTGTCTTACCATGATACTTGCCTATTATGACAGGTGGATCCCTCTTGAACAGGTGAGATCCGACTGCGGAGTTTCACGGGACGGTTCGAATGCAAAGAACATACTTCTTGCCGCAAGGAGTTACGGCCTTTCCGCGAACGGATACAGAGTGGAGCCGGAAACTCTTTACGAAGAGGGTGAATTTCCGTGCATAGTGCACTGGGAGTTTAATCACTTTGTGGTCATGAACGGAGTGAAGGGCAATAAGGTGTTCTTAAACGACCCCGCAAGGGGAAGCATTGTCATCAGCAAAGAGGAGTTTGACAGATCCTTTACCGGCATCTGTCTGATGTTTGAACCGGAAGAAGGCTTTGAACCCGGCGGCAAAAAGAAGAGCGTGGTGGAATTTGCGTTAAAAAGATTAAAGGGCGCAAAGACCGCTGTTATTTTTGTTGCGGTAACAATGGTACTGACTCATCTTATGGAACTCATCTCACCCGTGCTTAACAGGATATTTATCGATGTGCTTCTCACAAACCACTCACCGGGTCTTGTTACGCCTTTTTTTATCTTCTTTGCGGTTTTTTCTGTCATACAGATCACGGTACTGTGGATACAGACTATCTGTTCCTTAAGGATCAACGGTAAATTTGCGGCAGTGGGAAATACATCCTATATGTGGAAGGTACTGAGACTTCCGATGGACTTCTTTTCGCAGAGGATGGCAGGGGACATCCAGCAGCGCCAGTCATCAAATGCCACTGTTGCCGGAAGTCTCATAGATACGGTTGCGCCTCTTTTTCTTGATTCCGTTATGATGGTGTTCTATCTGGTGGTCATGCTCAGATACAGTGTAATGCTTTCTTTTGTGGGCATATTCTCCATTTTTATCAATCTGTTTTTGTCCAGGATAATCTCGGAGAAGAGGGTGAATATCACCAGGGTCATGATGCGTGATTCGGGAAAACTGGCCGGAGCCACCGTTTCCGGTATCGAGATGATAGAGACCATAAAAAGCAGCGGGGCCGAAAACGGTTTTTTCCATAAATGGTCAGGCTATCAGGCATCCGTTAATATGCAGAACATAAAATTTCAGAAGATGAATTATGAGCTCGGACTCATTCCGGGGATGGTATCGGGGATCACGGGAAATCTTATCCTGATACTCGGCGTGTTCCTTACCATGAACGGCCAGTTTACGGTGGGTATGATATCGGCCTTTCAGGGCTTTCTGACCCTGTTTACGACGCCGGCGGATTCTCTCATAGGTGCGGGTCAGACCATCATGGAAATGAGGACCCAGATGGAGAGGATCGAGGATGTCATGCAGTATCCCGAGGCTGTCAGGGACGAACCGGAGATATCGGATGATAAGGATACCGAGTATGGGAAACTCTCCGGTGAGATAGAGATGAAAAACATCACTTTCGGATATTCAAAGCTTGCCGAGCCCCTGATAAAGGATTTCAGTCTTTCCGTCAAAAAAGGCGGAAAGGTGGCTCTGGTCGGAGCATCGGGCTGCGGAAAATCAACCATCGCAAAGCTCATATCGGGTCTTTACAAACCCTGGTCCGGAAGCATAGTTTTTGACGGGAAAAACCAGGAAGATATAGACAGGAGCGTTTTTACCGGATCTCTTGCGGTAGTCGATCAGGATATCATAATATTTGAGGATACCATCGCAAATAACATAAAGATGTGGGACAGCTCCATCGAGGACTTTGAGATGATCATGGCCGCAAGAGACGCAAGGATCCATGAGGATATAATGATGCGTGACGGAGGCTATCAGTACAGGCTTACCGAGGGCGGAAAGGATTTTTCCGGCGGTCAGAGGCAGCGTCTGGAGATAGCCAGAGTCCTTGCCCAGGATCCGACGATCATAATCCTTGATGAGGCAACCTCCGCTCTTGATGCAAAGACCGAATTTGAGGTTGTAAAGGCCATAGAAGACAGGGGGATCACCTGTATAGTTGTCGCTCACAGGCTCAGTACCATAAGAGACTGTGATGAGATAATCGTTCTTGATAAAGGCAGGGTGGTTGAACGCGGTACTCATGACGAACTGTATAAAAAGGGCGGTTACTATACCTCGCTTGTTACAAATGACTGATCTCTATTGAAAGGATGAACTTTAGTGGGCTGGTTTGATGAACAGATAAAAGAGAGAAAAAAGTCCGATAACGATCTGTTTGAAGATTCTTTTATAAATATAGCCGGATCCATAATGGGGTCCGGGATCGCCGGGATGCTCAATGATGAACGTCAGATAGCCAAGAACGCCATAGAGAGCGTTTTGAAGTACTATGGCGTGAAACCCAGGGAGATACCCGATAATGTCAGGGAATTCGAGGATCAGCTCGAGTTTCTTCTGCGTCCCAACGGGATCATGTACAGAGAGGTCCGTCTTACCGAAAACTGGTATGAAGATGCCATCGGCGCAATGCTCACCGTACGCAGATCCGATGAGACCCCGATAGCCCTGATTCCCCATGGCGTCAGAGGTTATGTGTTTCTGGATCCCAAGACCGGTAAACAGACAAAGGTAACAAAGGAAAACAGGGATGACTTTGAAGAGGCGGCTCTGGTATTCTATAAGCCCTTCCCCCTCAGAAAGATAAATGTGCTCGATCTGATAAGATATATCGGCTGGACCATATCCAAAAATGATGTGGCCATCGCTGTCATCATCACACTGATGGTAACCCTGACGGGAATGCTGCTTCCGAAGATCAATAATATCATCTTTTCAAAGGTCATAGTATCGGAAAGCTACAGAGCTCTTATGGGCATAGCGGTCTTTCTTGTCTGTGTGAGTCTGTCCTTAATGCTGTTTAACACGGCAAAGACCGTTGTTATTTCGAGGCTTAATACCAAAATGCAGATCTGCGTTGAGTCCGCAGCCATGATGAGGCTTTTGTCCCTTCCCGCAGGCTTTTTCAAACGCTTCGGAGCCGGTGAGCTTTCGGCCAAAATGAGCTATCTGAACAACCTTTGTTCAATGCTTATGTCATCCGTATTTTCCACGGCTCTTTCGGGTGTTTTTTCCCTTATATATATAGGGCAGATATTTAAATATGCAAAGGCCCTGGTTGTACCGTCGATCATCATAATACTTATTACCGTCATTACCTCGACGGTAACGGTTCTTTTGCAGATGAGGATCAGAAAGGAGCAGATGGAACTTTCCGCCAAGGAAAGCGGAATGAGCTTTGCACTTATTTCCGGCATACAGAAGATAAGATTATCAGGATCCGAAAAGCGCGCTTTTGCAAGATGGGGTAATCTGTACGCAAAGGAGGCAAAGCTTGATTACGATCCTCCCCTCCTTTTAAAGATCGCTCCCGTCATCTCCACGGGCATAACTCTCCTCGGTGCGGTGCTCCTTGATTATCTGGCCGTGAAAAACGGTGTGGCCGTGGCAGAGTATTATGCATTTCAAAGTGCATATGGAATGGTATCGGGAGCTTTCTCGGCACTTGCCGGTATCGGTATAGATATAGCCCAGATCAAACCGGTCATCGATCAGGTCAGCCCCATTCTCGATGAGGTACCCGAGATCTCCGAGGGCAAGCAGATGGTTACAAAACTTTCGGGCGGCATTGAGTTAAACAATATTTCCTTCCGGTACAACGAGAATATGCCCCTGGTCCTTGATGATCTGTCCTTAAGGATACGTCCCGGACAGTACATTGCCATAGTGGGAAAAACAGGATGCGGAAAGTCCACCCTTATGAGGCTGCTCCTAGGTTTTGAGAAGCCGCAGAAGGGGGCGATCTATTATGACGGCAAGGATATAAACAGCCTTGATCTTAAATCGCTGAGAAGGTCAATAGGAGCCGTGACCCAGAACGGAAAGCTTTTTCAGGGAGACATTTATGAAAATATTGTCATATCGGCTCCGGGACTGACCGTGGATGATGCGTGGGAAGCAGCTGAAATGGCCGGAATGGCCGATGATATCAGGGAGATGCCCATGGGCATGTTTACGATGATATCCGAGGGAAGCGGCGGAATATCCGGCGGGCAGAAGCAGAGGCTCATGATCGCAAGAGCCGTAGCGCCGAAGCCTAAGATACTGATGTTTGATGAGGCAACCTCCGCCCTTGATAATATCACACAGAAAAAGGTGGCGGATTCCTTAAAAGGCTTAAAGTGCACCAGGATCGTGATCGCACACAGATTAAGCACCATAAAGGACTGTGACAGGATAATCGTGCTTGATGGCGGAAAGATAATAGAAGACGGAACCTACGATGAACTCATAGAAGCGGACGGGTTCTTCGCGGAGCTTGTGCAGAGGCAGAGACTCGATGCTTGAGCCGTCGTTAATGAGCAGAAAACCGATACAGGCGGTTTAT
Source organism: Lachnospiraceae bacterium (assembly GCA_024682555.1). Lineage (GTDB taxonomy): Bacteria > Bacillota > Clostridia > Lachnospirales > Lachnospiraceae > UBA2868. The sequence continues at coordinate 25,351 of JAIKZD010000011.1, read as the reverse complement.
GTACGGATCTCTATGTCCACATCCGGCCCGAGATCGTCTTTGAGCTTGTTTTCGGCTTCGATCCCGGCTTCGCTTGCCAGATCCATATATCTGATAAAAACATCCTCAAGTTTCATACCCGTTTCTTCCGAAAGCTCGTTCATAACGGGCTTTAATTTTTCAAGCTGAAATGATATGGGTGTTTTCTGCGGATCTATATCCTTTAATACCTCTTCCGCGTATTTGTTTATCCTGTTAAGAAACTCCCTGTCCGAATCTGTCATTGTATCCTCCCTTTTCAAATATCCCGTACTTTTATCATATATATCATACCCATTATTTCTTGTCAAAAACGGCGCAGTAGCTTAAAATATAGGCATCGTTATTTATGGAAACGATAAGAAAAAAACAGTTTGAATGGAGAAAAAATGGCAACAGTAAAACCGTTTAAGGCTATAAGACCCAAAAAAGGGCTTGAGAGTAAGATCGCGGCTCTTCCCTATGATGTATACAGCAGTGAAGAGGCAAAGATCAAGGTAAAGGATGATGATTACTCTTTTCTCAGGATAGACAGGGCCGAGACCCAGTTCGATGATGTTTACATCTATTCCGACGAGGTATATGAAAAAGCCGCCCGGATGTTTCGGGATATGCTAAAAAAAGGCGATTTTGTCAGGGATGAAAACGAAAACTATTATATATACGAGCTGACAATGGATGGCAGGACCCAGACGGGTATTGTGGCCGTCTGTTCCATCGATGACTATCTTAACAATGTGATCAGAAAACACGAAAATACCAGGGCCGACAAGGAAGAAGACCGGATAAGGCATGTAGATGCCTTAAGCGCCCAGAGCGGCCCTATCTTTCTTGCCTATAAGAGCAATGATACGATCAATTCCATAGTGGACAGGGTCAAAGAGGGGACCCCCGATTATGATTTTGTTTCCGATGACGGCATCAGGCACCGGGGATTCTTCATTTCCGATGCCGGGGATATAAAGGCTGTCCGGAAGGCCTTTGATGACATGAATGAAATCTATATAGCAGACGGGCATCACAGATGTGCTTCCGCGGTAAAGGTTGGGCTTAAGAGAAGAGAAGCATATAAGGATCATAACGGATCCGAGGAGTTCAATTACTTCCTTTCGGTGCTTTTTCCCGATGACCAGCTGATGATAATGGATTATAACAGGGTCATTAAGGATCTGAACGGTCACAGTCCGGAGGAAATACTTGCTTTCCTGAGGGACAAGGGGCAGGTGACGGCCCTTGAAAAGGCTTTGAAACCTGAGAAGAAGGGAGATATCACCGTCTGTCTTGACGGGAAATGGTATCTTTTTACTCCGGATCCTTCACTGATCCCCGATGATCCCGTTGATTCCCTTGACGTTGCCGTTCTTCAGAACGAAGTACTGAAGCCTCTTTTTGACATAAATGATCCCAAGACCGATAAAAGGATAGACTTTGTGGGAGGCATCAGGGGGCTTTCCGAGCTTGAAAGAAGAGTCGGCAGTGACTGCAGGATCGCTTTCTGCATGTATCCTACGGGCATTCACGAGCTGTTCAGGGTTGCCGATGCCAACAGGCTGATGCCCCCGAAATCCACCTGGTTCGAACCGAAGCTTCGAAGCGGGCTCTACATTCATGAGATCGAAGGGGGATGTAATGAATAAAAAGCTTTATAAGATGATGGACTGGCCCGAGATAGAGGCTGTCGTATATTCGGAGGAGGAGAAGCCCCATGACATTCTGGGCGGTCATTACGTAAACGGCGGGATCCTTATACAGACCTTTATTCCGGGAGTAAAGAAGGTATATGCCGTTGTTACGATGAATAAGGGGACCGAGGAGTACGCCATGGAGATGGCGGATGAGGAAGGCTTCTATGCCGTATTTATCAAGACACTCAAAAGATGGAAATACAGCTATTATTTCCGGGTGATAGATAAAAAAGGCAGAGAGAGCATAGTAAGGGATCCCTATTTCTATGATTCCATCATAACAAAGGATGACATAGAAAGGATAAACGCAGGCATCCATTATGAGATATACAAGGTCCTCGGGGCCCATGTCATGGAATACGGCGGAGTCCGGGGCACAAACTTTGCGGTGTGGGCACCCAATGCCGTAAGGGTCAGCGTTGTCGGGGATTTTAACGGCTGGGACGGAAGAGTGCACCAGATGAGAAAGATAGAATCCTGCGGTCTTTTCGAGCTTTTTATACCGGGGGTCCTGGACGGGGCGATATATAAATATGAGCTCAAGCTGAAGGGTGACAACATTTCCCTTAAGTCGGACCCTTACGGATTCTGGGCGGAGCTGCGTCCGAAGACCGCTTCCGTCGTATGTGAGAGCAGCTTTCTGTTTGATGATGATGAGTGGCTTGAAAACAGAAAGGAACTACAGGGTTTGGATAAGCCCATGTCCATATACGAGCTGCATCCGGGATCCTTTAAGAAGCCCGGGGACGGCAGGGAATTCTACAATTACAGGGAACTGAGCGAACTGATAGCGGACTACGTTACGGATATGGGTTATACCCATATCGAACTCATGCCGGTGATGGAGCATCCCTATGATGCCTCTTTGGGCTACCAGACCATAGGTTATTATGCGCCCACCAGCAGATACGGAACTCCGGATGATTTTAAATATTTTATAAATCATATGCATCAAAAGGGAATAGGAGTCATTCTTGACTGGGCGCCGGCACAGTTTCCGAAGGATATCCACGGACTTTCCTCCTTTGACGGGACCTGCCTCTATGAGCATCTGGATCCGAGAAGAGGGTATGATCAGAACCTCGGGACCATGATCTTTAATTTCGGCCGCCCCCAGGTAAAGAATTATCTCATAGCAAACGCTCTGTACTGGATAAAGGAATTTCACGCCGACGGTATCAGGGTGAATGCGGTTTCGTCCATGCTGTATCTCGATTACGGGAAAAACGACGGAGAGTGGCTTGCAAATATATACGGCGGCAATGAAAACCTTGAGGCTGTGGAATTCATCAAACATCTGAATTCCGTTCATAAGAAGCTTGATGACGGTTCCCTAATCATAGCGGAGGAATCCTCGGCCTGGCCCGATGTGACGGGAGATCTTAACGAGTCGGGACTTGGTTTTGACTATAAATGGAACAATGAATGGACGAAGGATCTGCTGGAATATCTGGGATTCGATCCCTTCTTCAGGACCCATCATTACGGCGAGCTTACTTTCAGCATGGTATATGCCTATTCCGAGAAATACATCCTGAGCTTTTCCCATGATGAGGTGATTCACGCAGGAGGCTCCCTGTTTTCAAAGATGCCCGGAGATGAATGGTGTAAATTTGCGAATCTTAAAGCGGCTTACGGATACATGGTGACTCATCCGGGCAAGCTTCTAAGCTTCATGGGATGCGATATCGGTGAAAACGAGGAATGGAGCGAGGATCGGGAAATAGACTGGGAACTCCTTGAAAATCCCGCAAACAGGGAATTTAATGATTATATAAGGGATCTTTTGCATATATACAGGGAAAATCCGGCACTTTACGAGATGGATAACGATCCCGAAGGCTTTGAATGGATCAACAACATATCCGCCAACGAGAATATCGTTATATTCCTGAGAAGATCGGCAGGTCAGACTCTTTTATGCGTGCATAACTTTGCAAATCTTGTATTCGAGAATCATAAGGTGGGTGTTCCCTATCCCGGAAAATATAAGGAGATAATCAATTCCGACAGGGAAAAATACGGCGGAAAAGGCAATGTCAATCCCAGAGTCAAGTTTTCAAAGGCTTCCGAATGTGACGGGAGAGACAACTCCATAACCATAAAGGTTGCACCCCTTTCGACCGCGGTATTTCGGTACGATGGAGAAGTTATGTAAACCGGGAGATTTGCATATTTCTTCGGTTTTATGGTATGATATCTAAAGTATGTCTTAATGATCAGTATGGGAGTATCTTATGAGTGTTCTTCAGGCCATAGTCATGGGTATAGTGCAGGGACTTACCGAGTTTCTTCCCGTATCCAGTTCGGGCCATCTTGCGATAATTAAAAATCTGTTCGGCGTGGAAACGGACACGGGACTTCTGTTTGATGTCCTTCTGCACGTTGCGACGCTTATTGCTGTTTTTATCGCTTTTTACAGAGATGTCATAAGGCTCATAACCGAGTTCTTTGTAGTGGTGAAGGACGGCTGCATCAATCTGGTGCGGTTTTTCAGAAATCTTACGGCCAAAGATAAACAGGATTACGTAAATGTCGTATCAAATTCCTACAAAAAATTCGTGGTGATGCTGCTCATATCCACAGCGGTAACAGGCGTCATCGGGATCCTTTTAAAGAAGGTGGTGGATGCTGTAAGCATGAATCTGCTGGTTACCGGCATTTCCCTTATAGGCACCGGGGTTATCCTGATCCTTTCCGACTATATAGCGGAGGGGCACAAGAAGCCCAAGGATGCGGCCTGGCTTGATGCGGTGGGCGCAGGAGCGGCTCAGGGTGTTGCGACCCTTCCGGGCTTATCCCGCTCGGGAACCACCATAGTTGCCTGCATGCTGTGCGGATTTGATAAAAAGTTTGCCATCAAGTATTCGTTTATCATGTCCATGCCTGCAATACTCGGTGCACTGGTAATGGAGATAAAGGATGTGGATACGTCCCTTATATCGGGTTCGGATATCCTTTCCTACATAGTCGGAATGATATTTGCGGGGGTGATCGGTTTCATTGCCGTAAAGCTCATGATAAAGATCGTATTAAACAGGTATTTCAAATATTTCGCCTTCTATTGTTTCCTGATAGGGGCGATATCGGTAATAGCTTTTTTGGTAATGCTTTGAGGGGAGCATAAACAGGGAGGGCAGATAATTAATGGCAGCAAAGGGGTCAAGGTCTTCGGGGAAAAGGAGCACTAATCAGAGAAAAGCGCAGGGGAAAAAGAAGAACGGGCTGTATGATGAAGTCCTGGTTCTCGTTGCGCTTGCTGTTTCGGTGCTTTTATTATTGAGTTCGTTTAAGCTTCTTGGGGAGATCGGAAATGCAATAGGCGGTGTCATGTTCGGGATCTTCGGTCTCTGTGCATACATCGTTCCTTTTGTTCTTTATTTTTCTTTTGTTTTCTATCTTTCAAACAGGGGAAATCCTGTTGTAGCCATGCGTATATATTCGGTCATTTTTGCCCTGATCATGGTATGCGCCCTTATCCATATGTTCACGTTAAAGGATACGGCGCTTAAGACCACCGAGTATTATGCTTTCTGCAGTGATGAGAGAAAGGGAGGCGGACTGTTCGGAGCGGCGATAGCCGTTTTTCTGTCAAATACCATCGGCGATATAGGGACCTACATCGTTCTCTTTGCCGTTTTGGCCATATTACTGGTGATAATTACGGAAAAGTCTCTGATCGGAGGCCTGAAAAGAGGCTCAAGATCTCTCTATGAAAGAGGAGTAAACAAGGCAAAGATCCACAGGGAATACAGAGAAACCCTGGAGGAAGAGTTTGAAAAAGAAAGAGAGTTAAGGAGCAGAGAGCGGGAAGAGAGAGACAGGGAGAGACTCGAAAGGATACGCGAGCGCGAGGAAGAACGAACAGAGAGAAAAAAAGAACGCAATATAAAGCGTGAGGAAAGAGTCCGTGTGAAGGAAGAGGAGTTAGCCCAAAGGGCTGCCGCCTCGGAGGAAAGAAAGAAAAGACGTTCCGAGATGAAAGTCAGGGGCGTTATGTTAGATACAAAGCTTGTAGACGACAGGGAGAGAAATGACGATCTACATGAGATCAAATATGATCTCACCGAAGAAGACTACAGGGCATTAAGCCTGAAAAACGATCATCACATAAGTGTCGAAGGTACCGTGGATGATGACTTTATCGAAAAGAATGATGACGTTTCTTTTGACGTAAATCCCCCCATTCCACTGTTTGATGACTTTGATGACGGGGATGATGATCTTGTGATAAAAGGCGACCTTAAAAAAGATGAGGAAGCCGATGAGATGATATTACCTCCGCCTGTAAGGAAGAAAAGTACCGGGCAGAATGCGGATACGGTCAGTCAGAAGGCTGTGGAAAAAAGACCCGCTGCCGAAAAACCTGCCCGAATAAAACCCGGAAAACACAGTGATGCATATGAGATCCCGCCGGTAAAGCTCCTTGATAAGCCCAGGGCCTCAAGCGGAGGAGATACCATGGCCTCCCTGAGAAATACGGCAGGAAGGCTTAAGGAGACTCTCTCAACCTTCGGGGTCAACGTTTCCATGACGGAGATAAGCCAGGGCCCCACAGTAACGAGATTTGAGATGGTTCCCGAAACCGGAGTAAAGGTAAGCAAGATCTTAAGTCTCTCGGATGATATCAAGCTCAATATGGCGGCAATGGATGTAAGGATCGAAGCTCCGATCCCCGGAAAATCCGCCATAGGGATAGAGATACCCAATAAGGAGCCGGTTCCCGTACATTTCAGGGAACTTATGGAGGACAGTAATTTTACGGATGCATCCTCAAAGATAACCTTTGCCGTAGGAAAGGACATCGAGGGCAAGGTAGTTGTGTGTGACATTGCAAAGATGCCACACCTTCTGATAGCGGGTGCCACGGGTTCGGGAAAATCCGTCTGTATAAATACCCTGATAATGAGTATCCTCTATAAGGCAAGGCCGGATGAAGTCAAACTCATCATGATAGACCCCAAGGTGGTGGAGCTCAGTGTATATAACGGCATCCCCCATCTGATGATACCGGTGGTGACGGATCCCAGAAAGGCGTCCGCGGCACTTCAGTGGGGAGTGGCTGAAATGACGGACAGATACAATAAATTTGCGGAATTCGGCGTCAGGGACATGAAGGGCTATAACAGGAAGGTGGAGAACGATTTTAAGGATGTTCCCCCTGAGGAAAGACCCGAAAAGATGCCCCAGATCGTGATAATAGTCGACGAGCTTGCCGACCTTATGATGGTGGCCTCCAAGGAGGTTGAAGCTTCAATATGCCGTATAGCACAGCTCGCTAGGGCCGCAGGCATACATCTCGTGATAGCCACCCAGAGACCTTCGGTAGACGTCATCACGGGTCTTATAAAGGCAAACATGCCCAGCCGTATAGCCTTCAGCGTAACCTCGGGCGTGGATTCAAGGACCATACTTGACATGACCGGTGCCGAGAAGCTTTTAGGAAAGGGAGACATGCTTTTCTATCCCCAGGGCTATACAAAGCCCGCAAGACTTCAGGGAGCCTTTGTCACCGATGACGAAGTGGCAAGTGTAGTGCAGTTCATCAAGGATCAGGGAGAGGCCGAGTATGACGGAAATGTCCTTTCAAGCCTCGAATCAGGCCAGGGCGATGTGACAAACGGTGCCGGCGCTTCTTCCGGAATTGATGAGGACGGAAGGGATGAGCTGTTTGAAAAGGCTGCAAGATTTATCATTGAAAAGGACAAAGCCTCCATCGGAATGCTCCAGAGGATGTTCAAGATCGGTTTCAACAGAGCGGCAAGGATAATGGACCAGCTTGCGGAAGCCGGAGTCGTCGGTGAGGAACAGGGCACAAAACCCAGGGAAATACTCATGTCAAATGAACAGTTTGACCGGTATGTGGAAGAATATTTGTAACAGTCCGTTTGAGACAATGACTGAAAGAGGTGTTTATGAAAACAGATATTGAGATCGCAAGAGAAGCAGAACTGTGTCCCATAAAGGAGATCTGCGAAAAGCTCGGGATGAAGGAAGAGGACTACGAACCTTACGGAAGATACAAGGCCAAGCTTTCCGAAGATTTTTTAGAGAGCCTTAAGGATAAAAAGAACGGAAAGCTGATACTTGTGACTGCCATAAATCCCACTCCCGCCGGAGAGGGCAAGACAACGGTGAGCATAGGCCTTACCCAGGCACTGTGCAGGCTTTCGAAAAACGCCATGGTTGCCTTAAGGGAACCTTCACTGGGGCCCTGTTTCGGAATAAAGGGCGGTGCTGCCGGAGGAGGATATTCGCAGGTCCTTCCCATGGATGAGATCAATCTGCATTTTACCGGAGACTTTCATGCCGTAACCTCCGCAAATAACCTTCTGGCCGCGCTTTTGGACAATCATATCCATCAGGGCAATGAAAAAAGGATAGATACAAGGAATATTGTATGGAAACGCTGCGTCGATATGAATGACAGGGCTTTAAGGAACATAGTTGTGGGTCTTGGAAACAAAAGCGACGGATTCGTAAGGGAAGATCATTTCGTTATCTCCGTGGCCTCGGAGATCATGGCCATACTGTGTCTGTCCGAAGATATAAAAGACTTAAAGAGAAGACTTGAAAGGATAATAGTAGCCTACGATCTTGACGGAAATCCCGTCACCGCAAAGGACATACAGGCAGTCGGCGCCATGGCTGCCCTGTTAAAGGACGCCATAAGGCCCAATCTCATACAGACCATAGAGCATACCCCCGCCCTTATCCACGGCGGCCCCTTTGCAAATATCGCCCACGGCTGCAATTCGGTGAGAGCCACCGGGGCAGCTCTTAAGATGGCGGATTACTGTGTTACGGAAGCGGGCTTCGGTGCTGATCTCGGCGCGGAAAAATTCTTTGACATAAAATGCAGGGAGTCCGGCTTAAGGCCCGATGCCGTGGTGATCGTTGCAACGGTAAGAGCCCTTAAGTATAACGGCGGTGTCGCAAAGAGCGATCTGTCAGCGGAAAACCTTGAAGCCCTTAAGAAGGGTATAGTAAATCTTGAAAAGCATATCGAGAACATCAAGCAGTACGGACTTCCCATAGTGGTTGCCTTAAATGTATTTGACAGCGATACAGACAGGGAGCTTGAGTTTGTTGAAGACTTCGTAAAGGATCTGGGCTGTGACTTTGCAAGGGCAAAGGTATGGGAAAAAGGCGGAGAAGGCGGGATTGAGCTTGCAGAAAAGGTCCTTTCCGCCCTTGAAAACAAAAAGGCGGATTTCCGTTTCCTGTATGATGAAGCCCTTCCGCTTGAGGAGAAGATTGAAACCATAGCAAAAAAGATCTACGGAGCCGGCAGGGTCAGCTATTCAAAGGAAGCGAAGAATCATCTGAAGCAGCTTAAGGATCTTGGATTTGACGCTCTTCCCGTCTGCGTGGCAAAGACCCAGTATTCACTTTCGGATGATCCGGGGTTACTCGGAAGACCGAAGGATTTTGAAATGAACGTAAGAGACCTGTATGTTTCCGCGGGTGCGGGATTTGTGGTTGTCCTGACGGGATCCATACTTACAATGCCCGGCCTTCCCAAACATCCGGCGGCATATGACATAGATCTTACCGATGACGGAAAGATAACGGGACTGTTTTAAAATCTGATCATTTTAAGGAGCAAGGATATCATGGCAATACTGATCGACGGAAAGGCTGTGGCCGCAGCCATAAAAGATGAACTTAAGAGCTTTGTCGAAGAGAAGGCAAAAGAAGGAAAGCACGCCTGCCTGGCGGTCATACAGGTGGGGAATGATCCGGCATCATCGGTGTATGTCGGAAATAAAAAGAAGGCCTGCGCCTATATTGGGATCGGCTCGGAGTCCTTTGAACTTCCCGGGGAGACCACGGAGAATGAGCTTATGGAGCTTATAGACCGGCTCAATGCCGATGATAAGATAACAGGGATCCTGGTGCAGCTTCCTCTTCCGCGGCATATAGATCCGGATAAAGTCATAAGGAGGATAAGTCCCGCCAAGGATGTGGACGGTTTCCATCCCATGAATGTGGGCGCTCTTTCCATAGGGGAAGACTGTTTCGTGTCCTGTACTCCCCAGGGGATAATGGAGCTTTTAAAACGTTATGATATAGAGACGGAAGGTAAAGAGTGCGTGGTAATAGGCAGGAGCAATATAGTCGGAAAACCCATGGCGATGTTACTCCTCAGAGGAAACGGAACCGTAACCGTGTGTCATTCAAAGACACGTGATCTTAAGGAGATCTGCAAAAGGGCAGACATACTGGTGGCAGCCGTGGGCAGGCCGAAGATGATCGATCATGAATATGTGAAGCCCGGTGCGGTTGTCATTGATGTGGGAATTCACAGAATGGAGAATTCAAAGCTTTGCGGTGATGTGGACTTTGATGACGTTATGCCCCTGTGCAGCGCCATAACCCCGGTTCCCGGCGGAGTCGGCCCCATGACCATTGCCATGCTCATGAAGAATTGCTGCAAAAACCTGTAAGTAACGGGAGATATATGCCATATGAGGTGTCCCAGGTGTAATACACAGATAAAAGAAGGATACTTATACTGTCAGGAATGCGGCCATGAGATCAGAATGGTGCCCGATTATGAGGTCGAGCTTGATACCATCATAGATGAAGGCGTAAGCGACGTAGCGCAGATAGTCGCCGGACAGGATGACGAAAAGAAACCCGGAAAGGAACCCGAGATTCCGGCGGAGACCTTAGCCGCGGTAACTCAGGAGATCATCACGCAGACCGGTCAGGAAATCACCTGGGAGATCCCCTCCGGGGGAAAAAACGGTAACGCATCCGCCGATGTAAGGAATAAGAAGGAAAAAAAAGAGAAAAAGGAAACCGGGTTTAAGCTGGTGGTGATATCTGTGTTCGGGATCCTGACGATATCACTGCTTTTGTATGCCATAATAAAATTCAATCAGTATTTCAGTCATGAATATCAGTATTCGACCGCCCTGTCCTACTATAACATAGGCAATTATGCGGATTCCCTAAAGACCGCAAAGCATGCGCTGGACCTTAAGAAGGGCGACAGAAACACCTCACTTCTGATATCCGATGATTATTACGCTCTTTCAAAATATGATGAATCAAATGCAATACTGTACAATCTGTTAAACCAGAACAGCGAGGACAGCGAGGTATATGACCGTATACTTGAAAACTGCATTGCAACCGGGGATTATTCGGCCGTAGAGGAGCTTATAAGGCTCAGCCCCACGGACTCCATCAGAAACAAATTTGCCGCCTATATGGCTGCACCGCCGGAGTTTTCGGACCCTTCGGGTGAATATGAGGATGACATGGAGATTTGGCTTACGGCAAAAACTCCGGGAACGATCTACTATACCACCGACGGAAGCGAACCGGACGGGAATTCCCTTATATACAGCGAACCCATAAAGCTTTCGGAAGGCGAGACGGTGATAAAGGCCTTCTTTGTAAACGAATACGGGGTCGAAAGCGAAACCGTCACAGGCAGTTATCTTATCGATTACGGTTTCGTCACCGTTCCGAAGCTTAAGCTCCAGAGCGGCAGCTATACCATCCCCGAGGCGGTGGAGGTGGAATATCCCGAGGAGTACAGGGTATATTATACGGATAACGGTGCGGATCCCGTGATCCCGGGTGAAGAGACTGAAACCTCGGATGAAGGGAAGAAGGATAACACCAGATTATATGAAAAGCCAATACTTATGCCCATAGGTAAGACCGAGTACAGGTTTGTGAGTGTGGATGAAAAGGGAAGACATTCGGATGTCATAGTTGCCACATATACAACGGCCATGAACTGTCTTGTGGATCAGGAGACCGCAGCAAATGCCATCAAATTCCAGCTGATGAGCAGGGGCGAGGACGTGCTTGACCGCAGCTACAGGGTGAAAGCGGCATACGGCTATTCAAACAGCAGCTTTTATGTGCTTTATGAGTATTCGGGCAAAGGGGCCGAAACCGGAAGGCTTTTTGCGGTGGATACGATGACGGGGTCCCTGTTTATGGTAAAGTATAATGATGAAAAAGGTAAATATACCCTTTCATCGATCTGACAGGGTATTGATTTTTGAACCGTCAGAATATATATTGATATAGATTTGTGGGAAACGGTGCCACAGCCGTTTCCGGATGCCTGTATTTTGCAGGGATAAAGTTTTCAGGAGGTTTATTTGATGTATAAGATCGTCAGGGCGGAAATGTTGACAGACAGTATTTACCTGATGGAGGTGGAGGCTCCGCGGATCGCCGGATCCTGCCTTCCGGGACAGTTCATAATCGCTAAGATCGATGAAAAAGGGGAAAGGATACCTTTAACGATCTGTGATTATGATGTTAAAAAGGGAACGATAACCATAGTATTCCAGGTTGTCGGAGCATCGACCTACAGGATGTCCTTCTTAAAGGAAGGTGATCATTTCAGGGATTTTGTGGGTCCTCTGGGACAACCCTCCGAATTTACCAAAGAGGATATAAATGAACTTAAGGATAAAAAGCTTCTTTTTGTGGCCGGCGGAGTGGGAACGGCTCCCGTATATCCCCAGGTCAAGTGGCTCAAGGAGAACGGTATTTCCGCAGACGTTATCGTAGGCGCAAAGACTAAGGATATCCTTATCCTTGAGGACGAAATGAAGGAAGTTGCCGGAAATCTCTATATCACCACCGATGACGGGTCCTACTGCAGAAAGGGAATGGTCACAGAGGTGATAAAGGATCTCATAGAGAATGAAGGAAAGAAATATGATGTCTGCATAGCCATCGGTCCCATGATCATGATGAAGTTCGTATGTCTGCTGACTAAGGAATATGATCTTAAGACCATAGTTTCCTTAAATCCCATAATGGTTGACGGTACCGGCATGTGCGGTGCCTGCAGGGTCAGCATCGACGGGCAGGTTAAATTTGCCTGTGTTGACGGCCCGGAATTCGACGGACACAAGGTGAATTTCGACGAAGCCATGAAGCGCCAGCAGCTGTATAAGACGGAAGAAGGAAGAGAGTACTTAAAGGTTAAGGAAAAAGAAACACATCATGGCGGATGCGGCAACTGCGGAGGTGACAGATAATGGATGTTAATGTAAAAGTACCTGTCAGAGAACAGGATCCGAAGGTAAGAGCCACCAATTTTGAGGAGGTTTGTTACGGATATGATAAAGATGAGGCAGTGATGGAGGCAGGCAGATGCCTTAACTGCAAAAATGCCAGATGCATAGAAGGATGTCCGGTTTCCATCAATATTCCCGCCTTTATCCATGAGGTGAAGGAAGGAAATATTGAACAGGCAAGCAGGATAATATCTGAGGCGTCATCACTTCCCGCGGTGTGCGGAAGGGTCTGCCCCCAGGAGAGCCAGTGTGAGGGCAAGTGCGTAAGAGGGATAAAGGGCGAAGCCGTTTCCATAGGAAAGCTTGAGAGATTCGTGGCTGACTGGGCCAGAGAGAATAATATAAAGCCCGAAGCACCGAAGGAGAAGAACGGGAAAAAGGTAGCCGTTATAGGATCGGGTCCTGCGGGACTTACCTGTGCGGGAGAGCTTGCAAAAATGGGATATGAGGTAACGATCTTTGAAGCGCTCCATGAGCCCGGCGGTGTGCTCATATACGGTATTCCGGAGTTCCGTCTTCCCAAACAGGCCGTTGTTGCAAAAGAGATAGAAAATGTCAAGGCTCTGGGAGTTAAAATCGAAACAAACGTTATCATAGGAAAGTCCGTAAAGGTTGACGAGCTGCTTTTAGAGTATGATGCCGTATTTATCGGATCAGGCGCAGGTCTTCCCAGATTCATGGGAATAGAGGGAGAAAACGCCAACGGTGTTTATTCGGCAAATGAATATCTCACAAGGAGCAATCTGATGAAGGCCTTTGATGAGAACTATGATACCCCCATCAATCCCGGAAAGAAGGTTGCGGTTGTCGGCGGCGGAAACGTGGCAATGGATGCCGCAAGGACGGCATTAAGACTCGGCGCCGATGTCACAGTTGTTTACAGAAGATCAAGAGATGAGCTTCCCGCCAGGGTGGAAGAGGTGCATCATGCCGAAGAAGAGGGGATCAAATTCAATCTTCTCACGAATCCCACAAAGATCCACGTGGATGAAAACGGATGGGTAAAGGGAATGACCTGTATCAGGATGGAACTCGGAGAGCCCGACGAATCCGGAAGAAGATCACCCGTTCCCGTAGAGGGATCGGAATTTGAACTGGATGTGGATACGGTCATTATGTCCCTCGGAACCTCGCCCAATCCGCTCATTTCCTCCACAACGGAGGGACTTTCAGTCAATAAGAGAAAGTGCATAGTCGCCGAAGAAGAGTTCGGACAGACTTCCAAGAAGGGCGTATTTGCAGGAGGAGATGCCGTAACCGGTGCGGCTACCGTTATTCTGGCCATGGGTGCCGGCAAGGCGGCGGCTAAGGGAATAGATAATTACCTGAAGGGCAACGGTTCCGAAGGCTGATAGGACATGAAGGCACGGACTTAGGGTTTCGTGCCTTTTAAGATTATTAAGATCCATTATGAAAACTGATATAATCTGTGTCGGAAAGATAAAGGAAAGTTTTTACAGGGATGCCGTAAAGGAATATGAAAAGCGGCTTTCAAGATATGTAAACCTGAAAATATATGAGGTGGCAGACGAGAAGACCGATGAATCGGCTTCGGAGAGTGAAAACGAAAAGGTCTTAAAGACAGAGGCCGCAAGGATCCTTAAGCATATAAGGGATGACGCCTTTGTCATAACCCTGGAGATAAAGGGTTTAAGGCTTTCCTCGGTTGAACTTGCGGACAGGATAAAGGATCTGGCCGTAGGCGGAGTGAGCCATCTCCAGTTTGTTATCGGAGGATCTCTGGGACTTCATGAAGACGTGATCAAAAAAAGCGATCTGCATTTAAGCTTTTCGGAATTCACATTTCCGCACCAGCTGATGCGGGTGATCCTTCTTGAACAGATCTACAGGGCCATGAAGATAAATGCCGGTGAACCGTATCATAAGTAACGTTGTTGTTCTCAGTGTAAACGGGAGGAAATCGATATGCTGATGGTGGACCTTATAAAAAAGAAAAGGAACGGAGAGACCCTTACAAAGGAGGAGATCTACTGGATAATAGAGGGATATACAAGAGGTGATATCCCGGACTACCAGGTCTCCGCCCTGATGATGGCGATCTATTATAAGGGCCTTGACAAAAGGGAGACACTGGATCTTACCATGGCCATGAAATACAGCGGCGATATCCTGGATCTTTCGATGATCAGCGGTATAAAGGTTGACAAGCATTCAACCGGCGGCGTGGGAGACAAGACTTCACTGGTGTTGGCTCCAATGGTGGCGGCAACGGGTGTGCCGGTGGCAAAAATGTCGGGCAGGGGTCTTGGTCATACCGGCGGGACCATAGACAAGCTTGAGAGCTTTAAGGGCTTCAGAACGGATCTGTCCGAGGAAGAATTCATAAATGCGGTCAACAGTATAGGGATAGCGATAATGGGACAGACAAAGGACCTGGCTCCCGCGGATAAAAAACTCTATGCCTTAAGGGACGTTACCGGAACGGTTGATAATATGTCGCTTATAGCCAGTTCCATCATGAGCAAGAAGCTTGCGGCGGGCTGCGACGGCATAGTGCTTGATGTGACCTGCGGAAGCGGAGCCTTCATGAAGACGGTTGAAGATGCAAGGGCTCTTGCGCAGGAGATGGTATCCATCGGAAAGCTGTCGGAAAAGAGGGTTACCGCCGTCATTTCGGACATGGATGAACCTCTCGGATTTGCGGTTGGAAATACACTGGAAGTCATCGAGGCCATAGATACACTCAAAGGAAAGGGGCCAGCCGATCTTTTAGAGGTGTCAAAGGAACTGGGAGCCTGTATGCTTATTTTGGCCGGAAAGAGCGATAACAGGGAAGAAGCAAAGAAAATGCTTGATAAGACCATAGAGGACGGCAGCGCGCTTTCAAAGCTTGCCGAGTTTGTAAAGAATCAGGGTTCCGATGAAAAATATGTATATGACACATCCCTGTTTGACAAAGCCTCACTTAAATATGAACTGAAAGCCCACAGGGACGGTTATGTATCCGAAATCAACTGTGAGGAGGTCGGGAATGCATCCCTGCTTCTCGGAGGCGGCAGAAGGAACAAGGAGGATATAATCGATCATTCGGTGGGGATCATACTTAATAAGAAGCTTACAGACAGGGTTTCAAAGGGAGATGTACTTGCGACCCTTTATGCAAATGATAAACATAAGCTCAGGGAAGGCAGCGAAAGGCTGAAAGATGCTTATGTCATCTCTTCGGAACCGGGGAAGAAAAATCCCCTGATAATAGATGTGTTGGGAGAATAAAAAGTGGCAGAGAAAACGATCTCCATTCCCGCCGACAGCAGAAGAAGCATATTCGGCGGTCTTGACAGTCATATAAGAAAAATAGAAGCGGCTTTTGACGTTAATATATTCGAGAGGGATGACAGGATAAAGATAACGGGCTCCGAAGAGGGCTGCAGCCTGGCGCTTTCCGTGCTGGAAGAGCTTGAAAGCCTCTGCGAAAGGGGCCGGGACATCGATGAACAGCAGGTCATGTACGCCATATCACTGGCCGAGGATGAGCTGAAAAATGTATTTACCGGTATCGATTCCGATATAATCTGCCATACCGTTGCCGGAAAGCCCGTCAAGCCAAAGACCCTCGGACAGAAGGCGTATGTTGATGCCATCAGGAATAATATGGTGGTATTCGGCACCGGACCCGCGGGAACCGGAAAGACCTATTTAGCCATGGCAATGGCGATAACAGCCTTCAAGAACGAAGAAGTCACAAGGATAATCCTTACAAGACCCGCCATAGAAGCCGGTGAAAAGCTGGGATTTCTCCCGGGTGATCTCCAGAGCAAGGTTGATCCGTATCTTCGTCCGTTATATGATGCCCTTTACCAGATCATGGGACACGAGAGCTTTCTGAAGAATATGGAAAAGGGCTTCATCGAGGTCGCACCCCTTGCCTATATGAGGGGAAGGACTCTCGACAATGCGTATATCATCCTGGATGAAGCCCAGAATACAACCCCTGCACAGATGAAGATGTTTCTTACGAGAATGGGCTTCGGATCCAAGGTGGTGATCACCGGTGATCTCACACAGAAGGATCTTGCCCCGGGAAGTGCCTCGGGTCTTGATGTGGCCATGAAGGTCTTAAAGAACATAGATGGGATAAGCTTCTGCGAACTTACGGCGAAGGATGTGGTCAGACACCCCCTTGTCCAGAAGATAGTCAAGGCTTATGAGGATTATGAGGAAAAGGGGAAGAAAAAGACCTCCCCTTTAAGGAGCGACAAAGTTGACCCTAAATACAGAAACGGAAAAAGAGTGCACGTTTGATTTTGATCATGAAAAACTGTTCGAAAGAATAGTAGGAACGGTCACGGAAGCGGAGAACTGTCCCTATGAGGTGTCCGTAAGCCTCCTTCTTACGGGACCTGAGCAGATAAGGGAGATAAACAGGGACAACAGGGGTATCGATAAGGAAACGGATGTACTTTCCTTCCCTATGATCCCCTTTGAGAAACCTGCGGATTTTTCATCCTTTGATGAAACCGACTGCTTTGATCCCGATACCGGGGAACTTTTGCTTGGTGACATCGTCCTTTGTACGGACAGGATATTCAGTCAGGCAGAGGAGTACGGACACAGTGTGCGCAGAGAATATGCTTTTCTAATCGTTCACAGTATGTTACACTTATTTGGATATGATCATGTCAGGGGGGAGGACAGGATCCTGATGGAGGAGAGGCAGAGGATTATCATGGATCTTCTCGATATAAACAGGGATAAGTAAACCGCGTCTATATAATGAGCAGTCAGAAGGACAGAAAGAGTTCAAATTTTATAGTACAGGGCGGAATCCTGGCTTTCGCCGGTATAATATCCAGGATAATAGGTCTTTTATATCGCATTCCGCTTCAGAAAACCATCGGCGACAGCGGAATGGGTTATTATTCAGCCGCATTTCAGATCTATTCAATAATGCTGATCATTTCATCATATTCCCTTCCGGTTGCAGTATCCAAACTTATAGCTGCAAGGATCGCAAAAGAGCAGTATATAAATGCAAAAAGGCTGTTTAACTGTGCAATTGTTTTTGCCGCATTTACAGGTACCGCAGCCTGTCTTGTGGTCGTGTTCGGCGCGGATGTCATGGCAGCGGGCATAATGTCTCTGCCCAGGAGCGCAATAGCCTTAAGGGTACTTGCTCCGGCACTTTTGCTCGTGGCCCTCATGGGTGTCATGAGAGGCTTTTTTCAGGGAACGGGGACCATGATGCCGACGGCCGTATCCCAGCTCCTGGAACAGATAGTCAACGCCGTTTTATCGGTGGTTGCGGCGATCTATCTCTTTGACTACGGGCTTAAGGTTTCGGGTCTTTTAAGGGATGATGCCTATGCCTACGCCTACGGTGCGGCGGGAGGAACCTTCGGCACGCTTTCCGGTGCCTTTGCCGGAATGCTCCTGCTTTTGATCATTTTTTTCCTGCACAGAAGAAGATTTAAGGAAAGAGTGAGGGAGGATGAATCTACCCATATCGAATCATACAAAAGGATATTCCGTTTCCTGATAATCACCATTCTTCCGGTCATATTAAGCTCCACCATCTATAACATCTCCGATGTCATAGATCAGGGAATATTCGGAAGAGCCATGGGAAACAGGGGAATGTCCGAGCTGAACATATCCTCCTACTGGGGAATATTCAGTACAAAATACAAGACCATCATCAATGTTCCGGTAGCCCTGGCAAATGCCCTGTGCTCATCCATGATGCCTTCTCTTACGGCCAGCATCGAAAGAGGAGACAGAAAGAGTGCAAGAAAAAAAGTCAGGATGGGGATGAGATTTGTTATGATTGTTGCAATCCCCTGTGCCATGGGTTTAAGCATCCTGGGAGGGCCCATACTGTCCATGCTGTTTACCGGGGATATAGATACCGCGGCCATGCTTTTGAGAGTGGGTTCTTTATCGGTTGTGTTCTATTCCATGTCTACCCTTTCAAACGGAGTACTTCAGGGAATAAACAGGATGAACGTGCCGGTCAGGAATTCGGCCATAGCTCTGGTACTCCATGTTGGGGTCCTTTATCTGTGTACGGCGGTACTTGACCTTAAGCTGTACGGTGTGGTGATATCCATAATCCTGTTTTCGCTTACCGTATGTATCCTTAACTGGATAGACATAAAGAAACACCTCGGATACAGACAGGAGATACTCAGAACCTTTATCATTCCTTTTTTAGCATCGATGATAATGGGTCTCGTATGCGGCCTGACCTATTTTATTCTTAATAAAACACTGGAAAGTTCGGTTTCATGCATCATCGCTCTGACGGTGGCAGTCATCGTCTATTTTGTCGCCCTGCTCCTTTTAAAGGGCGTGAGAGAATCGGAGATAAGAGCCTTCCCCGGCGGGAATATGATGGCAGCCGTGGCCCGTTTCCTGCACCTTATATGATACCGGTAAACCGGAGAGCTTTTAACTCCGGTATAGGCTAAAGAATATTAACATGATAAAAGTATCCGGCTTAAAGCTAAGGCCCGGAGAGGATGTAAAACATCTCCGGGACAAGATCACAAGAGCTCTTTCCCTTGACAGGATATGCGGGGGAAAGGTCCCGCAGTTTGAATATAAGATCCTCAGAAGATCCGTTGATGCACGCAAAAGACCGGATATTTTTTTTGTATATACGGTCTGTGCGGACCTTGGCAGGCAGCTTGAGGATAAGATACTGAATACCCGGAATGCGGCCGGGGCGGAATACTATGAAGAGAAGAAATATGATCCCCCGGGGCTTAAGGATCCTTCAGGGCTGTCCGGTATCACAAAACCCGTAATAATCGGGGCGGGCCCCTGCGGACTGTTCTGTGCCTATATACTCACTCTTGCGGGTATCCCTCCCATAGTCATGGACAGAGGTTCGGACATTGATAAAAGAACAGAGACCGTATTAAACTTTTTTGAAACCGGGATTC
Source organism: Lachnospiraceae bacterium (assembly GCA_024682555.1). Classification (GTDB taxonomy): domain Bacteria; phylum Bacillota; class Clostridia; order Lachnospirales; family Lachnospiraceae; genus UBA2868. The sequence continues at coordinate 5,677 of JAIKZD010000011.1, read as the reverse complement.
TGTCACCGGAATGTAATGTTCAGTTCGGAGAAGGTGGTGCGGGCGCTTTTTCCGACGGAAAGCTGAACACCTCCGTAAAGGACAGAGACGGCATCAACCGGTTTATACTTGAGACCTTTGTAAAGTTCGGGGCCAAAGAGGAGATAGCTTATGATGCCAAACCCCATATCGGGACAGATGAGCTTAAGCGGGTAATAAAGAATATGCGCATCTTTATGGAGGAAAACGGCGCTGTATTCCTCTTTGATACAAAGATGACGGGCTTTTGCCTGACAGGGGAGCGTCTCGGCGGGATAAGGACGAATGACCGGGATATCATGACGGACAGAGCCGTAATGGCCATAGGGCATTCCGCAAGAGACACCTTTGAAATGCTGTATGAAAAAAATGTCAAAATGGTTTCGAAGCCCTTTGCGGTGGGACTCAGGCTTGAACACAGACAGAGCCTTATGAATAAGAGCAGGTACGGAACGGAATATGACAAAGACCTGCCGCCCTCGGACTACAAGGTCACCAACAGGACAAAAAAAGGAAGGAACGTTTACTCCTTCTGCATGTGTCCCGGAGGTTATGTCATCGATTCCTCTTCCGAAGAAGGAAGACTCTGCATAAACGGCATGAGTTTTTCGAAGCGTGACGGAAGAAACTGTAATTCCGCCATAGTGGTTGCCGTTGATGAAAAAGATTACGGTGAGGGAGTCTTAGCCGGGATGGAATACCAGAGAAAGATAGAGGAAAGGGCCTTTGCTCTTGCGGAGGGAAAGATCCCGGTCCTAAGCCTTAGGGAATTCAGATCCGGAAACATCCGTAAGGATAAGGAGTTCGGGCTTGAACCCTGTATCATGGGAAGATATGAAAAAGCCGATATACGAGGCGTTCTGGATCCGGAGATAAACGAGGCCATCATAGAATCCATCGATAAATGGAATGAGAGCATAGAGGGATTTAATGATGAGGATGCGGTGCTTTCGGCGGTAGAGGCAAGAACCTCCTCCCCCGTAAGGATAATAAGGAATGAGGCTCACGAAAGCTGCATAAGGGGTCTGTATGCAGCAGGAGAAGGCGCCGGTTATGCGGGGGGCATAATGTCGGCGGCGGCAGACGGTGTACGGACCGCCGGGAAGCTTTTGGAAAGTTATAATAAAAGGGACGGAAACGGTATCTGAGATGAAGAAAGAAAAGGAAACGGAAAAAACGGCGCTTCGGGACGGCGCGGACAGGATCAGGGAACTGAGGGCAGGACTTAAGGACAAAAAAAGGATCGTGGTAAAGATCGGTTCTTCCTCACTGCATCATATGCAGACCGGAGAGTTAAACCTGACCAAGATGGAAAGGCTGGTAAGGGAGCTGTGCGAACTCAAGAATCAGGGCAGAGATGTTATCCTTGTATCCTCGGGTGCCATAGCCGTCGGGAGAAAGACCATGAATACCGATCCCTCGGAGGAAAACACTCCGGTGAAGCAGGCTCTTGCAGCCATAGGACAGGCAAGGCTCATGATGATATACCAGCGTATGTTTTCAGAGTATAATCATGTGACCGCACAGATCCTCATGACCAAGCATACCATCGTGGATGAGATCAACAGAAGAAATGCACATAACACCTTCACGGAGCTGCTTAAGATGGGCGTCATCCCCGTGGTAAACGAGAACGATACCGTTGCCATACATGAGGTTGAGGATACCATCGGTGATAACGATTTCCTCTCGGCCATAGTTGCCTGTCTGGTCGGTGCCGATGCCCTGATACTTTTATCGGACATAGACGGTTTATATACGGACGATCCCAGAACCAACAAAAATGCGGGTTTTATCGATGTGGTCGAGGATATAGGAAGTGTATCGGGCTTTGCCAAAAAAAGCACCGGTTCCCGTATAGGAACGGGAGGGATGAGCGCAAAGCTCCATGCGGCCACCTTAGCCGTAAATGCGGGCTGTGACATGATCATAGCAAATGCGAAGGATGTTTCGGTGATCCATAAGATAATGGAGGGGCGTAACTACGGTACCCTTTTCCCCGCAAAAAAAGATGAGGGGTTTGATATCTCCGACTATATAAACAAGGCCTGAAGTGAGGATATTCCCCATGAATATGGATGAAAAGATAAAAAGGATCAATGAGCTGTATCATAAGTCGCAGGGTGTGGGACTTACGGATGAGGAAAAGGAAGAACAGAAGAAACTGCGGGCGGACTATATCGCCTCGGTACGAAGTAACCTGAAATCACAGCTTGATAATATAAACATTCAGGAAAAGGATGGAAGCATCACAAACCTCGGAAAGAAATTCGGAAATAAAAATGGAAAAAAAGGCTGAGACCGATAAGCGTCTTTTCAGGAAGGAAGCCTTGAAAAAACGGGATCTTCTAAGCCTTAAGTACAGGGAAAGGGCTTCCGAAGAGATAGCGGAAAGGCTTATTCATCATAAAGCATATCTTTCCGCCGAAAACATCTTTCTGTATTATCCGGTAAAGAGCGAGGTTCTGCTTTCACTTTTTACGGAGAGATGTTTAAAGGACGGAAAGAAGATATACTATCCCCTGAGCATAACCGGGAATGGCCGTAACAGGCTGGAATTTTTTGAGGTGGAAGATCCTTATACGGATCTGAAACCCGGTTACATGGGAATTCCGGAGCCCGATAAAAGCAGACTTGTTCCCTTTGACGGGGAACCGGATCTCATCCTGGTCCCCGGGGTGTGTTTTGATGAATCCTTAAACAGGATGGGATACGGAAAAGGCTTTTATGACGGTCATCTAAAGGGCAGAGGAGGAATACGGGCTGGCCTTTGTTTTGAAGAGCTGCTCTATGAATTGATCCCCCACGATGAAGGGGATGAAAAGATGGACATGGTGATAACGGAAAAAAGGATAATATCAGATGGACAAAGAATTTCGGATAATACCCGAGAATGAGCCGGAAAGACAGTACTATTTCATAGAGCTTGCAAAAAAGCTCAGGGAAGAGAAGGAGAATGAGACCGGCAGACCTCTCACCTATCATGTGACAACCTTCGGCTGCCAGATGAATGCCAGGGATTCGGAAAAGCTCACGGGCATTCTTGAGGCCATAGGCTATACCTGTGAGGAGAAAGAAGAGGAAGCCGACTTTGTGATCTTTAATACCTGCACAATAAGGGACAATGCGGATCAGAAGGTGTACGGAAGGCTCGGATACCTGCACGGCAAAAAAAACAGGGACAGAAAAAGGGTGATAGCACTCTGCGGCTGCATGATGCAGGAAAAAAGCGCCGTTGAAAAGATAAAGAAGAGCTATCCCTTTGTAAATATCATCTTCGGGACCCATAATATCTATAAGCTGGCGGAGCTTATCTGCAGTGCCTGCCAGTTTGAGGATACGATGGTCATCGATATACAGGACGGAAGCAATGAGATCGTTGAGGATATCCCGAGCCTTCGGAAGTATCCCTTTAAGTCCGGCGTGAACATAATGTTCGGATGCAATAATTTCTGCACCTACTGTATAGTACCCTATGTAAGGGGGAGGGAAAGAAGCAGGGAGCCCGAAGCGGTGATCCGGGAGATAGAAAAACTGGCCCGGGACGGAGTAAAGGAGGTCATGCTCCTTGGACAGAATGTCAATTCCTACGGGAAGGGCCTTTTAAGGAATATAAGCTTTGCGGAGCTTCTTAAGGAGGTTGAAAAGGTTCCGGGGATCGAGCGCATAAGATTTATGACCTCTCATCCCAAGGATCTTTCCGACGAACTTATCGAGGTCATGAGTTCCTCGGATAAGATATGCAGGCATCTTCATCTGCCTCTTCAGTCGGGAAGCACCCGTATCCTTGAGAGGATGAACAGGAGATACACAAAAGAGCAGTATCTTGAGCTGGCACTTAAGATAAGGGAGAAAATACCGGATATCGCGATCACCACTGATATCATCATCGGTTTTCCGGGGGAGACGGCAGAAGACGTGGACGATACCCTGGATGTGATAGAGAAGGTAAGATTTGACGGCGCCTTCACCTTTATTTATTCAAAAAGAAAAAATACTCCCGCGGAAAAGATGCCCGACCAGGTACCGAGAGACCTGGCACAACAACAGTTTGACAGGGTGCTTTCAAAGGTACAGGAAACGGCCAGGGAGATGGCCGGAAAAAGAACCGGAAAAACGGAAAAAGTCCTTGTGGAAGAGAAAAGCGATCATTCGGAAGGCTTTGTCTCGGGAAGACTTTCATCAAACCTTGTGGTCCATTTCAGGGGAGATGAGTCATTAATAGGACAGATAGTGAATGTCAGGCTTGACAGCTGTAAGAATTTTTATTACATAGGAGAAAGGGTATAAGGAGGAAAAAGGATCATGAAGAAACCTATGACAATGACACAGAAGATACTGGCTGCCCATGCCGGTCTTGAGTATGTTGAGGCCGGACAGCTCATAGAGGCGGAGCTCGATCTGGTGCTTGGAAATGATATAACTACTCCGGTTGCCATAAGAGAGATATCAAAACTCAAAAAGGAAGGCGTATTTGACAGGGATAAGATAGCTCTTGTCATGGATCATTTTATACCGAACAAGGATATCAAGTCCGCCGAAAACTGCAAATGCGTAAGAGAGTTTGCCCTCAAGCATGATATAAGCCACTATTATGATGTGGGGCAGATGGGCATAGAACACGCACTGCTTCCCGAACAGGGACTTACGGTGGCGGGGGATGTCATCATAGGAGCGGATTCCCATACCTGTACTTACGGGGCTCTGGGTGCATTTTCCACGGGTGTCGGAAGTACCGACATGGCTGCCGGAATGGCAACGGGCAAGGCCTGGTTCAAGGTTCCTTCGGCCATAAGGTTCAACCTTATCGGAAAGCCTTCGGAGTGGGTAAGCGGAAAGGATGTCATCCTGCATATCATCGGAATGATCGGTGTGGACGGAGCTCTTTACAAGTCCATGGAATTTACGGGACCGGGGATTGAAAATCTTTCCATGGATGACAGATTTACCATAGCAAATATGGCAATCGAAGCAGGCGGAAAGAACGGGATCTTCCCTGTTGATGAAAAAACAAAAGAATACCTTGCATCCCACAGCAGCCGCCCTGCAAAGATATTCGAAGCCGATGAGGATGCGGTATATGATGAGGAGTATACCATCGATCTTTCAGAACTTAAGCCTACGGTCGCTTTTCCCCATCTTCCCGAGAATACAAAGACGGTGGATGAGATCGGTGAAAAGATAAAGATCGATCAGGCCGTTATCGGTTCCTGTACAAACGGACGTCTGGATGACTTAAGGATCGCGGCAAAGATCATGAAGGGCAAAAAGATAGCTAAGAATGTAAGATGTATCGTGATACCCGCCACCCAGAACATTTACCTTGAGGCCATGGAAGAGGGGCTTTTAAAGACCTTCATAGAGGCGGGAGCGGTGGTATCCACCCCGACCTGCGGGCCCTGTCTCGGAGGATATATGGGTATTCTTGCCGCAGGCGAAAAATGCATCTCCTCCACCAACAGAAATTTTGTCGGAAGGATGGGACATGTGGACAGCGAGGTATATCTTGCAAGCCCGGCAGTCTGTGCCTTCAGTGCCATCGCGGGATATATAACCGCAGAGTAAACGGATCTGTCCGGATAAACGGACCGATACCATGATATATAAAAAGGAGATAAGAAATGAAAGCCCAGGGAACAGCATTTAAGTACGGCGACAA
>JAIKZD010000117.1 GCA_024682555.1 Lachnospiraceae bacterium | reverse complement strand
TGGATGATTGATTGGCTGTATATCCTCTTTGCAGAAGAAAAGCGTATATTTTCTCGTTCATAGGGGTTATTGTACTATCCGGCAATAATTTATGCAAGGCGGAAGGTGAACACCGTATCCGCGAAACACACCGTATCGCCGTCAAACGGCTCGGCTGTTTCATTGCTTCCCAGTCTTTTTTCGTTAACTGAGGTGCCGTTTGTGGAATTCAGATCCGAAAGATAATACCGGCCCCCTTCCTCCCTTATGCATGCGTGTATCCTGCTTACCTTCGGATCGGGGATCAGACCGTCCGCTTTATTCCGCAGTTTTCCGATCATATAAGGAGTTCGTTCTATTTTAAGTACTTTTTCCTCCCCTGCTATCCTTCCCGAGAGAGACGGGCAGCGCTGCCTGCTTCCTCCGGAAAAACCGGAAAGTATCACCGTTGCATCATTATCCGTGTCCCGGTTTCTTTCGGCACTTTCCATTGCCTTCTCTTCCAGAGGGTCAAAGCAGTATGCTTCCCCGGTGATATCGGAATTAAGACTGTCCATATCCTTTTCCCTGATCTCTTCCTCTTTTTTTCTTTTGTTCCAGATATAAACCCCGAGGCTTATGAATAAGCCGGAAATAACAATGACCGCTATACCGCCGCGTATATAATCCCTGTCCGATAATCCCAAAAGGATCATAACCGACGGATTCATAAAGATATAGGCATATATTCCCGCAGCAAAAACCGCAGGCAGAAACGAGAGAAACACAAACAGCCTTCCCGGTTTTTTATCCCCGGTCTTTTCGTTGCCGGGTTCTCCGAAATAGAAATTCTCCTCTTCATCATCCTTCCAGAGCTCCGAAACGGGCAGGATCTCCGAAATGTCTGTGTCTGAGGGCGGTTTATCCTCCTTAATTTCCGTGGGACGGTATTCCACGCTCCCTCTGTACAGATCTGCAGGAAGCAGTATCCCTTCGCTTATCCTGTCAAAATATCCGTATGCCGCACCGGCCGCTTTTTCGGAGGATTTGTCCGATACATCCATGAGGAACCGGCCCAGGGCGAAAAAGCCCTCTTCGCTCTCCGGATAATCGGGGTAATAACAAAAATAAGGCTCGTTTTTTTCCAGATCCCAGAAGATGTGTTCAGGCTCCATCATTATATCCTTCAGGTCCAGAAGATATTTTCCGAGCTCTTCAGAAATGTTAAGTATTCCGGAGAACAGCGCTTTTATATCTTTTATGGACATGGGATTTCCTTCAAAAGCATTTTTCAGGGTCTGGCAGGAACCCATATCAAAGCAGTAACGGGATTCGCCGTTCAGATGCCGGATATTCATTCTTGCAAGTCCTCTTATGTTGTTTTTTATGACCATTTTTTCACGGAAGCCGCCTTTTTCACCGCAGCTCCTTTTTACCGTCATTGTTCTTTTACAGAGATCCTGCCTGTATTCTGTTTCCATAGGCTGCTATTCTTTTCCTCCCACATGTTCTTCTATGAGCCTGCATTCCCTTATGAAGCCTGCCGGATCTGTCCGGCTGCTGTGTCCGCATACTGTGATGGACGAGATCCCGGTATCCACGCCCGGCACCGGTATCACGCCCTTGGGTATGGAAAAATCGCCTTTGTATGTCACGTTTATCTCCTTTTTGTCTATCCTGATATCCATATCCAGATTTTTTGTGGCTAAAAGACGTCCTTCTGTTTCCCTTTTTCCCGTATCCCTGACTTTTGAAAAAATATCTCCGTGTGGACTTGTGATCTCGCTTCCCCGAAGGGCTGCTTCATTGGCGGCGGCATCCATTACCGCACGGTCATGGATAAAGAAGCCGGCGTAAACCGACAGAACGATGACCAACAGAATAAAAGGAAAAAGCAGTGATGCTTCAACCGTGTACGATGCCTTGTATGACTTTTTCATAGCTTCTCTCCTATCTTAATTAATACAAAGGCCGTGAGGAGAAAGGGCATAAAGGGAATTTCCCTGTCCTTTTTCCAGCCCTTAAATAAAACGGTTATGACCGAAGCGGCCGCGGATAAGAAAAGTCCTGTAAGAATGAGACTTATGTTGGCTGAAAAGCCCAGATATACCCCCGTTACGGCAAGTGCCAGTCCGTCCCCCTCCCCGATGGCACCCTTCGTAAAAAAGGAAAGTATCAGGAGAAAGACGCCGCAGGCCGCACCCGCGGCTGCGGTTAATAGAGTATTCCCTCCCGAATATGCCGCATAAATAATACCGGCGGCGAGAAAAGGCAGCAGCACATGAATGTGGATAACCCTTTCTTTTATATCTGTATAGGCACAAATTGCCAGAAATACGGTAACTGTAATAATTATCATTTTATCCTCCGCCGCAGTGTGCACAGGGCGGCCTGCCGCCGACCCGGGACAGAGGCACGGTCTTTACGGTCCTCTTTAAGCCGGGACAGCTGATCTTACTGTGATATCTGTCCCCGTCCTCAGTGATATATACATTATCCTGCTTTCCGCTCCCACAGTATTCGCAGGGGTAGTATTTCCCTCCGCCGGCATTCCTTTCTTTTCCAACGCCGCTTCTCTTTACAGTCCTTATGTTTATGTTCAGATGCCGGCAGTTCCTGTCCCGGTGATAGACGGTTCCGGTCTCGGTGATAAAAACCATTTCCTCGTCTTCATGTGAACGGTCCTCACGACGGGTATTGTCATAGCCCGTAAATGCCCGTATCCTTGCCCTGTCTATAACACGGAAACCCTTTACTCCCGGCAGCGGGAAGAATATCTTCATTCTCCAAACAGCGTTCAGATCTATCATCTGGTCAGGACCCAGAACCGTCGAATGGATGAAGGAAAGACCGCTTTTTCCGTTTTCCGCAGGTGACGGAAGGCTTTCTTCCTTATCAAGAACCGTAAGAGTCTGGCTTTTTCCCAGGGTCAGGGATACGGCTTTTCCTCCGATAAGTCCGCCGGCGTCAAGACCTGCCTTATCTCCCGCGTAAGCGTATATGCTCAGTTTTTTCCCGGTATCCAGCAGTGCGGCGTTAAGATTGCCGGAAAAGCGTACGGCCTCTCCGATCATGATCACGCTTATCAGGGCAAAAAGGAACACCGGCAGTACAAGAGCGGCCTCAATGGTCAGGCTTCCCTTCAGGTGCTTAAGAGAGAAGGAAGCAGGCGGATTTTTAAATCTAAATATAAGCAGTTTTATGTTTTTGTCTGATTTGGTTTTAAATCCAAGCATTATTCTTTTATCACACTATGAAGGAGAATGGCTGTTATCGGGGGAACCCGTAGAATCCGCCTGCCTCCTTCTCTCTTAAGTCCTTTGTCACTCTATGACCGCCTCATAGGAATAATCCCTTCGTATCGTGAAGGAATAACCTTTGGGTGCCTTTAAGGCCACATCCGCTTCGGCATAGTCTATGCATCCGTCCATACGGAAGCCTTTATTCCCTTCTTTTGTCCGCATATTCATTTCTATTACATCCATTGCCCTCATTATCTTCTTTGTTTTGTTTTCCGTCGCGAGTAATACAAGACAGTAGTCCCCGTAGTCAATACCGCTTGTATTTTCTTTGCTTCCCGCAGGCAGGGCCAGGAATATGGGAAGATCTGCCACCGTCTTTATCCTGAAATCCTTTCCGTCCTTTATAAGAGGGATCTTTCCTCTGTTTAAGAGGGTCTTCATGTCGATAACGCTTTCAGCAAAGCCCCAGGTAAAGAGGAGCATATCCGTAAGGGGTTCTTCAATCTCGGGATTAAGGAGCAGCAGCGAGATCACCGCTGCAAGAGCCCTGCATTGTGATTTCTTGCCCTCATCATTAAATACCGCCATGGTATCTGCAGCTTCCCGTATCATAAAGAGTTTGAATACTGTGTCCCGGAGATTTGCCTGATCCGTATTTTTTCCGTTCAGAATATATTCCAGCTCATAGGAGCAGGATTCATGGGACAGATCGTTTATATATGAGCTCATCTTCCATTTAAGATATGCATCAAACAAAAGCTCGTTTGTGAAGGAATCCGGATCACTGTCAGGCCGTATGACTCCCGCTCCCTGTCTTAAATTCCTGTGGGACGCTGTGTTATTCAGGAGAAGTTTTTTATCTGAGACTTCTTTTCCGCCGGTAACCAGTGTTTCCACTATTCCGGGCCGTTCATCATAAACTTCCTCCACAGGACATTTTTTAACATCCAGATCCACGTCCCTTAATTTCTCCTCCACGGCCTGTCTCTTTGAATCCACGTCATAATCTTTTACACCGCTTCTCTCATAATCGGTGGTGTTTTTCTTCAGTTTTTCCACGATCCCCATGCCGTAACGGTTCTTTACGGCATGGATCGCCTGCCGCTTAAATTCCCGTCCTCCCTGGTCGGAAGCATAGGAGTAAAGGGTAAGATCCGCTTTTTCCACATCAAGAGCCATGATCTCGTCAAGTCCGAAGGACAGAATTCCTTTGGCAGGGCGTCCGTTATACTGAATATAGTTTTTCAGGTGGTCTTCGGTGGCGGATATGTCGGCTTTCCCCGTGCCATAGGTGGTGTCTATGAAGAGGAGATCGTAATCTTTCAGCAGTTCCCTGTTATATTCCGCAAATATGGACATAAGTCCCATCTGCATTATCATTTCGGTACGCATTCTTAAGGCACTGTATCTGGCGCTTTCAATAAGAGCCCCGATAAGAGACAGAATGATCGTCAGTGACAGGCTTAGAAATACGCTAATAGTTCCCCTCTTCATAAACCCTCCTGTTGGTCAAAGCGGATTTTCAGACCGATCCGGCCTTGGAATTGATGGTCTTAAAGATCTTATTGACCAGATTTGTAAGCTGTTCCTTAAAGATAAGGACGAGGCCTATCAGGACAACGAGTATCAGTATCATTTCAACCGTACCTATTGCGTCCTCTTCGACAAAAAAACGTTTCAGCATGCTCTTTTCCGGCTCCTTTCTTTAATTATTTATGATAAAGCCCCGGATTTCCGGGCTGTCTCATACGTATTTTTCAAAGTGAAAATGACAGAAACGCAGGTATGATAACTATGATCATTACTACAAGGAGCATTATCCCCATTGGAAGCAGGAGCTTTGTGCCCGCTTCTTCACCGGTTCTTTTGGCATTTGCCTTTCTGTCTTCAAAGGCATCTCTGGCCTCGGCTTCAAGAGCTGCCGTAAGACCCGCGTTGCCTTTCCGTAGATTCTGGGATAAGAGAGTTCCGAGTTTTCCGTATCTCCTGACTCCGGCTCTCGAACCGAAATTCTGATATGCCTGGGATTCCGGTACGCCGCCTTTCATTTCCCTCACCGTTATCAGCATTTCTTCAAATGCATATCTCTTTTCTTTTTTATTATTCTTTCTCTGTTTTTCATAATCGGCCGCTATCCTTTCAAAGGCTCCGCGTATGGTCATACCGGCGCAGAAAAAGAGATTTAACCTGCTTACTATGTCCGGATAATCAAGAAGCATTTCCTTTTCCCGCTCCTTTATCTTTTTATCAAGATCCCTGTCCCTGCCGTACCAGATGATGAAAGCCGAGATCACAGTGATAAGGAGAATGAGGCTGCCGTTTTTTCCGGCGAGCAGTTGGTAGGAGATCTCAGAATCCCCGATGGAATGCGGCAAAACAAGGTTTTCGGCTGATACCGTCAGGGCGTCATAACGTCCTATCTTATTTATGACCAGATCCCGGAGCCTTCCTGCCGCATCCTTGTGTCTCGGGAAAACAAGCACAGGGAATGAATAATCGGAATATCTCCCGAGATAGCTTAAGGTCGCAGTTAGTACAACCGGCGTTCCGTTTTCATCCTTTACCTCTTCCTGTATTGTTCCGCTGCTGTCAATGACATCATAGTTATCGGTACTCCATTCTATGTTTACGGGATACTCATCCGCAGTCTCCTTTAAGACAAGGTCATATTCGACCCTTTCCAACGACCCGTTTTCACCCAGGATCTTTCCGGGAAGATCACCGCCGATCTCATCAAAGATCTTCTCTGTTTCCTCTTCCGTAAACTGTCTTTCCCCGACTGTAAGGGAGATCGGCTCCCTGATCTCTCTGTCACCGACCTTTGCGGATAATTCCACGGTCCTGTCACCGCCGCCGTACCCGTTCCGCGCTATACGGAAGTCATCCGTATCGCAGGAAGCCGTCAGTGAACTTACGGCAACGGCTGCGGAGAGGAGCCCGCCGAAGAAAAGAACCTTAAGCACTTCACTGAGCTTTTCGATCCTGTATTTTTCCGCTTCCTTTCTTCCTCCTGCCGCGGGGTTAAGAAGCATCTGCTTTTTTATGATCTCGGCACTGTTTGAAAGCCGGAATTTTTTCAGTATCATAGCGGCGGTACGCCTGAATATCTTCATATATAAGATCCTTTTATACTTTTTCAGCCTGTGCGCTTATCTTTTCCGCCATACAGAAACCCGTGAGATACAGTAGGAGACAGACTGTCATGATCACATATCCTTTCAGATCGTGGTAAAGTACTGACAGGAATCCCGGGGAAGTGAGATTAAGATAGACAATGATCCCGAAAGGAACGGCTTCCATTATCCGGGTTTCGTATCGCTTTGAACTGGTGGCGGTGCGGATCTCCCGCCTTATATCCATTTTGTCTCCTATGGATTCCGCGGCCTTCCTTATGATCCTGGTAAAGTCCCCGCCGCTTCTCTTTGCGGCAGCGAAAACATTGGCAAAATCTTCTATATCCTCTATTCCGCTCCGCTCCGAGAGATCAAGGAGTATCTTTTCCAGGGTTTCGTTTGAGCGGAGTCTCCGGG
>JAIKZD010000104.1 GCA_024682555.1 Lachnospiraceae bacterium | reverse complement strand
TCATTTGGATCCATCTGCACCCCGTCTTTGAAAACGCCCTTATCGGTGCGGATCATGAAAGGAATGATTGGAATATTATGCTTCTTTGTCACTTTCTCCGGCAGATCGCACATACTGCTGGACGTGATGATGACCTGGGCTTTTCGTAAGTATCCGGTCGTCGCATCTATATCCTCACGCATTCTCATCATCTTTCCCTGGATAATAAGTTTTTCCCGGGAGATGTGCTTCATGAGCATTTCTTCCAGTGCCTCACCGGAAACCGGTTTTACCAGATATCCGTCGAAGCCTGAACGGTTATAAAGATCCATGTTGGAACTGCCCGCATTGGCGGTAAGTACTATGACCGGAGTGTTTCTGTTAAGACCTCCTGTCTGGCTCCTGATATTCTCCAGGCATTCTATTCCGTCCATCTTAGGCATCAGATGATCCATAAGTATCACATCGTAGTGAACCTGAACGGTCTTTTCGAGTGCTTCCCTTCCGCTTAATACAGTGTCGATACTGCTCTCTGTATCGGTTAGGAGCTTCTTCTCAACCTCGAGATTCATCTCATTATCATCCACTATCAGTACCCTGGCTTCCGGAGCCTTAAAGCTGCTTTCGTACTTACTCCTCTTTGCCATCTGCTCGCTGTGGATATTCAGTTCCCCGATCGGTGCACTGTCAGAGACTCCCTGCTTCACGGTAACGGTAAAGGTAGAACCCTCGCCGTAAACACTGTTTACGGTCACCGTTCCATCCATGAGTTCGATGAGCTGCTTTACTATTGAAAGTCCGAGTCCCGTACCTTCGATCTGCCTGTTCTTTTCCTCGTCCACTCTCTTAAACGCATCAAAAAGATAGGGGATCGCTTCCTTTTTGATACCCATGCCCGTATCGGAAATGGAGATACTCAAAACTGTGGTCTTATCATTAGTTTCATCGCTTTCCACATACAGATCGATGGATCCCTCCTGTGTGTACTTCACTGCGTTATTCAGAAGGTTTATCATTATCTGCTTAAGCCTTACCTCGTCACCGTATAATACGGACGGAACTTTCGGGTCGATACTGACATTGAACTTAAGTCCCTTGTCATTTGCCTTAAGCCATATCATATTAACGATCTCAGATATAAGATCCCCTACATGATAATCCACCGGAACAATATCCATGCTTCCGGCTTCCATCTTTGAAAAATCAAGGATATCATTGATAAGTGCAAGGAGAAGCTTGCCTGCTCCCTGTATGCCGGTGGAGTTTTTCACTATATCATCAGTAGCATCCATATTCCTGAGTGTCAGCTCATTAAGTCCGAGTATGGAATTAATGGGGGTACGTATCTCATGGCTCATGCTTGAAAAGAAACGGTTCTGGGCAAGTGTCAGTTCCTCTGCCCTTTCCGCTTCCTTCCTTGCGCGGGCATTTTCATCCATAAAAAGCCTGTTCTGGGACCAGGTCATTATATAGCAGACCGCACCTACGAGTATTACGGAAACAAAGGAATCCACAAAATACACAGCGCGGGAATGCCCGACGATAAACTCCGGATGAAAATATGCGGTCAGATAACAGGCAAGGGTTAAAAGGAACAAAAAGACGAGGACAACCGTTTTTAAAGCTCCGGATATCACTAGTCCCACATACATGAACGCAAAGATGAACCAGAATATCCCTCCTCCTTCCAGGCCACCTCCGAAGAAGAACAATGAAGGAAGGACCGCAAAAACAAGACTTATTACGATGAGCCTTATGGCAAATCCCACCTTTTCCCTGAAAAGGCACACAAAAGTGATCGTAGGCACAAGTGTGATTATCAGTATAAGAGTGATTATTTCCCCGATATTTTCCTTAAGGATGATGTCCGCAACAAGCGCAATGATCACGGCTATCTCCGAGATAATGGAATATATCAGGAATATACGTTCCGAAAAGTCTCTTTCCGGATCCTTTACGGAAGCGATGACACGGTTAACAAAGCTTTTTATCATAATTAAGCTTCACCTCCCCTGTATCCGGGAAGAACCTGAGTCATAACTCTTTCAAAATCAGCCAGGTTTATGGGTTTTGCGATAAATCCGTCAAAACCTTCCCTCATAAACATTTCTTTCGCTCCTGAAACCGCATTTGCCGTAAGAGCAACGACAATTATGCTCCTGTCCAGATCGGCAGCCTCCTTTTTTATCCCCTTCATGGCTTCCACGCCGTCCATTTCCGGCATCATGTGATCCATAAAGACGACATCATATTCTCCGGTCCTGTATTTTTGAATTGCTTCTTTCCCGCTTCCCGCAGTATCAATGACCATTTCATAATCCGAGAAAAGATTCGTGGCCACAACGAGATTCATGGGTTCATCGTCAACGATAAGAGCCCTGATACCCTTAAATACCGGCTTTGACGCGCTGGAGTCATACTCGATATTCTTCGCGTTCCGTCCTTCATTTATGATCTTGACAACAGGATACGCATACAAAGGTTTAGGCATTATCATCACATTGCTTCCGGGAGAAGCCTTAAATCCGGCGTTTGCGGAAACGGCGACCACGATACCCTCTTCACATAATCTGTCAAAATACTCCTGATTCTCCGCATATTCCTCCTGCCCCATGAAAATAACTGTAACATTCAGTTTCTCCCTTAGACGTTCGATCTCCCTTACCGTCTCTGCGGGATAGAGCGGAACGTGAATGGAAGAAGCGAGATCAGCAGCCATTGAACGGTAAAAATCACGGATCCTGGGTGTTTTGTACTTGCCTGATTTCACATGGAAAAGGATATCTCCCTTAAATCCCTTCGAAAGAGAAAGACAGGGTGTCTCATCAGTAACTTCCTGCGGGATCGTAACCCGTACGGTCGTGCCGGTCCCTTTTTCACTCTCTATCTTTACAAAACCATCCATTCTGTGTGCAAATCCGTATACTATGAAGAGCCCGAGCCCTATTCCTCCTGAGCTCCGGTTTCTCTTTTTATTGACCTGATACATTCCTTCCGATACCGATTCAACTGCCTTTCTGTCCATGCCTATGCCGGTATCCGTCATTTCAATACAGAGATTGATCCCGCTGTCGGTATCTTCCGAATACATTCTTACGAAGATCCCTCCCTTTTTCGTAAACTTCACGGCATTTTCGAGAAGATGCCTGAATATCTTATGGAGCTTTTTTATATCTCCCCTCATCTTCGCCGGGACAGAAGGGCTCAGATCAACAACAAGTTCAAGGTTATTCGTATTTTCAATAAAGCGGAAACTTGTGACCACATCATTAATAAGTGATATGCTCATGTATTCCTCTTCCTCGAGCATTACCTTTTTTCTCTTGCATTCGGTATAATCCTGGATATCCTCTATCTGATAAGCCAGCCTTATCCCCGCGTCTTTTATGGAATGTGCCTCAGAGCCGGCTTTCCGCTTGATCATGAGATCAGACATGCCGTTCACGACATTTACAGGGGTTCGGAGTTCGTGTGAAATATTGGAAAGGAAATCTTCCATGTCCGCATCATAGCTTTCTATCCTTTCGTCCTTTTCACCCAGTATTTCATTTTTTTCCATCCTGTCGACTATGGATCTTACGCACCATAAGTAGACCAGCATCACGCTCATAATGTAAAGGATGATCCTGGACTTATTCAGGGTATTCATGATCATGAATCCTGTTTTTGACGAGAGATACAGCTGGATAAGAAGAGTGATCACATACTCCGCAAGGAACATATTCATCATATATATGTGATCCAGAAATGAATATGAGACCATAACGAGGATGATAATGACCGCGGCATCATAAAAACTTGTCACATGGACACCGTGGTAGAACACTATCAGCATTGCAAACAGAAAATATCCCCTTTCCCGCATGCTGTATTCAGGCCTTTCGAAAAGATTCATGACCCATAACAGAACGGTCCCGAGGATAATGAGCGGGGGCACCCAGAATTCCCAGCCCAGGAGCACACTTACGGCCGTTACTCCCAGGCTGGCGAGAGATACGAGGAATATCAGAAAGTTTTCGGTTTTTCTCCGGTTATTCTTGTTTCTCATGCTCACACTCTGATCTATAGTAAACGAAATATATAATTTCGTTTACTATAAAATGACATATATTTTACATTATAAAGAAACATCACCGGATTGTCACGATATTAATTGTCCTCATAAAGAAGATAGGGTTTTCTCTGTTTCTTAAAGGCTTCAATATCATCCTGCCAGGAGGCTTTGATCTCCTCCGCTGTCTCTCCGGCCATCATTTTCTTCCTGAGTTCATCGGAGCCGCTTAAGAGATCCAGCCAGTACCTGCCCTTCTGATCCGGAGTTCCGAAGAAATCGGAATCCGGGGAAGTATCCATATATGCATGATATGCATCAAGGATATATCCGGGATCTACACCGTTTTTCCAGATATCCTCAAGGGGTATCTCCCGCAGATCCCTTCCTCTGCATACCTTCCCTTCAAAAGGCGGTGTCACAGCCCCGTCCATACTACGGGGAGTGAATGAAAAGCTAAAACGTTCAGCGTCTTTTATTACAGGACTTCCGTACACCTCAAAGGGATACTCCGTGCCCCTTCCGACCGAGAACGCCGTGTTTTCAAAGAAACAGGTTGAAGCATACAGATATACCGCCTTCATATCCTTGATATTAGGGGACGGATTCCGTATAAGGGCTGTTTTGGTCTGATGAGTATAGTTCCTGCACGGTATGACCGTAAGCTTTAACTTGTTCTTCCCGGCTTCAAGCCAGCCCTCTCCGTTTATCATCTTCGCAAGCTCTCCCCAGGTCATCCCGTATACCACGGGGATAGGAAGCTTTCCTACTCCGGATTCATATCCCTTCTTCAGTATCGGACCGTCCACATAAAATCCGTTGGGGTTCGGACGGTCAAGGATGATCACCTCTTTATCATGCTGTGCACAGGCATCCAGAAGGTAATACATGGAGATATAGTATGTATAATAGCGGAGGCCCACATCCTGCATGTCGATAACAAGCGTATCAAAGCGTTCCATATCCGCCTCGGAAGGATAATGGCTGTTGGCGCTGTACAGGGAAAGAATTGGTATGCCTGTTTTTTCATCAACCGAGCTGTCCACGTTTTCTCCCGCGTCGGCAGTTCCCCTGAAACCATGCTCGGGACTGAAAATGGCGGTGACATCTGCTCCGTGTTCTATCAGGGCATCTAAAATATGCTGACCGTATCCTATATTCTTTCCGTTCCCTTCCTTTCCGAAGGGTATAAGGCTTTGATCACTCACCCACCCCGTTTCTCCGGAGCTTTCCGTCTTATCACCGACTATTCCCGTGTGGTTTGAAAAGAGTGCCACTTTCTTATCTTTAATGAGCGGAATATACTCATCAAACTGTTCATCACCGAGGACCACCTTCTGCCAGGGGGTCTCATTTCCGCTCAGAGACTTTTTACCGTCTTTTCCGGGAGCCGGAATGCTTATTCCGTCTCCCCTGTTGTAAAGGATCCTGTCACTGTATCCGTAATGCGC
Organism: Lachnospiraceae bacterium; assembly: GCA_024682555.1. Classification (GTDB taxonomy): domain Bacteria; phylum Bacillota; class Clostridia; order Lachnospirales; family Lachnospiraceae; genus UBA2868. The sequence continues at coordinate 8,991 of JAIKZD010000104.1, read as the reverse complement.
GTCAAGCTCCGGTATGTTCACGGGAAGCCTGCCTGTAATACCGCATCCTCCAAAGGCTGCGTAAATGGCGGCAGGAATATTCGGTCCGTACTGGGGTGTATCACCGGAATTATCTCCGGGGATCTCAGTCATCCCCCGTGCGTTATAGCAGCAGAGTACAGCATCGGCCTCCTGGTATCTTGCCGCGTCATAGGGCAGCTGTGCGCTTAAGATGACCACCTTCTTTTCTTCTTCATGTGCTCTCTTTATAAGCCTGTCGTAAAGAGCACTGCACCAGCCGTCCTCTTCAGAGGGATCCAGCTCGTTCTTCCCATACAGGGCAGATACGGCTATCACAACATCATTTCCGCTTAATGAGCGTTCAATAAGATCATCCCTGTCCTCCTCCGGAAGATCCTCAAGGCATTCCGATGAAACTTTTGCATCTTTTTCAAGCACTCCCTCATCCTTTAGTTTACGCACCGCGAATTCCACGGACTTTATCTGGGATCCATAGGGGAGGATGACCGCCGTGCCGCTGTTTTTCTTTAACGGTAAAAGATCGTTTTCGTTTTTAAGGAGAGTAATGCTTCTTTCCGCTATCTCTGATTCTCTGTCATGATTTTCTTTTGAACCTGCCTCTTCTCCGGCATTTCGTGAAGATGACTCTGTATTCTCTCCGCCGGATGATCCGAGAAGGCCATATTTCTCTTTCAGTCTGAGTATCCGTAAAACCGATTCGTTGATCCTTGACTCCGGGATCTCTCCCTTCTTAACGAGTGCGGCTAGGTCGGAGATATACCTGTCCATAGCCTTTATTCCCTCGGGAGAATCCATTTCAACCGGCATCAGCATCATGTCTACACCTGCATTGATAGCGAGACGTGCCGAATCCATCGGAGCAAAATTCTCGGAAACCGCGGCCATATCCATGGCGTCGGTGATCACCACGCCGTCAAAGCCGATATCCTTACGGAGTATCCCTCCGATTATCTCCTTTGAAAGTGTTGCCGGAAGCGTGATATCCTCACCGTCTTTTATTGAAGTATAGGTCTCTTTCTCGATCTCAGGATACTGGATATGGGCTGTCATGACCATATCGGCACCGTTCTTAAGACACTTCTCAAACGGTATCAGCTCATTTTCTTTTATGGTATCATAGTCCTTATCTATACTCGGAAGTCCGGTATGGCTGTCGGTCTGGGTATCCCCATGTCCCGGGAAATGCTTGAGCGATGATATCACTCCGGCCTCATGAAGGCCTTCGGTAAATGCGCAACCGAAATCCGCAGTCATTTCAGGGCTGTCAGAGAACGAACGTATCCCTATTACAGGATTGGAGGGATTCTGGTTTACATCGACCACCGGAGCAAAATCTATATTGAATCCAAGGGATCTTATCTCTTTTCCGATCACATAAGCCGCATCCTTTGCCATGGCGGTATCCCCGGTCGCACCGAGAGCCATATTGCCGGGCATCTGCGTACCGGTGCCGAGCCTTGTCACCCTTCCGCCTTCCTGGTCAACCGCAATGAACAGCTTTTGTTTATCATTTCCCGAACTGTACGCCTTCTGAAGATCGTCGGTGAGCTTTGCTGTCTGTCCGGCATCCTTGATATTATCGGCAAAAAGGATCACTCCTCCGAATTTATGCTTCTTAAGCATATCCGAAAGCTCGGCGTTAAGTTCGGTCACCCCCGCCTTATCTCCGTTCTTTTCAGACCAGTAACGTACATCCGGCATAAGCATCTCTTCGACCTTTTCCTCTGTGGTCATATCGTGAAGGATACCTTCGGGAGATCGGGCCGCCTCTTCTTTATACTCTTTCCATCGGTTGTCCACATTCTCGCAGACTTTGGCAAATTCCGGATCTCCTGAACGGTCAGCGTACTTTTTAAGGACATTTATCTTGCTTTCCGCATTTTTTACGGCCGGATGATCCGCTTCATTTGCAATTGCGGGATCCACAAGCTTAATACTGTCGTTTACCATCTCGGAAAGAAGAGAAAATGCAGGTTCTTCAATATCCCCGTCGTAATCCATTGACAGCTGGATAAGCTGCGGAACAAAACCCAGGGTTGACGAAGTGTAATAGCCTCCGTCAAACTTATTCGCATTTGCTATCTTATCGGTAACAAGCGAATTTATCTTATTTGTAAGGTAAACCACGACCAGATCCTTTACAGGGTCTATCATGACCATTGTGCCGGTCCAGCCCTGATGGCCGAATGTCCCCGAGCCGCTCTCTCCGAAATACCAGGTTCTCTGGTCATCTCCCTCTCTCCACCAGCCGAGACCCCAGTTGGCGTCAGTGCTGTTTTTCGGTGAGGTAAAGAGATCCATCACGTTCCTTGAAAAGAACTTATGCTCCCCGTATCCTCCGGTAAGCATTACGCTGGCAAGCTTTGCAAGATCCGTCGCATTGGAGAAAAGACCCGCGTGTCCGGACACTCCTCCCATGCTGTAGTATGCCATCTCATCATGGACTTCACCCTGAATGGTTTCGGTCCTTATCCCGGGGAACTGAAGGAAGCCATCCCTGGTATTACCGTTCAATTCGGTCGCGGCACAGTCTTCCTTTGAAAAGCCGTTCCTGGACGGAGTAAATGTAATATGCTTAAGGCCCATGGGGTCATAGAAAGTGTCCTTAACGTACTGATCCAGCTTTTTGCCCGAAACACTCTCCACCACGAGTCCCAGGATCATATAATCCACATCGGAATATACGGTCTTTGTACCCGGTTCATACATAAGAGGTGTTTTGCAAATCGCTTCTATGGTTGCTTCCCTGGTGTCCTCAGTTGCATCATTCCCGGCAAAGAGGATATTCTCATATTCCTCCCCGTATTTCTGGGTAACCGCATCCACATAAGGATTACAGTATCGGGGCGATGCAGGGAAACCTCCCTGATGACATAAGAGATCCTTCACGGTAAGCTCGGCTTTCCACTGCTTCATCGTCTCGATTCCCGGATCAGGCGCATCCTGATACGCAAAATCCATCGTATCCTCTGAAAATCTTTCGCCGAGAAAATCCACGATGTGTGCGTCAATAGTCAGTTTTCCGTCCGTCACGAGCTTCTGGAGCGCATAATTTGTGGCAAACATCTTCGTCACGGATGCAAGGTCAAACATGGTGTCGCTGTTTACATCCGGGCTGTCGGAATTGATCTTGCCATCAGGTAAGTATGAGTTCACTTTTCCCCATGAGTTCTCATAGACAAGCCTTCCGTTCCGTACAACTGCAAGCTGGGCCGCGGTAAACCCTGATTCCACATCTGATGAAACAATATCTGATATAAGAGAAAGAGATTCATCAGATATGCCTTCTTCCCCGGGCACGCCCTGGATCACCTCGGGATAAGGGATCCACACACGTACCGCTTCTTTAGCATTCATCGGCTCGATCCCGGAAACCTGAAGGGTATTTAATCCGTTCACCGCGGCATCCCCGAAATCAAGCTCATAAACATTCCCTGCCTTTACGCCGGAGGTATCGACCTCACGGTTATTAACATACATATGGAAAGAAGAAACAGTTTCTGAAGCAGTAAAATACATCTTACCCTGTCCATGGTATCCTTTAAAACTTAAAAGGCTGTTCATGGCAAGGGTATCATCCACCTTTCCCCTCCGGTCAGGAAAAACGGTCTGCGCCTGCCACTCCCATTCCGGAAGCTTCTCTGTATCCCCGGGAACAAGCGGTTTCTTTTGTCCGGACTCCTTTCCGGTATCATCATTATCAGCGCCTGTATCAGCCTGAATGTTTTCCGAAACCGTTTCCTCCGCTTTCCCGGTTTCCGTCTTTTTATCGCCTCCCCTTGCACAACCTGTCACTGCAAGTGCTGCGGACAAAAGGATCACAAGGAGCTTCCTGAAATACTGTTTTCTTTCGTAATGGACCATACTTTCCTCTTTTCTAGTAACAACAATAGTTTTCTGCCTGCTTGTGTTGTTTGGCTTTTGGCGTTTGTATCAATATATTATACGTATTAATTCCGAAAATGCGACAGATTTTTGTCAGAGTTTTGTTACTGTTCAGCACCGAGCCGCGCACTTGATACGTGGCTGCGGTCCAACAGTCTTGGAATTGTAACTAAGTTTTTAAGTTTCCGGCACCAGAAGACGTATATCCGGATCGCCCCAGTCCATGGAAGAATGTATCCCCTTCATACAGGCGATAGAAGCCAGACCATGGACAAGAGCCCATGTTTTGGTGATACCTATCTCCTGCTCATTATCCGTCTGTTCTATCCCGTTTTCGGTCAGGTAAGTCTTGTACAGCTTTCTGAGAAGAAGGAACGGGGGATAATCCTCTTCGTGTAGCTGATCCATCTGAAGATGGGCACAGATGCTCAGTTTTCCAAAAAGAAAAGTGAAATAATCGGGATTTTCGCTGAAAAAAGAAATATAGGCTTTCCCCATAAGGATTATTGATTCCTCAGCATTCCTGCCTTTGTTTACGGCAGATTCCAGTTCGCCCGTAAATCTGTCCATTACGCTTTTCTTCATTGCTTCAAGCAGTTCTTCTTTATTCTTAAAATGTGCATAAGGCGCAGCATGAGAAACATCACACTCAGCGGCAACTTTGCGGAGAGAAAGATTTTCTTCCCCGTTCTCATTAATGATCCTTATACCGGAATCAATAAGAGCCTGTCTCAGATTCCCGTGATGATAGTTATCAGCCATTTTCTGTCATCTCCCTGATCTGTTTCATTATCTCCATACTGTCTTTTGCGTTCTCCCATAAAGGGCTGTGTGCACTGTCTTTGATCATATAGAATGCCTTACATGGAGCATCAAGCCCACCGCAGTATTCCTGTACCAGTTCCCAAGGGCAGTTATAATCATATTCACCGCTTATGAAGAACGCAGGAATGTCCAAATGTGTGATCGATCTTCTGTAATCGTAGTTATCAAGCTCTTTAGACAGGGGTGTGGTGCGGTACATTTTCGTGGCAGCAATATAACCTATCTTTTCGAAAATAGTATAACACCTGCAGGTGATGATAGGCCATGCTATCCCCGCGAATTCACTTTTGTTTCGGATCGTTCCGCCTCCGGCATCATGAAGCAGATAGACATACTCATACCAGTTTTTACATCTGACACTTCCGTCTTCAAAGTGATCAACAGATCTTTCGAGCTTTTTCAGGTTACTTTTCTGACCCCGTTCGCTAAAAACATTCTTCATGAAGTTGTAGATCAGGGTATCATTGTCTGCTGAATCGGTAACGCATTGAGCCATACCGATATACGCATGGTAATTATCAGGGTGTCTCGCGGCTTCCCGTAAAGCGATATGTGTACCACCGGAAAATCCCATGATATAGATCCTGTCCTTATTAAACCGTTCTTTCAGATATTCGGTAACGGTATATGCATCGTTAAGAAGATTATCAAGTGTGATCCCGCTTACATCAGCACCCGGATCATAAGCGATCCCCATATACCGGTAATCCCAGTAAACAACGGTATAATAATCCTCCAGCTGCATGTCCTTGTATCTTTCGGTAAACACATAATCATCTGTGCCCGGCCCGCTCGATACAAAGAGCAGGACGGGATTATTGATATTTTTACTGTTAATAAAGAAGCCGTTCGGGACCCCGTTTACATCCATTACAAACTTTTCAGACAGGCTGTCCGGTTCTGAATATGTCCGGATCTTTCCGATGCTGAACAATGCCCATAAAACAAGGATCACAACTATCAGCACCAGAGCACACAGGACGGTTATTTTGAAAAAAATAAAAATGCGGTTCATAATCAGGTCTCCAATCTTTACATTGTCAACATTGATTATAACACGCATCTTTACAGTGTCAAGTTTGTTCACGTATTATCATTTCCGTTGGCTCTCATCCAAAAAGCATGTCGGCCGCCTTTTCAAGCTCCCTTCTTTCCTTGGAATCATCGTATCCGCTTTCCCTGTCATCAATACCCTTTACCGGATCGATCGAAAACAGGCCATCCCGGTTACAGAAAAAGAAGATCCTTCTGACTCCCCTGATCTTAAACCGTGCTTCGGCGCTTCCTTCCGGATATAATTTCACCATCTGCATATCATCGGATGAGGCCGCCGCCACAAACGAAATATAATGATCCTTCGTCATGCTGTGATCGATCCGCACATAATACTCATCCTCAACGCATTCGATCAGACCCATGTGATGCTCATCCGTTGTTTCTGCTTCTAAAGGCGTAAGCCGGATACCATGACAATGAATAGCCGCCTCACCCATGCTGTGTATAACATTTCCGCAAATCGGACAGACATAAAATCTCGACTTCATCATATTCGCGGAAACATTTGCGTTGTGAATGGCATTGCCTGATATCAGCTCCGTAACAGAAATCCTGAATACCTCCGCAATAGGTTCCAGAAGCGTGATATCCGGATATCCTTTTGCTGTTTCCCACTTCGAGACCGTCTTGTCGCTTACTCCAAGCTTTTCGGCCAGCTGAAGCTGTGTCATTTTGTTCTTTTCGCGTAGTTCCTTAATTGCTGCGCCTGTAACATATTGGTTCATAAGAATTCCACCTCCATGCACAGATTGTAATCCGAAAAGCAGGAATATGGTACCTACGGAAGGTAGAGTAAGACAGGGGGACGGTCCTTTTGTCTTCCCCTGTCACCCATCTTTTCAGTCTTTTTTGATATGCTTGCTGATACTGATAGAATAGCCTGACGGAGAAACCATCATTGTTGATCTTGACGATCCGGTTTCAGTGATCTTATCTCCCTGGGCATTCTTGAAGCAATTTTTACTGGTCTTCTTTCCGTATGTGCTGTGTAAGCTGGATCGAGAATCCGGAAGGAGAGATCATTAGGCATGACCTTGCAGACTTGGAATCTACCTTATGATCGTCGCCTCTTGCATTCTTGAAACCGCGATCTTTCAAAAACTCATAGGCTTCGTCAAAGTCACGTACATTCATACGCATGGTAGTCATATCCCTTTCCATGGACTCCACACGTGCTACATCCAGATGAAATCCGTTTGCGTCAGTCATTCGAACGCTGGAAATATCCTTGCCGTCGATATTGTCGACCTTATGCTTCTTCTCAAATCCCATCTCTTCGAAGAGTTTGATGATACTGTCAGCGTCTTTTGAAAGGATCATTGGGTTAAAAGTAGTAATAGTCATGCTTTCTTCCTCCGTCTTGAGAATTATAGTTGTCAATCCCATTTCGCAAGACTATTATATACTATGAACCGGCATAAGTGCCAGTCCCTTTGGACGATGTTACGAGCCAATTGTCTTGGCTTTGGCAGGTCGATGAACAGGGGTATAAATATATGAGAGAAGCATCGGGTAAGAATCAAAAGATCCTGATCCTTTTCCCCCGGATACCTATAAAAAATATAATTATATACCGTTGACAGCATATTTATCACGGAGCCCAGAGCGACCAGAATAGCTATGGAAAAGATCCTTTTTGATTCCACAGTATCCCTTCTTATTACGGACATAAGAACAATATGTCCCACTACTTCCGGTGTGAGTCTGCACACAAAATTTGTCATTTCATCAAGGGCAAAATCATATGCTTCTTCAAAGGGATTTTTCATGAATTCGATAAACTCCTTATGATCATTTTATCAGGATAAACGTAGTCCTTCTGAACGCGTCCGCTATCCGCATTATTGCGGAATACAGAAGCCCTATGCTGTATATTATGATTGCCGTATGTGTCTGCCTTATAAAAATAAAACACGAAAGCGCCAGCAGGAGATTCATGACCCCGTGGCTGAACTTCATTCTCCATGGCCCGGATACTGTTCTTCTGGCCTCCATGGCTCTTAAGACCTCAATGATCCCGGAGAAAGCATGGACTACTACCAGATACAGAAGTACATATATCTTCGGCACATCTGAAAGAGAACCGGTAAGCAGCGCGAGATCCAGGATCACCACTCCCTGTACCAGCATTATCTTTCCGCCTACCATATGCCTTGCCATTGTGAAATAGAAAAATATGTTTTTTAACCCGTATATGGCAAGACCGAGCGAAAGAACGGCAATAACAATGAGATATGCCGTATCACTGGGATCGACAATAAAGATAATAGCCACTATCATCATGACCACCCCGATGATCAGGCTTCTGAACCGCTGAAATATCGTCATTTATCTCACCCCTTTTACTTTCCCGGCAAGCTTGTTTCCGGTCCTGAGTATTTCATCTATGACCATGCCCTTATGTGCTATGGCGCCCCGTATGAATTTACCGAGAAAGCTGTCATCTTTTTCTTTTTTTGCTTTCCCCGTGTATTCATCAAAAAACTTATCAATTACGAAGTCTTCTATTTCCTGTCCCGACATTTCTTCTCCGAAAGCTTTCCAGTCATCGCTTGCAAGGAGCTGCCGCTTTTCTATTATTCCTTTTATCCTGTCCTTCCATGGCTCGATCGCAGCCATATCATAGGTGTCCTTTTCAAACGAAGGATTAACGCCCCGGATATACTTCATGGCATAGATCATCTGGGTAAACGCCCTGAAATAATCAGACGGATTGTCTTTTGTGATCTCCGCATACTCTCCCCATGCGGGAAGGTATCTGTAGCGCACGAAGCTGTAATCCGGCAGGTGTCCGGCCCTTCCGTGCCCGAGATTCATAATGGAATTCTCGTTGCTCTGATAAAGACTGTTTGTATAAACGCTGTTTTCAAGATCATCCGGAACGGAAGTTTTATGTACGAATCTGATCTGCTTTTCTATGTAGTCATCTCCGCCCGGAAACAGCTCATAAAACACATAGTTGGTATTATTGATCACCAAAGAGGGTGTACCCGCAAAATTGGTATGGGCCCAGGTGTCGGCCAGCACATGCATTGCGATGCCGACCGACTGCAGCGGTTTATCCTTTGCAAGTTCCACGGTCTTTACCAGAAGATCGCCGTTAGGGCCGCATATCAGCCTGTATTTGTTGAGGTAATGCTTTGTGCAGTGCTTCTTTTCAGCATTCAGATCCCTCGGCAGGAAATGGAAGGATGACCAGATTCT
>JAIKZD010000080.1 GCA_024682555.1 Lachnospiraceae bacterium | reverse complement strand
AATCGGGCGAAAGCTTTTCCTAAAGAAGATTTTTCAGTATTTGGTTTTGAGGGTACATGAGTAATGTAGCCCGCATTGTGGCGAAAAAGCCTCTCTCGGTAATGCTTCGCATCACCTCGCGACGTTTTTTCGCATCATAATTCGTAAAACACTCATCAACCGGTGAGCAAGCTCCCCGTTGATTCGGGTTTTCCGAATTGCAATGCTCAGTTTTCCTCGATAGCTCAATGGTAGAGCATTGCGGCGCGTTCCCCGGGTAGCTGTGGGATTGAAAACAATGAATTTTCCTCGATAGCTCAATGGTAGAGCATTCGGCTGTTAACCGAAGGGTTGTTGGTTCGAGCCCAACTCGGGGAGCTCGCGGGAGATTTCAAAGAAATCTGCCGCTACAGAAAAGTTCTCAAAGAGAATTTTTCTGCTTTGCGAGCATAAGCGAGCAAACACAGACTCTGTTTGAGGTAGTTTGAACCGTAAGGTTGTGACAAGGGTCTTACGATCTCTGACGAGATCGACGACTAACGAAATTTCGCGATACGAAATTCCGTTTCGGCTCCGTGGTCAAGAGGTTAAGACATCGCCCTTTCACGGCGGTAACACGGGTTCAATTCCCGTCGGAGTCATCAAGATTTTGATAGGATAGAGACAGGCAGGTTGTAGATAGTCAAACGAGGTTCGACTCGCAACCGCTTCGCTTGCTGCTCGTGTCGGAACCTGCGGTTCCTCAATTCCCGTCGGAGTCATCTGAAAAACATATGGCGACTTAGCCAAGTGGTAAGGCGTGGGTCTGCAACACCCTGATCGCCGGTTCAAATCCGGCAGTCGCCTCTAAGATTAATAAGAAGGAGTTGTTGCTTCTTCTTTTTTTACGCCCTTTTTACATTTGCCCGGTTCGTGTTAGAATGGAAAACGGATTTTACAGTAGTTTTGAAGAAATTGCACGTGATCTCAAAAGATTTGGATTATCGATCAGGATTAAGGAGCATTATATATGGATAGTAATTCGGATAAAAAAGTTTTGTACAGAAGAATATTGATGACTCTGTCGGGTGTCATTATCTGTGCCGTCAGTGTGGGAGTATTTAAGATCGCTGCACTGGGTGTTGATCCGTTTCAGTCATTTATGGCCGGTCTGGATTCGCTGGTTCCTATAGGATTCGGGACACTGTATGTAATAGCAAATGCCGTTCTTCTGCTTTTTTCACTGATATTTGACCGACACTATATTGGCATAGCCACCTTTATCAACCTGTTTCTGCTTGGATACATTACGCAGTTTACTTACGAGTTCCTTCAGAAGATCATAGTAAACCCCTCCATGACCGTAAGAGTGATATGTCTCGTTATCGGTGTAGTGGTGATCTGCTTTGGCTCGGCCTTTTATATGACTGCCGACCTTGGTGTATCAACTTATGATGCCGTGGCACTTATCATATGTAATACATGGAAAAAAGGAAAGTTCCAATATGTAAGGATAATCACCGACATAGTGTGCGTTGTTCTTGGTGTAGTACTGTTCCTGTTATCTAAGGACGGCAGTTTTGCGAAAATACCGACGATAGCAGGTGTCGGTACGATAATAACGGCCTTTTTCATGGGGCCGCTGATCGAATTCTTTAATGTGCATATAGCCCGTCCTGTCCTCAGAGGAGGAAAAACGGGCAGTAACGCGGAAAGGAGAGAATGATAATGAATATTCCCGATGTTATGAAAGCAAAGCAGGCATGGGACACTTTTACAGCCAATCACCCTAAATTCCCGGCATTTCTTAATGCCGCACGAAATATGGGAATCAGAGAAGGGACCGTTATAGGTGTGTCGATAACGGATCCGGAGGGTCATACCATAGATTCAAATGTGAAGCTGACTGCTTCCGACCTTGAATTAATTGAAATGCTGAGAGCCATGCGTCAGTGATATGAGTTTTTGCTTGTAATTAAAGGGTCTGATAAATATAATGATTATGTATGCATAAAACCGGAGGAAAAAGATCAGACTCCGGAGGGCATTATCAGAAAACAGATCAATACTGCGATCGCCATTAGACGGGAGATAAAATATATGAAAGAATTAAAGGATTACATATTGAGCATTCCCGATTTTCCGGAAAAGGGTATTATCTTTCGGGATGTTACAAGCCTTTTACAGGATGGAGAAGGACTGAAACTTGCGATAGATACGATGAGCGGGTTTTTAAAGGATATTGATTTTGATGTTGTGGCAGGGGCCGAGTCAAGAGGTTTTATCTTCGGTGTTCCCATCTCCTATAAATACGAAAAACCTTTCATACCCATAAGGAAGGCCGGAAAACTTCCCAGAGAGACCGTATCCAGGGAATATGCCCTTGAGTACGGAACGGCAAAGATTGAGATCCATAAGGATGCCATAAAACCGGGAATGAAGGTGGTAATGGTGGATGATCTTATAGCCACCGGCGGCACCATGAAGGCTGCGATAGATCTTGTGGAATCCTTAGGCGGAGAAGTTGTAAAAGTGATCTTTCTGATGGAGCTTGCAGGACTTAACGGCAGGGATTGCTTAAAAGGCTATGACGTGGAAAGCGCCATAATATATGAAGGAAAGTAGGCTGATAAAGATATGAACATCGATATGGATATGCCCACAGATAAGGAAATAGAAGAAGTCATAAACATGCTCGATAGAAAGACCGGTGAAGGCGTCAGCCGGATAGGTGTTCACAGGGTTGAGACCGAGAGGGAGGATTTTGTGAAGGAGGTACATCATCACGGGAGATGTGATATCGGAAGCCCTTTTGCAGACGGATCGGTCGGAAACTTCGGGTGTGACTGAGATATAGCAGGTACCGCAAAAAAGATCCTGAATAGAACACAGATAACAGAGAGATAAAAAGCAGATAATTAAATGATATAAACAGAAAGGGACAGAAGATATGTACAAGAAGGTATCCACAGACCTGGGTTTTGTAGAGAGAGAAAAAGAGATCGAGAAATTCTGGGCTGATAATGATATTTTCAGAAAAAGCATGGAAAACCGCAGGGAGGGAGAGACCTATACATTTTATGACGGACCTCCGACGGCAAACGGAAAGCCCCATATAGGTCACGTTCTCACCCGTGTTATCAAGGATATGATCCCCAGGTACAGGACCATGAAGGGATACTATGTTCCCCGTAAGGCAGGCTGGGATACCCACGGACTGCCGGTAGAGCTTGAGGTCGAGAAGAAGCTGGGTCTTGACGGAAAGGATCAGATAGAGGAATACGGACTCGATCCTTTTATAAAGGAATGTAAGGAATCAGTCTGGCAGTATAAGGGTATGTGGGAGGATTTCTCAGGTACCGTCGGTTTTTGGGCCGATATGGATGATCCGTATGTTACTTATCATGATGACTTCATAGAATCCGAATGGTGGGCTCTTAAGCAGATCTGGGACAAAGGACTGCTTTATAAGGGCTTTAAGATTGTGCCTTACTGCCCCCGCTGCGGAACGCCCCTTTCATCTCATGAGGTTGCCCAGGGTTATAAGACCCTTAAGGAACGTACAGCCATAGTAAGATTTAAGGTAAAGGGAGAGGATGCCTATTTCCTCGCATGGACGACAACACCCTGGACACTTGCATCAAATATCGGTTTATGTGTCAATCCCGAAGAGACCTATGTAAGGGTTAAGGCCGCAGACGGGAAGGAATATATATTGGCGGAGGCGCTTGCGGACAGCGTGCTCGGATCCATTGAGAGAGAGGAGGGCACTCCCGCTTACGAGATCCTTGAATCCTGCAAGGGTAAGGATCTTGAATATAAGGAATATGAGCCCCTGTATCAGTGTGCGGCGGACGAAGCGGAAAAACAGCACAAAAAGGCCTTCTTTATATATGTTGATGATTACGTAACGATGTCAGACGGTACCGGAATAGTACATATAGCGCCTGCCTTCGGTGAAGATGACGCAAGAGTCGGCAGGAGATACGACGCGCCTTTTGTACAGATGGTTGACGAAAAGGGTGTGATGAAGGATGTTACACCTTTTGCGGGAATGAGGTGCAAACCCACCAGGGAGGAATTAAACGCCGGAGCTGTAGACTGCGATAAGAATGTGCTTATTGAGCTTGACAGGAGAGGGCTTCTGTTCTCTGCTCCGAAGGTTGAGCATGATTATCCTCACTGCTGGCGCTGCGATACCCCGCTTCTGTATTATGCGAGAGAGTCCTGGTTCATCAAGATGACGGCAGTCAGGGATGACCTTGTTGCAAACAACAAGACCGTGAACTGGATCCCGCCTTCGATAGGAGAAGGACGTTTCGGAAACTGGCTTGAAAACATTCAGGACTGGGGCGTTTCACGTAACCGTTACTGGGGTACTCCCTTAAATATCTGGGAATGTCCCGGCTGCGGCAAACAGATATGCATAGGATCAAGGGAAGAGCTCAAGGAGGCTACAGGGCGTGAAGATGCGCTTAAAGTGGAGCTTCACAGGCCATATATAGATGAGTATTTCTGTAAATGTCCGGACTGCGGCAGGGAAATGAAGAGAGTTCCGGAGGTTATAGACTGCTGGTTCGATTCGGGTGCCATGCCTTTTGCACAGCATCATTATCCTTTTGAGAACAAGGAGCTGTTTGAGAGCCAGTTCCCTGCACAGTTTATCTCAGAGGCGGTGGATCAGACCAGAGGCTGGTTCTATTCGCTTATGGCCGAATCGACCCTTCTTTTTAACAGATCACCCTATGAAAATGTAATAGTTCTGGGTCTCGTGCTTGATGAGAACGGGGAAAAGATGAGTAAGAGCAAAGGAAATGCCGTAGATCCCTTTGAAGCCCTTAAGACAATGGGAGCAGATGCGATCCGCTGGTATTTCTATATCAATTCCGCACCCTGGCTTCCCAACCGTTTCCATGACAAGGCAGTTATGGAAGGACAGAGGAAATTCATGGGCACCCTGTGGAATACTTATGCATTCTATGTGCTTTACGCCAATATAGACGGATTTGATGCCGGACAGTATAAGCTCGAGTACGACAGGCTTACGGTAATGGACAAATGGATACTGTCAAAATTAAATACCGTGATAGGCGAAGTTGACGACAATCTGTTCAATTACAGGATTCCCGAAGCAGCAAGGGCTCTTGCCGAATTCGTGGATGATCTTTCCAACTGGTATGTCAGAAGAAGCCGTGAGCGTTTCTGGGCAAAGGGCATGGAGCAGGATAAAATAAATGCTTACATGACACTGTATACCTCCCTGGTGGAGATCTGCAAGGCGGCAGCCCCCATGGTTCCTTTCATTACTGAGGAGATCTATCAGAACATAGTGAGAGGATCGATAAAGGATGCTCCCGAGAGCATACATCTGTGCGATTTTCCTGTTTCGAACAAGGCATACATCGACAAAGAGCTTGAAAAGAACATGGATGCGGTCCTTAAGATCGTTGTGATGGGAAGAGCCTGCCGAAATGCCGCAAACATAAAGAACAGACAGCCTATAGCCAAGATGTTTGTCAAGGCGGAAGAAACCCTTTCACAGTTCTATACGGATATAATCGAGGATGAGCTCAATGTAAAATCGGTTGAATTCCTTGATGATGTGAGGGAATTCACATCTTACAGCTTTAAGCCGCAGTTAAAGACCGTAGGTCCCAAATACGGAAAACTTCTCGGCGGTATAAAGAACACGCTCAACGAACTTGACGGAAATGCAGCAATGGATGAGCTTAAGGCAAACGGAAGCCTTAAATTCACCGTTTCCGGGGAAGAAGTGGAGCTTAAGGAAGAGGATCTTCTGATCGAGATGATCCAAAAGGAAGGTTATGTAACGGAAAGCGACAATCGCGTGACCGTAGTGCTTGACACTAACCTTAGCGAGGAGCTTATAGAGGAAGGTTTTGTGAGAGAGATCATATCCAAGATCCAGACCATGAGAAAAGAGGCCGGATTCGAGGTTATGGACAAGATAACCGTTTATGAAAAGGGCAATGAGAAGATCGAAGCGATCCTCGCAAAATTCGGGGAAAACATTAAGAAGGATGTTCTTGCTACCGAAATAGTTACCGGAAACACCGAGGGCTATGAGAAGGAATGGAACATAAATGATGAAAAAGTAACGCTTTCGGTAAAAAAGAATTAGGTCCGTTCATTTAAAACATTTTTAAGGAGGAGCAGCTGATGGTAAAGAAACAGACTAGCAAGTTTGACAAAGCGGCATTCAAGAAGGAGGTAGTCAACAATGTAAAAACACTGTACCGTAAGAACCTTGAAGAAGCTTCGTCACAGCAGATCTTTCAGGCAGTATGCTTCGCGGTAAAGAATACCGTGATCGAAAACTGGATGAATACGCAGAAGGCTCTGGAGGAGCAGGATCCCAAGACGGTGTACTATCTGTCGATGGAATTCCTGATGGGAAGGGCGCTCGGAAACAGCCTTATCAATCTGAAGGAGTATAAGGAGGTTGCGGCAGCGCTTGATGAACTTGGAGTCAATTTAAACGAGATCGAAGATCAGGAAAGAGATCCGGCTCTCGGCAACGGCGGTCTCGGAAGACTTGCGGCATGTTTCCTTGATTCCCTGGCAACCCTTGGATACAGTGCATACGGCTGCGGTATCCGTTACAGATACGGAATGTTCAAGCAGGAGATCAGAGACGGGTATCAGATAGAGGTTCCCGATAACTGGTTAAAGGACGGTTATCCGTTTGAACTGAGACGTCCCGAATATGCCAAGATCGTCAAGTTCGGCGGAAATGTAAGGGTTGATGTTGATGAGAACGGACAGAACCATTTTTCACAGGAGAATTACCAGTCCGTACAGGCAATACCCTACGATATGCCCATAGTCGGATACGGAAACGGTATGGTAAATGCCTTAAGGATCTGGGATGCCCAGCCTGTTGAGTGCTTTTCACTTGATTCCTTTGACAAGGGTGATTACAAGAAGGCTGTTGAACAGGATAATCTTGCAAGAAACATCTGTGAAGTGCTCTATCCCAATGATAATCATTATGCGGGAAAGGAACTGAGACTTAAACAGCAGTATTTCTTCATATCGGCCAGTATCCAGGAGGCTGTTGAGAAGTACATGAGAAATCACAGGGATATCAAAAAGCTTCACGAAAAGGTCGTATTCCAGCTTAATGATACCCATCCCACCGTTACCGTGGCAGAGCTCATGAGGATCCTCATGGATGATTACTATCTCGGCTGGGATGATGCCTGGGCAGTTACCACAAAGACCTGTGCCTACACGAACCACACCATCATGTCCGAGGCCCTTGAGAAATGGCCCATAGAGCTTTTCTCAAGACTGCTTCCCAGGGTATATCAGATAATAGAAGAGATCAACAGAAGATTCATCGAGCAGATAAGGGCAAAATATCCCGGAAACGAGGATAAGGTCCGCAAGATGGCAATAATCTATGACGGACAGGTCAAGATGGCACATCTTGCCATCTGTGCAGGCTTCTCCGTTAACGGTGTTGCAAGGCTTCACACGGAGATCTTAAAGAATCAGGAACTCAAGGACTTCTATGAGATGATGCCCGAGAAGTTCAACAACAAGACAAACGGTATTACCCAGAGAAGGTTTTTGTTACACGGCGATCCGCTTCTTGCAGACTGGGTTACCGCCCATGTGGGTGATGACTGGATCACGGACCTTCCCAAGATCAACAAGCTCAAGGTATATGCCGATGACAACAAGGCCCAGCAGGAATTCATGAACATCAAGTACCAGAACAAGGTACGTCTGGCAAAATATATCCTTGAAAACAACGGGGTGGAGGTAGATCCCAGATCTATCTTTGATGTACAGGTCAAGAGACTTCATGAGTACAAGAGGCAGCTCCTAAATATCCTGCACATAATGTATCTCTATAACAATATCAAGGAAAATCCGGATATGGACTTCTATCCCAGAACCTTCATCTTCGGAGCCAAGGCGGCAGCAGGCTACAGAAATGCCAAGCTTACCATCAAGCTCATCAATTCCGTGGCCGACGTTATCAACAACGATGCTTCCATAGACGGTAAGATCAAGGTCATCTTCATAGAGGATTACTGTGTGTCCAATGCCGAATGGATATTTGCGGCTGCGGATGTTTCCGAGCAGATTTCTACCGCAAGTAAGGAGGCTTCGGGAACCGGTAACATGAAATTCATGTTTAACGGAGCCGTAACCCTCGGAACCATGGATGGTGCAAACGTTGAGATCGTAGAAGAAGTCGGGCAGGAGAATGCTTTCATATTCGGACTCTCATCCGAAGAGGTAATTAATTACGAGAACTACGGCGGATACAATCCCACCGATATCTTCAATAATGATCCTGATATCAGAAAGGTGCTGATGCAGCTTATAAACGGAACCTACTGCCAGAATGATCCCGACAGGTTCAGGGACCTTTATAACTCGCTTCTCAACAACCAGTCCACTGCAAGGGCTGATATGTACTTTATCCTTAAGGATTTCAAATCCTATGCCGAGGCTCAGAAGAGGGTCGAGGAAGCATACAAGGATGAAAAGAAGTGGGCAAAGATGGCGATCCTTAACATAGCCTGCTGCGGAAAATTCTCATCCGACCGTACCATTCAGGAATATGTGGACGACATCTGGCATCTTGACAAGGTAACATTAAAGAAGTAACTGATAAGGTCGGCGAAACCGAAACTGTTGAATATATCAATCATCGGGAGAAACATCACAAATGGTCAGATTATATGATAACGGCGTATATCTCGTAAACGGGACAGAGATCATAGAGGACAACGGATCGGCAGAGAAAAAACTGTCCGCAAAGGGGATCAGGATAAGCAGGAATGAAGCCTCAGAGAATACCATCGCCTATGGAATACTTAAGGCCCACAATACCTCAAAGGATATGGATAAGCTTAAGATAAAATTCGACAAGCTCACCTCCCATGACATCACCTTTGTAGGCATTATACAGACCGCAAGGGCTTCGGGGCTTGAGAGCTTTCCCATACCCTATGTGCTCACAAACTGTCATAATTCCCTGTGTGCCGTAGGAGGTACGATAAATGAGGATGACCATGTTTTCGGCCTGACCTGCGCAAAGAGATACGGCGGCATCTATGTTCCGCCCCATCAGGCCGTTATCCACCAGTTTGCAAGAGAAATGCTTGCGGAATGCGGAAAAATGATCCTCGGATCCGATTCCCATACGAGATACGGAGCCCTTGGTACAATGGCAGTGGGAGAAGGCGGTCCAGAGCTTGTAAAGCAGCTGTTATCAAGGACATATGATATAGACAGACCCGGTGTTGTGGCAGTTTATCTTAAGGGCGAACCGGTACCGGGGGTAGGACCCCAGGATGTGGCTCTTGCCATAATAGGTGCGGTATTTAAGAACGGATACGTCAAGAATAAGGTAATGGAGTTCGTGGGACCCGGAGTATCCGGCCTTTCTGCTGATTTCAGGATCGGTATAGACGTGATGACCACCGAGACCACCTGTTTATCTTCGATATGGCAGACGGATGATAAGATAGAAGAATTCTATGATATACATGGAAGAAAGGAATGCTACAGGGAATTAAGACCCGGAAAGGCAGCATATTATGACGGACTCATTGAGATCGATCTGTCAGAGATAAGACCCATGATAGCCATGCCCTTCCATCCGAGCAATACCTATACTATAGATGAGGTAAACGAAAATCTTGAAGACATTCTCGCGGATGTTGAAAAAAAGGCGCTTGTAAGCCTTGACGGACAGGTTCCCTATTCCCTGAAACAAAAGATCGTGAACGGGAAACTCTATGTTGACCAGGGAATAATCGCAGGCTGTGCCGGAGGCGGTTTTGAGAATATCTGTGCCGCAGCCGATATCCTTGAGGGGACGGATATAGGGTCCGATGAGTTTACCTTAAGTATCTATCCGGCTTCAATGCCCATTTACATGGAAATAATAAAGAACGGCTGCGCGGCAAAGATCCTGGAAACCGGTGCTGTAATAAAGACCGCTTTCTGCGGTCCCTGCTTCGGCGCGGGAGATACACCGGCAAACAACGCTTTTTCCATCAGACATTCCACCAGAAACTTCCCAAACAGAGAAGGTTCAAAGCTGCAGAACGGACAGATATCCTCCGTTGCCCTGATGGATGCAAGATCCATAGCCGCCACGGCAGCAAACAGAGGATTCTTAACGGGTGCGGATAAGCAGATAGAAGCAGACAGGCTGAAAACCTACAGATATCATTTCGATGAAAAGATCTATAAGAACAGGGTATTTGATTCAAAAGGAAAGCCCGATAAGAATACGGAGATAAAGTTTGGCCCGAACATCAAAGACTGGCCGAAGATGTGCAGCCTTACGGATAACCTTATCTTAAGGGTCGTATCGGAGATACATGATCCCGTAACCACTACGGATGAGCTGATCCCTTCGGGTGAGACATCCTCCTACAGATCCAATCCCCTCGGACTTGCCGAGTTTACCCTTTCAAGGAAGGACCCCGAGTACGTGGGCAGGGCAAAGGCCATGAAGAGCATGGAAGAAAAAAGAGAAGCCGGAACTGCCCTTTCCGATATGAAGGATATCGCCGGGGTTTATGATGTCATAAAGAAAGAATATCCGGATGCAGACAGCGGCAACACCGGTATCGGAAGTACGATCTTTGCCGTAAAGCCCGGAGACGGCTCCGCAAGGGAACAGGCAGCCTCCTGTCAGAAGGTTTTGGGGGGCTGGGCAAATATTGCAAACGAATACGCAACAAAGAGATACCGCTCGAATCTCATCAACTGGGGCATGCTGCCCTTTATCATTGATGAAGGCGGGCTTCCCTTTAAAAATCTGGATTACATTTTTATACCCAACATTAAAAAAGCCATTCAGGACAAGCAGAATAAGATAAAGGCTTATGTCGTTACGGATAAAGGCCTCAATGAATTTATCCTGAAGATGGGTGATCTTACTGATGACGAGAGAACAATAATCCTCGACGGATGCCTGATCAATTACTACGCAAAATAAGACAGGGGGGACGGTTCTTTTGTCTTGTTACCGGTCAGGGGGAATCGAAGGATTTGCCGGAGAAGGACTAATCATTTTTTTACAATGGCCGATATAGATTATACAGGCGGAAAAAATTTTTAGCCTGTATAAATATATCGACCATGGAAGGTGTGCGATGAACGGGAACGGAAGCCCGGTTCATTGCACTTTTTTATTTTATGCGCATAAAAGGATGGTGAAAAAACAAACAGGTAAAGGAAAACGGAGGAAAATATTTGATAATATCAAACAGCCGGATAGGAATGGAGTCTGTCAGAAAATATACTTCTGTTCGCAGGGATGCGGTCATGTCACTGTCTGCTGAGTTAAAAGACGGTGAAGTACCGGGTAACAGGTTTAAAAATTCCATGAGTGACCTGTTATCGGGACGAAAGAGTAAGGAAGGCGGTGAAGCATTAGAGGATACGGCATTATCATCTGCGGATGACATGACCGGTCCGGAAAATGTGCGGAAAAAAACGGGGCTTGACTATGACAAGTGGGAAGAGGATGCAAAGTCAAGGATCAGAAGCAGATGCATCTTATTCCTGATAAGACTGTTATTTGGGGACAAATACAAAAAATACGGTGATCCGGACGATATGGGGGAATGCCCTCTTGAAGAGATCAAAAACAGTGCTGCGTCACCGAATCCCTATTACTATTACAGAAAAGTTTCAGAGGAGCACTATTTCAGGGAAACGGAGGATACCGCATTCAATGCGGCCGGAAAGGTTGTAACCGCAGACGGCAGGGAGCTTGATTTTAACATATCCCTTCAGATGAGCCGGAGCTTTGAGGAACATTACAGGCAGGAATCGGAAAGCCTTGTTTCCGTTATGTGCGATCCTCTGGTGATAAATCTGGATACCGACATTGCGGAGGTTGAGGATCAGAAGTTTTATTTTGATCTCGATTCCGACGGAAAAGATGACAGGATATCCGTCTTAAGCGGAAAGAGCGGTTTTCTTGCTCTTGATAAGAATGGGGACGGCATCGTAAATGACGGAAACGAGCTGTTCGGGACAAAGACGGGAGACGGATTCTATGATCTGTCGCAGTATGATAAGGACGGTAACGGCTTCATAGATGAAGCGGATGATGTCTTTGATAAGCTCAGGATCTGTGTTTTTGACAAGGACGGGAATCAGACCCTGTATAAGCTGAAGGACAAGGATGTGGGGGCTGTCTTCCTCGGAAACGTAAATACGGGATTTTCCCTGAATGACAAAACCGATAATCATGTAAATGCGGCCATCAGAAAGACTGGTATTTTCCTGTATGAAAACGGGGCAGCAGGGACAATACAGCATCTGGATCTTGCAAAGGAACTGCTGGCCTGATCTTTTGAGCACTGTTCAGTCTTCCTCTATGATGCGGATCTCAAGATAATCAAATTCAACAGGCTCCATGAAACTGTCCCGGTAAAACCGGGTGCAGGCGTGGAGCCTGAAATCTTCGATGAGGTTATCAAACCAGATGGGCTGCGGAAGATCAAAACTTCTGCAGACCTCATCGATGGCCGCAAAGACCTTGTGGGTCCTTGTGTCATCCGTGCCGTTACAGACAGTAATATCCCTAAGCATCCGGTTATCCTTAAATTCTCTTGCCCACAGTCTGAACATTTTTATACCTTTCCAATGAGAAAGAGGGATCTTTTCCCAATTATATTTCTTAAGGAGAGGAAGAACCGTCCCTCCGTCTCAACATTTGAGACAAAGGAACCGTCCCTACGTCTCACTTCTGCCTCAGGGGATTTCCCGATAGGCCTGCTCTAATCCGTATTCCGGGCTGAGAACATAGGAGTCGACACCGGAATCGTCTGTGAATTCTATGAGAGCGTATTCCTGCTCGTAGTGAATCATAACCATGTGAACAAGCAGAAGAACCGCACGTTTCCAATCCGATTCGGGGAAGGGTTCTTTTCTGAGCTGAATGCGGGGGTCGGAATTTCCGCGGATAGTATAAGTCAGTTCTCCTCCCTTTGGTGCGTCCCATTGCGTTTTGTAGCAGCTGCGGTTTGGCCCGTATACGACCGTAGTTATGGGGATTCCCGTTTCCTCTTCGACAATAAGCTCCGTCTCCTGAAGAAATGCTCCGAGTTCTTCGATATTTACGGACTGTTTGCTGTTATTTTTTCCAAATCTCGGGTTAACGCCCATTTCAACACAAAAGCTTATGGTTTTCATTGAGACATTCCTCTTATCTCTCCCGGAAAAACTCATCCTGCCCGGTGCGGGCAGTTAATTTCTTTAATGATACCGTATGTCGGTTTTCCTGTAGAGGATGCGGTTTTCATCAAGAATACGGAAAATGGTTTTTTCAAATTCTTCGCTGTTTTTCAGGTTCATGTTTATGTGAAAATGAAAAACATCTTTATCGCCGGTTACAAGGGTTAATATACCGGCAGACCCCAATACCGGGACAAAACTGCTGATGGACTCGTAATATTCCCTGTATTCCGGGAGTTCAAAGGTACCGATATAGGAGACGATCGGATAGAATGACAGGTTATCGTCCATGCTGTAATAGTCTGTCCGTTTATCTATCGTATCGCATTTTGAAGCCTTAAGCCAGTCATCCCGCGATCTGTTCATAAGCGGAACGACATTGGACCCATCCGCCTGGAGAAACATCTGAGCCCTCAGGGCAGTAAGCTGTGTATATCTGTCCTTTTTGAGAAAATCCGGTGTAAGGCTTAAATAAATCGTTGTGTTGCAGTTGCGCAGGGTTTTGGGACAGTTAAGATGTTTTCGCGCATCGAGAGGAACGGCCGCGGTTACCGGAAGCTCCGTCCGGGTAAAGGAAAAGATCGCTCTGATCATGATCCAGGAGGCAACGGCGGCAACGGAAGATTCCTGTGATCTTGAAAAATCAAGAAAAGGTTCCTTCAAAACAGAAAAGCAGACGGTTCTGTTTTTACTCTCGTCAGTATCATTTTCGGAGAACATGAATGATTCTTTCCGTCTCAGGTTAAACCTGATATCGGGAAGGCACAGACCGTCAAAGGGATTGCCATATTCCACCTCAGGATCAGGCGTGGGGACCGTCTGACTCAGCTCATCCATGGTCCTGTTTTCATATCGCATCTGAAAATAGAAGATCAACAGGGTCTGCAGCAGATTTCTCGCGCCAACCCCGTCAGTCAGAAGATGCGAGATCCGGAATTTAATACTTTTACCGAAATAACCGACAGATATCATATGACCGTTCAATCCGGGATTCTCAAGGGATATGTAATCCTCAGAATTAAATATCTTTACGGGATGGGGATTCATCCTCAAAACGAAACGCTCAGGATTCTGCTCTTTTGAGAGCATCGTCTTAAAATACGGAAAGCGGTAGTACATAAGGATCAGCGCATTTGTAAGATATTCCGGGTCCGCGGGATCGGACAGGATTACCTCATAATTCATGTGAGTCAGGTCTCTATCCCGGAATTCATAGGCATAAAACTCGTCAGTATTCAGTTCATAATAATCCGCTGATCCAAAACTTTTTTTCATCGTCATCCTTTCTTGTGCAGATAAATTATGATCTGCTGCCGTATCTGTCAGGTTCAGAGACGGAAATGAGACTGAGGAACCGTCCCTTCCGTCTCACCTTCCGTCTCACTTTAGTGTGATGAAGTCTTGAAAAGCAACCTGCGATAATATATACTATAATATGGTAAAAGCTAAATACGCAACAATGAAGTTCAGGTGAAAAAATTGGAGTATAAGATTCAGGGAAAATCAGAAGTAGATGATTGGGAAACACTGATACTACTGTACAATTCGGCTTTAAAGGAGATGGGAACCAAGCTGGAGATATTAAACGATGAATTCCAGCATATACATCAGTACAATCCTATCGAACATATAAAAATGAGGGTCAAGACCTCTGAGAGCATAGTAAGGAAGCTCAAGAGAAAAGAGCTTGATTCGACCATAGAGAACATGCAGAAGTATGTCAACGATATCGCGGGGGTAAGGATAATATGCTCGTTTACTTCGGATATCTACAGACTTGCTGATATGATAACCAACCAGAGCGACATCCGGGTACTGGAGACAAGGGATTACATCAAGAATCCGAAATCCTCCGGTTATAAGAGTTATCACATGATAGTGACCGTACCCATCTTTTTATCCGATTCCGTATACGATACCAAGGTCGAGGTACAGATAAGGACGGTAGCGATGGATTTTTGGGCAAGTCTCGAGCATAAGATGAATTACAAATTCGCCCTTGATCCGCCGGAAGACATAAAAAAAGAGCTGTATGACTGCTCACTGATGATATCCGAGCTTGATGAAAGGATGCTTAAGCTGAACGAAGAGATACAGAAAACCGCAAGAAACTGAAAAATGATAAATCAGAATAAATCCGCACAACGAACCGGGGTGCGGATTTGTTTCATCCCACTCCCCATAAAATCCACTGCCCCATAAAATGAGGAGTGCCCAGGTGGATGAGATCACCTGGGCAATATTATGAAAAAATTTATCTGAACGTCTTATTCATATCTCTCTTGAGATGATTATATGTTAGCAGACAAATATGAACAAAGTATGAACGAACAATGAATCAATAGTTAAATTATCTAAAAAATATACTTTATCACGTTAAAACGTTGTGCATTTTTAACAAAGAGGTCAACATGGAAGAGAAAGGAAAGGATCCCCTGATCATTACTGATAAAGAGGACGGAAAGAAGTATTACGGAGGAGATCAGTCCTGGTTTGCAAAAAACAGCAGGGCTTTTGCAGGCTGCGGAGTCGTGGCAGGTGTAAATGTGTTAAGGACCCTGCTTCAGAGGGATGATTTTGAGGACAGAACTCTGGGAGAGGATCTTAGGACGCTGCAAAAGAGCGAGATTTCAAGGACAGAATATACCGGTATCATGAATAACATGTATAAAAAAATGTTCGTTTATGAGACTCCGGTCTTCTGCCAGCTGTATGATCATGCAAAGAGGGAGAGCAGGCTCTTTAAGAAATTCCTGATACCAAGCTTCGGGATGAGTCCCGACGGCTTTATCAGGGGATTGTTAAAATATGCAAAGGATAACGGTATAATACTGCATTCCCATTCTCTTGCCACAACCTTCCAGACCTATGAAAAAGGTCTTGCCTTCATAGAAGA
>JAIKZD010000078.1 GCA_024682555.1 Lachnospiraceae bacterium | reverse complement strand
AGGGCGATCCCGAGATACCAGTTCACCTTCGGTGCCCCCAGAAACATCCCGCTGTCGATCTCAGAAAAGAATGTCTCTCCGCAATTAATGGTGATCTTGTTTATCTGCCCCATATTACCGATACCGAAAGACGCAAGCACGGTAAAAATACAAAACATCACACCCAGGATCTTCCCGGCCCTTTTACAGTGTTTTATTGAACCAAGTCCGTCCTGCAGATAGTACATAGGGCCGCCTGACCAAGCGCCCTCGGAGTTTCTCCTTCTGTAATAAACTCCCAGAACGTTCTCGGAATACTTTACCATCATTCCGAAGAAAGCGGCAACCCACATCCAGAAGACCGCACCGGGACCCCCGACGCATATTGCCGTGGAAACTCCCGCGATATTTCCGGTACCTATGGTGGCGCAAAGTGCCGTACAGAACGCACGGTACTGGGAAAGGGCTCCGGCATCATTTATAATGCGTCCCTTCCCGTTAATGATCCCGAAAGTGCATTTAAACCAGTGCCTGATATGCGTGACCTGGAAAAAACCGGTAATAACGGTGCAGATAAAACCTGTCCCGAGAAGCAGCACAAGACCAAAGCTTCCCCAGGCAAAGGAATTGACTGCGTCATTAATTCTGACTATTGTTTCCATTCATATCTCCAAGAAGTTCAAGCATACCATAATAGTCATATTTTGCCGCTTTTTCACGAACGGCATCATATTTTTCCCTTTCTGATCCAGGTATGGTATAGTCTTCAAGCTCCTTTAATATTTCTTCAATGGTATTTGAATCCATGGCATCAGCAGCATCCCGAAGCCCTTCATAAACGCTTTCCATAAGGTATTCGTCTGCCACCGGCTTTTCTTCGGCACTTTCTCCGTTATCTTCCGTTTCTTCTTTTCCCGCATCGTCCGAAAGAACTCCGGAAAGAAGCTTCCCAAGCTCTTCATATTCAGCCATAAAGGGTTCAAAATTATCCCTGATATAATCCGTATCTCCCTCTTTGCCTGCATTTTCCAGCTTCTGTGCCTTATCTGAAAGCTCTGTTGCACCTATCAGCCTTGCCGAGCTTTTCAGGGCATGGATCTTTATGGTGTAATCACCCCAGTTTTCCGATGAATAAAATCCTTTTAATTCAGCCGACTTTGCGGGAAGTGAATCGAGGAACAGCTTGAGCACCGCCTTTAATGCATCCTCGGAACCGCTGTTATTGATCGCGGCATCCCCGTCGATAAAATCTATCTTCTTATACCACGGCAACTCACCGCTTTCAGCTTTTGCATCCTCTTCTTTCGTCACCTCTTCCTCTTCGCTCTCATAAGGTGTTTCTTCCGTTTCCTCGTATCTGTCAAGAAATTCGTCCGTGCCCTCATCCTCTTCGGTTATATATGAGGCAATATTATAGGACTTATTTGACTTCACAAAATACAGGATCCCGAAAGTGCCCGGACCGCAGTTCGAGGAAATGGCGGCCGATGCCTGCTGGAATACCACATGCTCGAAGTACGCGATCTTACTTATCTCCTCCTTTATCCATTTAAGAGTATCCGAGGGAATATCCACGTAGGTGACAAACACCACATCCGAATCCGGAATTATATCCACCGGGAAAGCACTGTGAATATACCGTTTGTAGGCTATCTCCGTACTGCCCATCCATATGCTGCCGATACCCGACTTGTCATCCTTTATCCTGAGACCCGGATGTACACCGAGGGCCCTTGCAATCTTATCAAGCCCCGGACTGACAAGTCCCTTTTTCGCCATGAATTCGGTAGTATCAATAACAAAGCTGCACCTCAGCCGCTGCTTTACGTTTTCCAGTTCTTTTACGATCTCCGGGACAGGAATATTCTGCTGGGCAAGCTTATGGGCAATAAGCACAAGGATACCCGCTGCGGACGAAAGACACTCTGAATTAATTACCGTAACATTGTCGAAGGACTTGGCGGCTTCGTATGCGATCCTGTAATCATCACTCATACTGGTGGTGATAGAGATATGTATGAGGTGATGGGCCTTTTTAAGCTGCCTGGCAAAAAATTCCGTATATGATTTTACATCCGGAGGAGATGAGACCGCGTTTTTACCGTCATTGATATAACGCACGAGTTCATTTG
>JAIKZD010000074.1 GCA_024682555.1 Lachnospiraceae bacterium | reverse complement strand
CTCCATGGCATCGGAGTAAAGAGGCTCTTCTATAACGTCCGATTTATCGGACACTATCTCGTATCCCTTTCTCTTCAGGGCATCTCTGCCCTTCTTTCCTATGGAGTATACGGATACATCCTCCTTATTCCATCCGCTCCCTGTTATGAGCTTGACGATGTTTGAATTATATCCGCCTGCAAGTCCCCTGTTTGAGGTGATCACCACAACCGCTTTCTCTTTGGAATCATTCGGAAGCATATAGGGGTGATTGATGTAGCCTGACCGCCTCATAATACCGGTCACAGTCTCATACATACACTGAAAATATGCCCTCGAATTCTCGGCCCTGGTTTTGGCTCTCTGGAGCTTTACCGTGGACACAAGTTTCATAGCCTTGGTGATCTGCTGTGTACTCTGTATGCTGACCTTACGTCTTTTTATATCCCTCATTGAGGCCATAAACGGTCACCTGCCTTATTTCAGATAATCAGCCTTGAAATCCTCAAGTGCCTTGATGAGCTTCTTCTCGGCTTCTTCGGACAGTTCCTTTGTATCCTTTATGGATGCGGGAACCTCCGGATAATTTGTCTTGATATAATCAAAGAACTGCTCTTCGAAATCAACCACCTTTTCCGTGGGAACATCCAGAAGATATTTCCTGGTAACGGCATAGATGATGAGTACCTGATATTCCACGGGCATGGGCTTGTACTGGGGCTGCTTTAATACTTCCCTGATCCTTTCACCCTGTGCAAGCTTTTCTTTCGTATCGGCATCAAGCTCGGAGCCGAACTGTGCGAAGGCTGCAAGCTCTCTGTACTGTGCAAGCTCTGTTCTTATGGGCGCCGCGATCTTCTTCATTGCCTTGATCTGAGCGGCACCGCCGACTCTGGATACCGAAAGTCCCGCGTTGATGGCAGGACGGAAACCGGAATTGAACATCTCGGTCTCAAGGTATATCTGTCCGTCGGTTATGGAAATAACGTTTGTCGGAATATAAGCGGAAACATCGCCGGCCTGTGTCTCGATTATGGGAAGGGCCGTAAGTGATCCTCCGCCGTATTCCTCGCTCATTCTTGCGGCTCTCTCAAGAAGCCTTGAATGCAGATAGAATACGTCTCCCGGATAAGCCTCACGCCCGGGCGGACGACGCAGCAGCAATGAGAGTGTTCTGTAAGCGGTGGCATGTTTACTGAGATCATCATAGATCACAAGTACATCCTCTCCGTTCTCCATCCACTCCTCACCTATTGCACAGCCCGAATAGGGTGCTATGTACTGAAGGGGTGCAAGCTCACTTGCGGTGGAAGCAACTACTGTCGTATAGGACATCGCACCGTAGCTTTCAAGTGTCTTAACGATGGATGCAACGGTAGAAGCTTTCTGTCCTATGGCAACATAGATACATTTAACCTTCTGTCCCTTCTGATTGATTATGGTGTCGATGGCGATGGCGGTCTTACCTGTCTGTCTGTCGCCGATTATCAGCTCTCTCTGGCCTCTTCCTATGGGTATCATGGAATCTATGGCCTTGATACCTGTCTGAAGGGGTGTATCGACGGATTTTCTCGTGATAACGCCGGATGCAACTCTCTCTATCTTACGGAATTTGTCAGTATTGATGGGACCCTTTCCGTCGATGGGCTGACCCAGGGAATTAACTACACGGCCAAGAAGTGCATCACCGACGGGAACCTCAACAACTCTTCCCGTTGTCTTTACGGTATCACCTTCGTTAATGTTCTTGTGATCACCCAGAAGAACGGCACCTACGTTGTCTTCTTCCAGATTCATGACCATTCCGTATACATCTCCGGGGAATTCCAGAAGCTCACCCTGCATTGCCTTCTCAAGGCCGTGCACTCTGGCTATTCCGTCAGCGACCTGAATGACGGTACCAACCTCGGATACTTCCAGTTCACCAGCATATCTTTTGATCTGTTCCTTAATTACCGAACTGATCTCTTCCGGTCTTAAATTCATGGATCTTTGTCCTTTCCAAGTAAACCCTCTTAATAGTTTTTCCGACGCCGGGATCTTTTACGGGTTTACTTTGAGTCTCCGGCGTTTCTCTTATTCAGTCAGCTGTTCCCGACAGCTGTATGTTCATCAGTTCTTTCGTAAGAGCATTGAGCTTTGATGCGACGCTCGAATCAACGACCCTGTCACCTATCCTTATGACCATTCCGCCTATGAGAGATTTGTCGATTTCATAGTTGAGTTCCATGCTCTCATATCCCGTCGTGGCTAAAAGCTTCTCATGAACAGCCTTTTTCTGCTTATCGGACAGTTCCATGGGGGTTTTGATATAAGCCACGCCGATCTTCTTGTATTCCTTTACCGTATCCGTAAAGTAGTCAAGGATATCCCCGGTAAATTCATATCTTTTGTTGGATATGATAAGCCTTAAAAATCCCGTAAGCTCATCGGAAAATCTTCCCTTAAAGACAGATTCCGCCAGCTCCTCTTTTTCTTCCTTTAAGATCTTGGGATGGTTCATAAGCCTTGAAAAATCAGGATTATCCTTAAGTACTTCCTTAAGGGTGATAACCTCGTCATAAAGCTCGTCGACCCTGCCCTGTTCCAGAGCAGTCTCAAATAAGGCATCACCGTAGGTCTTTGATATCAGCTTTGCCATGTCGTCTCACCTACCTCCTTGAGAGTCTCTTCAACAAGACTGTCCTGAACGGAAGTATCTATGGAAGCTGAAACCACCTTGCCGGCCATGAGTGAAGCTATCTGTATCATTTCAGTCTTCATTTCGTCATATGCCTTCTGCCTGGAAAGCTTTGCTTCCTCTTTTGCCTGACCGATGATCCTTGCTGCCTCTTCTTTGGCATTTTCGACTATCCTGTTTTCGTTGAGCACAGCTTTCTTTCTGGCCTCTGAAAGGATAGCCTCGGATTCTTTTTCAATATCCCTTATCTTCTCATCATATTGTTCCTTTAACTGAGCCGCTTCTTCCTTGTCTTTTGCGGCAGAGCTTAAATCCTCTTCAATTCTGTCCTGTCTCTTTTTCAGGATGTCCTTGATGGGATTGAACAATAAATATGACATAGCTAAAAACAGTATGAATACGGCAAGCAAAGACCATACCGCATCATGCAGCAGCTGAAAATCCAGGTCAAACAATCGTTCCATTTTTTCTCCTGTACCGGTTAACAGCACAGCATTAAACAATGGTTCCAAACGTCTGCCTCCTTCCTATGCATTTTCATTTACTTTGCCAGAGGCTGAACGAAGATCAAGATCATGCCCACAAGCAGTCCGTAAAGACCTGTTGTCTCGGCAACAGCCTGTCCCAAAAGCATGGTGGAAGTGATGTCCGACTTGGCACCGGGATTTCTTCCTACCGCTGAGGCTGCGTGTCCTGCTGCGATACCCTGTCCTACTCCGGGACCGATACCTGCTATAAGAGCAAGTCCCGCACCGATCGCTGAACAGCCTTTGATAAACTCAACTCCTGAAATGTTCATAAATGAATCCTCCTTAAAGATTTAATATTGAACACAATATTTATTGTTAATATACTGTACGTCAGCCTTCTCCTATGGCATCGGAGATATAGGTCATGGTAAGCATACAGAAAACATAGGTCTGGATGGCACCGGAAAACAGATCGAAATATACATGAAGTGCCGAAGGTATGCCGACCTTTACGAATACCGGGAGCAGTCCGTAGTAAAGCGCCATCATTACCGTTCCCGAAAGTATATTGGCAAACAGACGCAGGGACAAAGAAATGGGAACCGCAAAATCACCTATCAGGTTGATGGGAAGCCAGAAAGGCCAGGGATCGCACAGTCCCTTTAATACTCCGACGGGCTTCTGCCATTTGAACTTGTTAAAGGTGATAAGACAGAAAGAAAGCACACCGAGGGGGAAAGTTACGCCGTAATCGGCCGTAGGTGGTCTGAGTCCCAGAAGTCCCGATATATTGCTTATAAGTATGAAAATTGCAATGGTGGCGATATAGTTAAAGAATTTGGCGGCCTTATTGCCCATAACGCCCTCAGCCATATTGTTTACGAATTCCACGATAAACTCGGCTATGTTGACTATCATGGGAGGCTTTCCGTAAGGATCCGTCTTTTTAAGCTTTGCATTTACCACTGCGGAAAAAACAAGCAGCAGTATCATCACTATCAGGACGCTCACATGCGTGGTGGTGATCCACACCTCATGTCCGAACAGTTCATATGAAAAAATACCTTTGATCATGAAATCCGGCTCGTTAGAAGCCAGTAATATGCTCATATTCAATTATCAAAAGCCTCCGTTTTATAATTATCCGGGTAAATCTCCCTTTTTTGGATCTTCGGATACCTCCGTATCCTCGACAAGAGGTTCTCCGGGGGGATCGATGATCTTATAGATCCGCCTCCTGACAAAGGGCTGCAGATACGCTCCTATCTTAATGCCCATGAGTCCCGCGAAAAGACACAGAAGATTTCCGATCCTTAAAAAAGCAGTTACCGCAAATACAACACATACTATACCATATCTGAACAAATATTTCTTCCTTGAATATGTAACAGCTGCTTTTTCCTCAAATTCAAGGGACATCCTGATCGAGTTTAACAGGTTGATACTGTAATAACACGCAAGGATAATGCCGATCCACAGGCCGGCTGAGTTGTACAGCCGATCACGCGGATATATGAGGATCCCGGCCTGCCACAAAAGAGCCCAGATGAGTATGCCCGTGAGCATCTCCTTCAGTGTGGTGTTTTCCGAAAGATATTCTTTAATCTTCATCAGAGATCCCGTCTCTTCCGGCCGTGTCTTCGCCCGCATCTTCGGTATATCCGTCGGGTACCCGGCTGCTGCCGGATTCCGTATCGGGATCCTTCGTATATCCGTCCGATATATGGGCACCGGATATATCCCTGCTCTCAGAGGGTTTACTGTAGATCCTTTTAGCAAGAACATATATATTCCTGCCTCCGGCCATGGCACCGATAAAAAACAGGATGATGAACACAAAGGAGGTCCCCAACTTTTTATCGATGAAGATCCCAAGAAAAGTACATATGAAAATGGGAACCAGCATATTGATGCCAAACTGGATTATCAGCGTAAGGGAATGGTAGACCTCTTTTCTGTATCTCAAAGCCTGCTCCTTTCACCGGCAGGAAGATTTACGGCGGGGCAGAGCCTGCCCGCATAAATATCCTGTATTATACCAATTTTTTCATGAAATGTATAGCAGATTTGTCATCCGGATATGTATCTGACGGTAAAGTCACGGTCAGTATGAGTATCTCCCGGTTCCCTGTATGACAGTTTCCCGGTTTCTTCACGGTACTCAAGATCCACGAAGCTGTACTTTCCGTCCTCAAATTCATAACCGTCACCGTCATCAAGATACAGGCTGAAATCCGCGTCAGAGCCTGTATAGACGTGAATGAGGTCTACTTCTCCGACTCCTTCATCCGCATAAGATATGTCCCCCGAAAGGGGAAGTATGGATCCCTCACGGACAAATACCGGGATCTTTCCTATGGGAGCGTCCGCCTCTATCCATTTTCCGCCTTCGTGGTATTCTTCGGTGAAAAAGTCATACCAGCCAAAACCCTTCGGCAGATAGACTCTCCTTATCTTTGCATGATCCTTTATCTCAAGTGAGTCCTTATGATAATACATGGGTTCATATACGGGAGCCACAAGTAAGGACGGTCCGAAAAGATATTCATCGGATATACCCTTAACCTCTTCATCATCCGGGAAATCAAAAAGAAGGCTCCTCATGATGATCTCACCTTTAAAATGCGCCATTGCCGCCAGTGAATAAATATAGGGCATCAGCCTGTATCTGAGTCTTATATTTGAAACGATGGCATCATAGAACATGTCCCCGAGTTCTCCGAAATTCCAGGGCTCTCTGGGAGTATCCGTTCCGTGGGATCTGAAAATGGGAAGAAAGGTTCCGAACTCGATCCACCTTGTATAGAGTTCACGATATCCAAGATCATTTACACCGTCATTATAATCCCCGCTCCAGAACCACAGGGGTTTATGGGATGTATCATTACAGCCACGGTTTTCATATTTGTCATCCACGCTAAAGAATCCGCCTATATCCAGAGTCCAGTAGGGCATACCCGTAAGTCCCATCCTGATCCCCTCTGTTATCTGCCTTCTCATGGTATCGTATCTTGCGGTTATATCCCCTGACCAGAGAATGGCACCGTATTTCTGGATACCCGTATAACCTGATCTTGTAAGATTAACCACACGCTTTTTCTGACAGGTTTTTTTCCAGTTTTCATATATGCCCTTTGCATGATACAGTCCATAAGAGTTGAGCCTCTCGGGATCCATTGACTGAAGGGACAGATCCCTTACCAGCCGGTATCTCTCATCTTCGGGTCTTCTGACCTCACCGTTCCAGTCCGCATCGGAAAAAGGCTCGGCATTGTCGCACCAGAGCGCATCTGTACCGCTTGCCATTATCTCTTCTTCGGTCTGTCTCCAGTAAAGCTCTCTTGCTTCTTCGTCAAATGCATCATAAGTACCGGAATTGGGAAGGAGTTTACCCTCGTTTGCAAATTCAGCGTAGTTTTCCGTTTCCGGGCTCATGTTAGGCCATATGCTCACCATGAAATGAACATTGTTTTCATGAAGATCATTCACCGTGGCAGGAAGATCGGGATATCTTTTTTTATCGAATTTCTTTTCACCCCACAGTCCCTCTTCCCAGGAAAACCAGTCCTGTACCAGACAGTCAATGGGAATATCCCTTTTTCTGAATTCCGATGAAATATCCGAAAGCTCTTTTCCGCTCTTATACCTTTCCTTGCTCTGGATA
This sequence comes from Lachnospiraceae bacterium, assembly GCA_024682555.1. Lineage (GTDB taxonomy): Bacteria > Bacillota > Clostridia > Lachnospirales > Lachnospiraceae > UBA2868. The sequence continues at coordinate 24,057 of JAIKZD010000074.1, read as the reverse complement.
TAGCCGAAGACCCATCTTGGGAGCATGGAAGGTTTTCCCGTGATCTCATGATATCGGTTTATTATGTCCTGAATGTTTTTTCCAAGGAAAACATAATAGGAAAGTCCGGAAGCATACTCGATCAGGAAGTTTATCCTGTTTCCTTCGGAATTAAATATCATGCTGCTCTCCGAGTCGATGAGTATCCCGTAATGTCCCGTGGTCACAAGGAAGGGGATGGCAATGCGCATATTGGATTCATAGAGATATACGGTACGGTTCCTGTGATCCTGAATGCCGTCCTCATACTGCCCCATACCGAGGAGGAGCTCATCTTCCCCTGTCTCAAATGTTAAGGACACGGAAAAACCTTCCCTTAAAAACGCCTTTGTAAAGGTCTCCGCATAGGTGACTTCACCGTTTGCGGTCATCTTCTTTTTTAATCCGCCTTCACCCGGGACATATCTGTATTCCGTCTTTTTTGTAAAGCTTACTTCCGACTGCCTGAGTACGGTCTTTTTGTCCCATTCAAAACACAGGGGAGCATTGTCTGACAGAGCCCCCGTAATATCCGAAGAGACCTTTCCCGGATCCGATAATTCAATATTTGAGGTTTCAGCACCCGGATCATTAAGTATGTAGGTTACCCGTATGATCCCATCCGATATCTTTTCGATCTTTTTATTCATCGGTCATCCTTTCACCGCACCCGCAGTCATTCCCGATACAATATATCTCTGTCCGAAGAGATATACTATGAGTACCGGAAGACTCGTAAGAAGTATATCCGCACAAACGAGATTCCAGTCCTTGAAATACATGCCGAAGAAATTATACACCGAAAGTGTCATGGGCCACTGTTCCGTCCTGTTCAAAAAGTAAAGGGGCGAAACGAACTCGTTCCAGGTATTCAGAAAAGTAAGGACGGTGGCGGTGGCTATGGCGGGCTTTAACATCGGCAGCACCACAAGGAAAAACAGCCTGTAGGGTCCGCAGCCGTCTATGACAGCCGCCTCATCAAGATCCCCCGGAACCTTTGCCACAAAGCCGTGGATCAGGAAGGTCATAAAGGGCAGCTGCATGGCTGTGTATAACAGTATTATACCCCCTGCGGTATTGTTCAGGTGAAGAAACTGAAGAACCTTTGTAAGTGCCACATAGTTTATGGGAAGGGTGATCCCGAGGACTATGAACATATACAGGAAATTATTGAGCTTCGTCTGATTTCTTGAAAGTACATATGCAGCAAGCGCTGCAAAGAAAACGCAGAGTATCACCGATCCCGCCGAATACAGAAGGCTGTTCAGGAAAGAAGTCAACAGCTTTCCCTTCTCTATGACGATGCCGAAGTTTTCCCACTGTATCGGAAGGGCGGGAAACTTAAGGTTCATTCCTGCCGCAGCCTTTTTGTCCTTAAGTGAATTAAAGATGATAAGAAGCAGCGGTATCAGGCAGATCGCCGAAAATATCCATGCTATGAGATTCCTGATGACAGACTGTATCAGCTTTTTACTCTTTATCATTCCACCACCTCATTTTTGGTCATTACCCGGATCATGTAAATACCTACGAATATCATTATGATGAACATTACGGATGACAATGCAGTACCCACCGCATACTGCCCTGTTCCGAATTTCTTGAACACCGCCGTATAGAGCACTTCCGTCGTGGCCTTTCCGGGACCGCCGTTTGTCAGCGCATATACCATGTCAAATACCTTCAGTCCGTAAATGACATTTAAAACGGTGGTTGTCGCAAGGGTGGGAAGTATCAGAGGGAAGGTGATATACCGAAATCTCTGCCATCCTCCCGCTCCGTCAAGGGCGGCTGCTTCATAATAGTCCGTTGAGATCGACAGGATACCCGCTATGAGGATCGTCATGATATATCCAACGCCCCTCCATATATCCACGGCCATTACGGATCCGAAGGCAAGCTCCGACGTAACAAGCCATTTTTTTGCAAGCATATCAAGTCCTACGGACCTGAAGAAGCTGTTTAAAAGCCCGGCTTTCGGATCCAGGATGGACTTGAAGATCATCCCTATGATGAGTGTGGATAATACCGAGGGCATAAATACTATGCCTCTGTGCATGTTAAGAAATCTGATGGACCTGGTCAGCAGTAATGCAAGAACGAGACCGATCACATTTTTCAGTATCGTTGTGATAAAGGTAAACGCAAGGGTATTTGTTATGATCTTCATGTAGTTTTCATCGGAGGAAAAAACTGTCTTGAAGTTTGCAAAACCGACATAATGGAGCTTGTCGGAATATGCTGACCAGTCCGTAAATGAATATCCCACTCCTATGATCCCCGGGAGGAAGGACAATACAAAATATATGATCAGTGCGCCAAAGGCAAAATATCTCGGATAGATCTTTGCTTTATTCATAAAACCGCCCTTTCATAAAAGAGGGGCTGCCTCTTTTCATTCAGACAGCCCCTTTGATCTTCTTAATGTCTCAGCATGAGCTTTCCGCCTGTATTAAGGGGATTACTGCCATGCGGGATCCGAAGCTGCCGCAGCCTGCTCGGCCCTTAACTTATCGATGTCCTTAAGAACCTCATCGGGTGTCATTTCGCCAAGGAACATTGCCGACATATCGGCACCTATATCCATCCATGCGGGATTGTAATACTTAACCGATGCCTGGAATACTGCTACCTTCTCGGGATATCTGTCATAGAAGGACTGAACGACATCCGAATAAGCCGAAGGAGCGTTGGAGTAAGGAAGCTGGTTGAACTTGCCTACGTTCTCGGTCATGTATGCAAGGCTCTCGTCCGATGCCATGAACTCAAGATATTTCTTGGCTGCATCGATGTTCTTGGAACCTGAGAATACGAATCTTGAAGGTCCGCAGTAGTTTACGTTGAGTGCCTGGTTATCGCAAAGAGGATTTACGAAGTATCCGATATTGTCAACCGGGAAATCAGCATCGACCGCATTTACTTCTGCGCCGAGACCCTGGTTGTAAAGTACCATTGCATATTCGCCGCTTGCTATTGAAGAAGCTGCGTCGGCATACTGGTTGGACATGAAGTTGTCGCCCATGTAACCCTTGTCTGCCATTTCCTTAAGCTGTGAAAACATGGTCTCAAGCTCTTTATTTCCCTCAAAGGTTGCCTTGTTGTTGTTAAGGGCATCCGGATATCCGGGATCGGCCTGTGTGGCTGCGATGGCTGCCTCTGTCCAGCATACATGATGCCATCCGTCCGATACGCACTCATAGATGGGGATGATATCCGCTGCAAGGATCTTGTCGCATACGTCACAGAACTCTGCGTAATTTGTGGGGATCTCAAGTCCGAGATCTTCAAATGTCTTGATATTATAAGCTACCGCCCAGCATGCCGATACATCCTGGATAGGCTGTCCGTAAAGCTTGCCGTCTACGGAAAGCTCTGCAGCGGCTGCGGGATCAACATTGCCTGCCCAGCTCTCACCGGAAAGGTCAACTGCATTCTTTTCTACATCAAACTGTGTAACGATACTGAACTGTGAACTCTGTCCGCCGAAGATGTCCGTGCATTCTCCTGCGTTTATCTTGGTCATCAGAAGGCTCTCATACTGATCCGAAGGAACTATCTGATAATCAACCTTGATGCCTGTCTCCTCGGTGAACTTCTCGCCAAGTTCCATTTCCGCATCCTGTATCCAGTCCTGACTTGCCATAAATGTAATTGTAACATCCTCTGATGTCTCTGCTGCTTCAGCAGTTTCTTCTGCGGCAGGAGCTTCCTCTGTGTCTGCCGTTACGGTTCCGGCATCCGGTGCAGCCGTTGCTGCAGGTGCGGCACATCCCGTAAATAACCCTATGACCATTGATAAGGACAGTAACGAAGCTATTGTGCTCTTTTTCATTTTTACCCTCTCTTTTCGTGAATTCTTTAATTTTTGTTGATCAGTTTCCCTTTGACAATCGATTGTTTGTATGCTTATCTTAAATCAACGAAAAAAACCTTTACATGGATAAAAATGGAATGATCCATGTAAATTTTTAACCCGTAATAATTATCCTGCCCTCCGGAACTTAAGGGCGCAAACGCCGGTGGTGTCATGTTCGGACGAAACAAAAGAAGTGTACAGACAACCTTAATGCTTGTTTTCTTTCTGCTTATATCTGTCGTATTCCTGGCTTATATAAGCTATTTTATAATCTCCGAATCAAATAAGATCAAAACCCGTGCTTTCGACTCACTGATCAGCGACACAAAGACCACCTCAGCCTTCATGGATGAGGAGATAAAAAACGTGAACACCGTCATGCAGAACGTTGCCTATTCAAATCTCATCAAGGAACATTTCCTTAACTATCTTAACCTCCCCGTATCGGGGGGTGAAAAATATACCGAGATGCAGAACATCAAGGTACTGACCGATCTTCTGACCGCCATCATGGGACCCTCAAGGCCCGTGGATCAGATCTACCTCTATTCCCTTGACACCGGTTATGTGGGTGTAGGGCTTGACAATTCAAACTCTGATGACTCCGTAAAGGAAATGCCCTGGTATGATGACCTGATGAACAGTCCGGACAACCGCATGATCTTTTCCGATAAGGATGAGAGGCTTTCCAAATATTTCACCTACGATGAGGGATCCCGTTTTCTCACCATCTGCTCCGTATACCAGTCCACCTTTTATAAGCCCCAGGGTATCATCGAGGTGAAACACTCCATATCCTCCCTGAGATCAAAACTCAAAGAGCTTGATACCCGGACCTATAATGAGAAGATCTGCATCTTCGACCAGACCGGAAACATGATCTACAGCACGACGGATGAAGAGAAGGCTTTGGCTTACCGTGAGCTTGTTTCCTCCATCGACCTTCCGGGGGATATACCGACCCATGTCCTTTACGGAAAAAACACTCATCTTTTTGCGGACCTTTCATCCTATTCCGGATTTACCACAGTGATATCCGTGGATGACAATGATCTGTACAGGCCCATATTTGAATTCGTCAGGGGAACTCTTCTGATCTTTCTGATCTTTGCGGTGCTCATCCTCTTCCTTTCCTATGTGGTATCAAGGATAATCACCATACCTGTCATGAAGATGTATTCCGGCATCTCCTCACTTCATACGGACAGCGAAGGTTTTATGACGGATTCCTTAAGCAGGATAGACACAAACATCATAGAGCTTGATACCCTTTATTCGGCAGTGGTTGACATGCACGACCGCGTAAAGGATTCCATGAAAAAAGAGATGATATTAAACGATCAGAAGCTCCAGTCACAGATCCTTGCACTGCAGTCACAGATGAATCCCCACTTCCTCTATAATTCCCTTGCCACTATCTCTGCAATGGCAGATGAGGGGATGAATGAAGAGGTCATCAAAATGTGCCAGACCATCTCCAGGATCCTTCGTTATATTTCCTCGGACAAGGAACCTCTGGTATCATTAAAAGAAGACATATCCCATGCAAAGGACTATCTGGAATGCATGAAGATGAGGTACGGGGATGACCTGATATACAGTACGGATCTGCCTGAGGAAATGATGGAGATAAAGATCCCGAAGCTCTGTCTGCAGCTGCTTGTGGAAAACTCCATCAAATACTCCACGAAAAATGTGCGTCCTCCATGGAAGGTGGACATTACCGGCCATGTCACGGGGATATACTGGGAAATAAGCGTAACCGACAACGGCAGGGGATTTTCCGGGGAAGATATCCGTAACATAAATGAAAAGATCGATTACATCAACAAAACGGATCTCCTTCCGGAGCTTGAGATAAACGGAATGGGACTGATGAACATATATATAAGATTCAAAACACTGTATCAGGGGAAGCATATCTTCCGGGTAAGCAATACGGGAGAAGGCGGAGCAATAGTCACCATCGGCGGACAGCTCAGTGAAAGCTGAGCCGGAGATTTGTAGAAAAAGGAGATATTATGAGCGATAAGATCTTTCATGTGATCATAGCCGAGGATGAAAATCTCATAGCAAAAAACATAGCCAGGCATATCGAAGAGGATAATCCCCATTTTAAGGTCACGGGCATATATTCAAACGGTGAGGATGCATTTGAAGCGGTAATGGCAAAGCCCCCCGCAGTTGTGTTCACGGACATCTCCATGCCCGTAATGACCGGTCTTGAGCTGGCCGAAAGGATACAGCATGAAATGAACAGTGTAAAATGCGTGATCATAACCGGATATGCCGACTTTGAATATGCAAGAGAAGCGATCCGCTACGGTGTGGAGGATTACCTGCTGAAGCCTGTTGATAAGGAAGAACTGCATAAGGTATTAAAGAATCTGGAGCTCTCGCTTACGGATCTGAGTGATCAGATAAGAACCGGAGAGGGAGAGGATACTTCCCTTACTCCCGAAGAGATAGTGACCCTTGTTAAGGATCATATAAAAAAGAATTATAAGGAAGAGCTTGATCTGAATACCATCTCCCAGAATCTCGGTTTTTCCTCCTCGTATCTCACCAAGCTGTTTAATAAGCTGGAAAATACCACGCCTTCAAAATACATAAGGAATTACCGTATGGGAATAGCAAGACAGTTAATGGAGGATAAGTCCCTCACCATACAGCAGATCGCCTCTGCCGTGGGATACAATGATCCTTTTCATTTCAGCAGATCCTTTAAACAGACCTTCGGCATCACCCCCACGGAATACAGGGCAGATCCCGGACAGTAAAAAGCGGATGGAAATTTTATGATCATACTGTTATACTCTTGATATGGATAAAGTAACTCTTTTCAGGAAAAGAATAATCCCCTCGGAATGCATTGAACTCAAGGATGATAAGATCCTGTATATGGATGAGGATATGATCATCACCGGGTGGAATACCTTAAAACCGAAAAAAGATCTTCACCACGGTCTCTCCTGCTATTATCTGAAGCAGGGTTACAAGATCAGCAAATTCATGGCGGAGAACGGTTCCCTTCTGTACTGGTACTGTGACATCATTGAGCACGAGTATATCCCCGAAAAGAATACCTATATATTTACCGATCTGCTGGCGGATGTTGTGATCTATCCCGACAAAAGCGTCCGGGTCATCGATCTTGACGAGATAGGTGATGCGCTTAAGGATGATCTGATAACAAAAGAGCAGTGCATAAGACTGCTCTCTTCTCTTGACACCCTGTTATGGCACATATATGAAGGAAGACTGGATGACCTTACATCACCCCTTGCTCCCTATGAAACTCCCTGACGGGAATCTATCCATTCAAAGACCGGTTTCACGGATCAGTAGAATACATGTCCTCCTATTATCTGTCCGTTTATCTCAGGGATCACCGTCCTGAAATAAAGGCAGTTTCCTACGGGAGTTGATCCCGACATGGCCTCGTCCGCAGCCTGGTAACACTGGGCATTTGCTCCCAGTGAAAGTCTCGTTGCAAGACGTCCGCTGGCAACCGGTGCAAACTGTCTGTTCTGATATACCACTCCCACCATGGTATTGGGATAGGCCGCCGATCTCATGCGGTTTATCACCACCGCTCCCACGGCTACCATTCCCGTATAGGGTTCGGCACCTGCTTCGCAGTATATAAGGCAGGCAAGAAGATCCCTGTCCCCGGCCTCAAAAGAAAGCTCGGAAACATCTCTCCATGCCATTTTTGCTGCACGGGCAGCCATTGCCTGTTCCTCCGCCAGCTGTTTTTTCAGCTCCGAAAGATTCTCCTCCTGGGCTTTTATTTCCGCCTCTTTTGCAGCCTGCTCCATTTCCGTGGCGGTAATGGCTCCGTTTGTTGCGGCGATGGAACCGGAAGTGGAGGATACCAGGGTATTTACCTTGTCCTGCTCGATCTGAACCTCTTCCTTCATGTCATCAAGCTTTAACATCTCTTCATTGAGACGGGCTTCTTTTTCCTCTATGCTCACCCTGGAGGAAACGAGCTGTTCCATCATCTTCTTGTCATAGGCTTCCATCTTGCTGACATACTCGGCCTTGTTCAAAAACTCCGCATAGCTTCCCGACAATGCAAAAGCTTCCAGGAGACTGATGTCCCCTTTTTCGTACATATATTTTACACGCTTTCTCATGAGGGAATACTGCCTTGCCTCCTCATTCTTAGCGTTTTCCAGATCCTTCTCTATCTCACTTATCTCTTCCTCTTTTACCCGTATCTTTTCCTCGATGACCTCGAGATTTGCACTGATGGATTCAAGGTTGTCATTGAGGCTTGAGAGATAATTCTGAAGGGCAGCCTTCTGTTCCACAAGATCGTCTTTTTTTTCGTCTATCTCATGTTTCTGGGCTTCCGTCTGTTTTTTAAGCTCTTCGGCTTTCTTGATCTTTTCGGAAGTTGTTTCGGCATATACCCTCTCCGGAAAAGCAGGTAAGGCTAAAACACAGGCGAGAACGAAACTTATTATTCTTTTTTTGCTTCTCCCCGACAGTTTCACAGAACGATCTCTACCTTTCTGTCCGTATGTTCATATCTGTAATACTGAACGCCTGCGGAATCAAGCATCCTCTTCGAGGCTATCACCGAAGGAGTGGCAGAGTACTTGTCGTCATCATAGACTATGGTCTTTATACCTGCCTGTATGACCGCCTTGGCACACTCATTACAGGGAAAGAGCGTAACATAAAGCTTGGATCCTTCAAGGGATCCACCCCTGAAATTTAAGATCGCATTAAGCTCGCTGTGTGTGGTGTAAAAATATTTATTGTCCAGGGGATCTCCCTCTCTGCACCAGGGATATTCATCATCCGAACAGCCCTTGGGAAATCCGTTGTAACCAACGGACAATATCTTGTTGTCACTGCTTACTATACAGGCACCCACCTGGGTGTTGGGATCCTTGGATCTCATGGCGGAAAGCCTGGCTATTCCCATGAAATATTCATCCCATGAGATATAATCTGTCCTTTTATCACTCATTTTTGTACCTCTGCAGATCCGTGCGCATGATTATGAACCAGGTAAGCTTGCAGAGCAAGCTTACTTGGTTCCGAAGATCCTGTCTCCCGCGTCTCCGAGACCCGGAACTATATAACCGTGATCATTAAGCTTCTCATCAAGGGCGCCTATGTACATGTCCACATCGGGATGAGCTTTTTCCATTGCCGCAATGCCCTCGGGTGCTGCTATGATGCACATGAAATGTATATTCTTGCAGCCCTTCTCCTTGAGCATCCTTATGGCTGCCACACTGGATCCTCCGGTTGCCAGCATGGGATCCACCACGAACACTTCTCTCTCATGACAGTCGGCAGGAAGCTTGCAGTAATATTCAACCGGCTGTAAAGTTTCCGGATCCCTGTACAGTCCGATATGTCCCACCTTTGCCGTAGGTATCATGGTAAGCATTCCGTCCACCATTCCGAGACCGGCCCTGAGAATGGGTACTATCGCCAGTTTTTTGCCCTTCAGTTCCTCTACCGTGGTCTCACAGATAGGGGTCTTTATATTAACCTTTGACAGCTGCAGTCCTCTTGTTGCCTCATAGCAGATAAGCATTGCTATCTCGCCGATGGTCTGTCTGAAATCCTTTGTTCCCGTATCCTCTCTCCTTATATAGCCGATCTTGTGCTTGATCAGAGGATGATCCATTATCACTACTTTTCCCATTTGTAACGCCTCCCGTTTATGATTATTTTTTTATATACTTGTTTTTTCTAATCCTCTATGGCTGCTATCCTTCTTTTATGCTTTTCCATTTCGGAGAATTCCGTCTCCATAAAGGTATCCACTATATCGAGGGCAAGCATCTGACCGATTATCGCTCCGCCCATGGCAAGTACATTCGCATCATTATGCTCTCTCGTAAGTCTTGCGCTTGTTATGTCGGAACATAACGCCGCTCTTATTCCCTTAACCTTGTTTGCGGCGATGGAGATGCCTATTCCGGTGGTACATATCACTATACCCCTGTCAGCTTCCCCGTCCGCAACGGCATGGGCCACTGCCTTTCCGTATGCGGGATAATCCACGGAATCAAGACTGTTACATCCCTTATCGTCCACTTCATAGCCTGTTTCGATAAGGTGTTCCTTTACAAGCTCCTTTAATACAAAGCCTCCGTGATCGCATCCGATCGCTACTTTCATAACCTGCTGCCTCCTGTTTATCTTTATTTATCCTAAACCTTTATGATCCTGTGTCCGGCGGCCTTTACAAGCCTGTTCATGATAGCCGTGCCTATTCCCTTTGAAGGCAGTTCAGCGCAGTATATCTTCCCGATATCCTTATCATCAAATTCCCTTAAGGCTTCATAGAGGTTCCTTGCTATATCCTCATCCCTGTCTTTATCACCGATCTTTATCACAAGGTCCGCGTTTTTTTCATATTCCGGCAAAGATCCCGCATCAGAGGATACCATCACTCCCGACCGTATCCCTTTCTCCTTATGCTCCGAAAGTCTTTCAAGTATATATGCGGTCCTGTCCTTTTCTTCACCGCTTACTATGGTGAGCTCACCCCTCGGTGCATAATGCCTGTATTTCATTCCCGGAGCCCTGGGTCTCATTCCGGGTACCGGTCCGGAAAAAACAGCGGGATCGTAATCCACTTTCCCGAGGACCTGCTTTATCATCTCATCCGTGATAAATCCCGGACGGAGGATCATGGGGGTGTCCCCCGTTACATCAACGATGGTTGATTCAAGACCTATGGTTGCCATTCCGCCGTCGATGACCATCTCTATCATGCCGTCCATATCCTCCATTACACGGTCTGCCGTGGTAGGGGACGGACGTCCCGATCTGTTGGCGCTGGGAGCCGCGATAAACCCGCCCGATGCCCTTATAAAGGAAAGGGCTGTCTTTGACGAAGGCATCCTTACCGCCACCGTATCCAGTCCCCCCGTTGTCTCATCGGGAACCGTGCTTTTCTTTTTAAATATAAGCGTCAGGGGTCCCGGCCAGAAAGCTTTCATAAGTTTCTTTGCCGAGACGGGTATCCCATCCGCTATCCTTTCAAGGTCGGAAATGTCCGCTATATGGACTATCAGAGGGTTATCCGACGGTCTTCCCTTTGCCGCATATATTTTTTTTGAGGAATCCGCTCTTAATGCATCACCGCCGAGACCGTAAACCGTCTCCGTGGGAAATGCCACCAGGCCTCCGGACTTTATGATATCCCCGGCCCTTGTCATGACCCTTTCGTCTATATTCTCTTCATCTATGCATACTCTTTCGGTGATCATCGGATAGCGACCTTAATCTCTGTACCTTTAAGGGCATACTCCTTGATGTCATAACCCTCTATATGCACGCAGAGTGTGTAACCGTCCATTTCGGAATCGCTCTTCACACTGAGGTCATCACCGTTTCTTGAAACGGTTATCCTGTTTGCATGTTCGCCTCTCTTATTTACTATGAGACAGTCCGCACTGTTTCCGTCAGAAAGCTCATATACGTGAAGAACGGTATTTTTTTCATAATCATAATCAGGCCTTTTATCTTCCCTGCCCCTTGCAATGACGGAGTCCGGTGCGGCATAAAGTCCAAGGGAAAAATAATCATATCTGTCCTTATAAAATCTGCCGCCATCCCTTTTTTCCTCAGTCAGAAGATGGGTCCATTTCCCCTTCGGAAGATAACAGTCCACCGTGCCTTTATCGTTAAACACCGGTGCCGCAAGTATACTGTCTCCCAGCATGTACTGCATATCCAGATATCTGCAGGCGGGATCCTCCGTATATTCAAACACCATGGGTCTCATTACGGGTATGCCGGTTTCATGCGCCTCCACTGCCTTTGAATAGATATAGGGCATGAGGGAACATTTAAACTTCGTAAAAAATCTGACAACATCACAGCTCTCCTCGTCAAAGGCCCAGGGAACCCTGTAGCTTGTGGAGCCGTGAAGCCTCGAATGCGAGGATAACAGACCAAAGGCCACCCATCTCTTATAAAGATCGGGCGCGGCCGTATATTCGAATCCGGAGATATCATGACTCCAAAAGGAAAATCCGGACATGGCAAATGACAGACCTCCTCTTAGGGTCTCGGCCATTGAAGGATAATTGGCGGAACAGTCGCCACCCCAGTGAACCGGGAATTTCTGGCAGCCTGCGGTTGCACTCCTTGCAAAGACCATGGCCTCGGATTCGCCCTTCACCTCACGTAACAGTCCGAAGACAGCCTCATTGTACAGATAGGTGTAATAGTTGTGCATGGAAACGGGATCCGAGCCGTCATGATATACCACATCCACGGGTATCCTCTCGCCGAAATCGGTCTTAAAGCAGTCAACGCCGGCATCAAGAACCTCTTTTAATTTCCTAAGATACCACTTCTTTGCCTCGGGGTTTGTGAAGTCAACTATACCCATTCCGGCCTGCCAGGTATCCACCTGTTTGACTCCTTTGCCGTCGGCACGCTTAAGCAGATAACCGCCCTTTACGCCTTCCCTGAAAAACTCCGTGCCCTGGGCTATATACGGATTGATCCAGGCGCAGATCTTAAGCCCCTTCTCATGATATCTTGAAAGCATGGCCTTTACGTCCGGAAATACTCTTTCATCCCATTCAAAATCGCACCAGTGAAACTCCTTCATCCAGTAGCAGTCAAAATGAAAGACCGATAACGGTATATCCCTGTCAGCCATTCCCTGTATAAAAGAACCCGTGGTGCCCTCATCATAATCGGTGGTAAAGGAGGTTGAGAGCCACAGCCCGAAGCTCCAGGCAGGGGGCAGGGCAGGTTTCCCCGTCAGATCGGTATAGCTGCCGATCACCTCCTTAAGAGTCGGTCCGTAGATGAAGACATAGCGGATCTCTTCCCCGGGTACGGACATCCCCACATATTCCACCTTATCGCTTGCAACCTCAAAAGAAACATTGCCGGTATGATCCGCGAAAACACCGTATCCTTTGTTTGTCATATAGAAAGGGATGCTCTTATAGGCTATATCCGATGAGGTGCCTCCGTCCTCGTTCCAGGTGTTGATGCTCTGTCCGTTCTTAACAAAGGGGGTGAACCTTTCTCCCAGACCGTAAACGCATTCTCCCGGATCAAGTGACAGTTCGGTCACCATATATTTTTTACAGTTCTCGGTAAAATAATTATCCGCCGGAAGCATGGTGGATATTTCCCTGTCGTACTGATAATAGGCAAGATTCCTGAAACCGCAGGTGGTCAGGATCTCACCCTCCGCGATAAAGCTGTAGGAAAAATTCTTTCTGTCCACTTTAACGGACAGTTTCCCGTTTACCATTACGATCTCGTCATCATTTATCGAAACCTCGACCTCACAGGGTTCAATGTTAAGCGGAAATCTCGCTTCTCCGGATTCATAAGCCTCGTAATGCCAGCTTCTGACCGCTATCATGTTCTTTCCCGCAGAGGTAAACTCCAGGGTGATGGTGGGAAGATTGAGAACGTCTCCCCTTGTATTTATTTTCTTTGTGGGGCACAGTATCCGGACCCCGTTTGGGATCCTGTCCACGAAATATGCATCCGATGCATAAAACGGTGTTACCCTTTCACTTCTTAACCAGTAACCCTCGGTAAATTTCACGGTTTTTTCTCCCTTTGTGTTTTCTCCCTTGATCTTCTGTCCCGCATTCCTGTGGGACTCTATACTTACGGAACAGTTAATATACCGACGGATCCGTTAATATACCGGTCCGTTAATAGAACTGTCCGATGAGATCCCAGACATCCGGGGTTGCCAGGGTTATCTCCCAGCCCGCGGCACCGGCTATGCCGTATCCGCTCATAAGACCTAACTTTGCACTTAAGGATACCGTATCCTCAAGCCATACCTCATAGGTCTTGTCGCCTATGGTCCAGGTGGAATAATTCTGCATGGTTGTCTCATCCCAGGTCTTTTCGGCATGATAATTTGCCAAAAGCTCCTCCTCGTGTTTCATGGAGGGAGTAGCGAGCAGGCTGTTATGATAGGGGATAACCTCCTCCCCCGTGGGTGTTGCCGCTATCTCTTCGTCGGTCTTTGGGGTTTCCTCCCAGACTCTTGTGTAGAAGGGAAGTGCATTTATCACTTTGGAAGGGGGAACCTCCTTGAGAGTTTCCTCGATACCCTCCCTGACAAATCCGATGGAAGCCACGGATCCCGCTTTTTCGGATCCGGCATAGTTTTCATCATATCCCATTATTATGACGTAATCGCAGAACACGCCCTGCTCACCCCTGTGATAATGGAGATTGTATGCTTTCGGCACATAATTATCCACGGAGACGGAAAGATTGTTTTTATGGCATTCGATGGCCAGTTCTCTGATAAACTGAATGAAGGCCTCTCCAAGGTCATTTGATATACGTTCAAAATCCACATTTATCCCGTCAAGACCGTACTGACCGGCAAGGCTTATAAGCTGTGATATGACGGACGCCCTCTTTTCGGGATAGATAAGTATCTCCGAGGGATCTCCGTTTGAATTGAAATCATCCACAACGCCCCATACCTTCATTCCCTTTGAATGAACATATGAAACGTAATCGGCAGATGCAAAGGATCTTATGGTACCGCTGTCATCCGACAGGGAAAACCAGGTGGGGGCAATTATATCCACGTTTTTTACATCGGTAAGGACCGTTCCTATGGTATCGTTTCCCGAATCCCCTGCGATGGCATGCCACATGAGGACTATGGGTTCGGTCCCGGTAAGGGAGGTATGCACCTCCTCGGGTACATCCGTAACAGGTGTCTCCTGCGCGGAAACAGTGTTTCCCAGATGCTTTGTCTCGGCATAACCTATGAGCAGATCATCAGTTTCTACTCTGGTCCACTCCCCTTCCTGGCCTATAACGGTGACGATCTGTCCCTGGGTGAGCTTTGTAAGAACGCTCTCGCTCTTGTCCGGTCCCGTTCTCAGTGCATGCTCTTTTAATACCGGAGCCGTATTTTTCTGTCCCCATTCATTCTTGATCTCTGCCCTGTAAGGCTCCCCGTTTCCTCCGAAAAGTCTTATTTCCATGTTGAAGAAGAGTTTCAGATAATCAAGAGCCATATAGATCTCTTCTCCGTCCGCACCGGCTTCCTTAAAGCATACCGTATAGGGAACGGTGTTTGCCCCGTTTGTATCCGTATATGAGGATTCCCCGATAACCGTCCTTACCGTATCGTTCTCTCTGGTATAGAGGATCGCATCCTCCGTCTTCTCATAATAAAACCTGTCGGTATAGTCCGATTTTACCGTTTTATAGGGTATATAGAGCTCGTTATCCCTTACCCTGATCCTCTCGGGAGTGATCTCATGATCCTTTATGATAACGGCCTCGGATTCACCCTCGATCCCGTAATAGCCGAAAAGATCCGCCGGCGTATCCGAATACTCAAAGCTTTCAAAGAGACCTGTCTTTATTGCCACTACGACTATAACGGCTATCAGCAAAACGGCGATCAGGGGAGGAAGCAGGGCTGCGATGACCCTCTTTCTCCTCTGTTTTTTATTTCTTTTTTTCCTGACCCTTCTTCCGGGCATTCCGTCAGGATATCTTTCATCAATATTCATTATGTCCGATCCATTCCTAAGTCTTTATGCTTCGGCCTCCAAACCGGCTCCTGGGGCTTTTGAAGGCATTTCCATAATATTATAATAAAAACGGTTCTGTTTGTCGATATTTCTAATGTAAGGGTCACTTGATAATTAAAGATTTTTGTATTATCATTATCCTGACCATACAAGAATAAGGAGGGCATTTATTATGGCATATAAGATCAGTGATGCATGTATCTGCTGCGGAACCTGCGAGGGTCAGTGTCCCGTAGGAGCTATTTCCATGGGCGACGGCAAGTTTGAGATCGATGAGAGCAAATGCGTAAGCTGCGGATCATGTGCAGGTGCATGTCCTGTAGGCGCCATCGAGTCAGACTGAGCTGACCGTCGGTTACATATTGTAAAGGAAAAAGGATCCCGTTTTCAGGATCCTTTTTTCATGCTCTTATGCTTTATTTATTCGCTGTCATCATTTTTATTTCTGTCTTTTTCACGGTTTACAAACTTGGTATACTTGCCGAGCCAGGTAAGCTTTACCGAACCTATGGGGCCGTTCCTCTGCTTTGCAAGGATGACCTCCGCCACGTTTTTATCCTCCGTGTCTTTTTTGTAGTAATCCTCTCTGTATAAAAACATTACAACGTCCGCATCCTGCTCTATAGCTCCGGACTCTCTCAGATCGGATAAGATCGGTCTCTTGTTTTCCCTTTTCTCCACATCACGGGACAGCTGGGAAAGAGCGATAACAGGCACATTAAGCTCTCTTGCCAGAGCTTTTAACCCTCTGGATATGGCCGAAACCTCGTTCTGTCTCGAATCGTTCTTCCTTGTGTTTTCCACGCTCATTAACTGCAGATAATCTATGATGACCATATCAAGACCCATCTCGAGCTTGAATTTACGGCATTTGGACTGAAGTGCCCCTAAGGAGATGTTCGATGTGTCATCGATTATCAGCTTTGAACCCGCAAGCTTGTTTGCGGTCTCCACTATGCTTCCCGCCTCATTGTCCTCAAAGGATGCCTCACGTATCTTCGTGGCTTCCACCATGGAATCAACCGATATAAGCCTGTTTATCAGCTGTTCCTTGGACATTTCCAGGCTGAAGATGGCAACGCATTTGTTTTCCCTGAGAGTGACATACTCTGCTATATTCAGAACAAATGCCGTCTTTCCCATGGAAGGCCTTGCGGCTATGAGGATAAGATCCGAGGGCTGGAATCCTGAGGTCATTTCATCAAGATCCTTAAATCCGGAAGCTGTCCCCGTGAGCCCTCCTCCGAGGCTTGCGATCCTCTGCATCCTTCTGAGTGCCTCCGCAACTATATCCCTGATGGGGGTGTACTCTCCGGTATTTCGCTTCTGTACTATATCAAATATATCTTTTTCCGCTTTTTCAAAGATCTCATCTATGGGAGCTTTCGGCTCGTAACAATCGGCGCTTATCCTGTCAAGTATGCCTATAAGTCTCCTGTACAGGGCTTTGTCCCTTACCATTTCCGCATAATGCTTTACATTAGCCGAGGTTATGGTGGAATCGATTATTCCCTCAAGAAACTCAAGGGAGGATATCTCTTCGGGAGCATCCTTCTCTTTAAGCTTATTCTGAAGGGTAACAACATCCACCGGTTGTGAACTGTCATAAAGATCCGCGATCGTATCGAATATCATTCCGTACTGCTTTTCGTAGAAATCCCTTCCGGAAATAATGTCCCTTGCAGTATTGATCGCTTTTGTATCTAATATCATACAGCCGATGACCGACAGCTCGGCTAATGAATCATGCGGCATTACTCTTTTTATTACCGCTTCGTCCATTCTTTTCTCCTGTCCGTAAAAACCATTGCGGTCCGTTCTCTCTATGCTTCCATAACCTTTACCTTCATCCTGGCGGTAACCTCGGGATGAAGCTTTACGGATACGGTATAGGTTCCGATGGCTTTTATTGGTTCGCTTATGATTATCTTCTTTTTATCGATCTCGATATCGCACTGCTTTCTGGCTTCCTCGGCTATTTCCTTTGAGGATACGGATCCGAAGGTCTTTCCGTCCTTCCCTGCCTTTAAGCTTACTACGACTTCCTTCTGTTCTATGATCTCCGAAAGCTCTTTTGCCTTCTGAAGATTCATCTGTGCGACCTTTTCGTCATTTGCTTTTTTAAGCTTCAGGTCGTTTAAATTCTTTGAGGTTGCCTCCAGAGCCAGCTTCTTTCCAAAAAGGAAATTCTTTGCATATCCGTCGCTGACTTCCACTATTTCATCTTTTTTTCCGAGTGATCTTACATCCTGTAACAGAATAACCTTCATTTTAGATAGCACCTTCCTTTTCCATCTGGTCTATGGTCGCCTTGAGCATATCCCCGGCCTGTTCAAGTGTTACTCCCTCAAGCTGTGCGCCGGCGATGGTCATATGGCCTCCGCCGCCCAGTCTTTCCATGATCAGCTGAACGTTGATATCATCTATGGATCTTGCGGAGATATAGATCCGTCCCGAATAATCCGACAGAACAAAGGAAGCTCTTATGCCGTTTATGTTTAGCAGCTCATTTGCCGCCTGTGCCGCCACCACGGTAGGACTCTCGCTTTTTCCGGAATAATGGGAAAGCGCATAGATATCCTTATATACGCTTACATGGCTTAAGGTTTCGGAACGGGCAATATAATCATTGAGGGTATCTCTGGACATCTTTCTGACTCTTGTGACATCGGCTCCGTTTCTTCTCAGATAAGCCGCGGCCTCAAATGTCCTGACACCGGTCTTTGCCATGAAATTATTGGTATCCATGATGATACCGGAATAAATACAGTCCGACTCGACGGGCCTGAGCTTTACGGTATCGCTGATATACTGAAGGATCTCCGCAACCATCTCGGAAGCCGAACTTGCATAGGGTTCGATATACGAAAGCGTTGCATTCTCGATTATCTCGGAGCCCTGCCTGTGATGATCGATGACCACTATGGTCCTGCATCTTTTCAGCAGTTCTTCACATTCCGTATAGCTTGGCCTGTTAACATCCACCACCACTATGACGGTGTTCTTATCGGCCATCTCGATGGCTCTCATGTTGTTGACGATAAGCTCGCTCTCTCCCTCTTCCTGGCTTATGAGAGCATCAACCATCGGGCGTATGGACGTGGAGATGTCATTTATCACTATGTGCGCATTTTTTCCGAAGGTCTTGGCAGCCCTGAATATTCCCACGGCGGCGCCGAGTGCGTCGATATCCGTTATCTTATGTCCCATAACGAGTATCTGATCGGTGCCTTCAAGGATCTCTCTGAGCGCATGAGCCTTAACCCTGGCCTTGACTCTCGTGCTCTTCTCGGCGGATCTGGTCTTTCCGCCGTAATAGGAAACATCCTCGGGAGTCTTTATGACCGCCTGATCTCCGCCTCTTCCGAGAGCAAGGTCTATGGCATTTCTGGCATAATCGTAATTCTGCACATAGGAGTCCGCCCCCACACCGAATCCGATGCTTAAGGTCAGAGCCATTTCATTTCCGATATTGACGGTCTTTACATCCTCAAGCAGACTGAACCTGTTCTCCTTAAGCTGCTCCAGATGACCCTTCTGGATCAGTACGAGATACTTATCCTTTTCCATCTTCTTGATGAGAGCTTCATGGGCAGCCAGGTATTTATTGATCCTTCTGTCAATGAGAGCTCCCAGAAGGGATCTTCTGACCTCTTCAACGGATTCCAGAGCCTCGTCATAATTGTCGATATATATGAGTCCGCAGGCCAGTTTTTCTTCCTCTATCTGTTTCTGAAGGGCATTGACCTTTGTTTCGTCAAACATAAAGAAAGCTATGAGATAGCTGTCCTTGTCGACATCCTCCAGAAGGAAGGATTCCTTCATCATATCTGCCATGGAAACCTTCTTCATGCTGACCCTGTATTCCCGGTCATTATGGAGGAGCATCAGCTCGTTTTCCGTCTCAACCCCCGGAAGCATGCTCTTGTCAAGTCCCGAAAGAACGGAGGTGATGGGTCTCTGGCTGTTTCCCTTTACATGTATTATGTTCTCGAAGGATTCATTAGCCCAGATGAGCCTTCCGTTCTCGTCCAGAAGAGCATAGGGAACATCAAGCTCCTTAAGCAGCTGCTTCTGTACCTGTCCGTATTGCGTAGCAAAGCTTATAAAATCATTGAGGACTACCGTGCTGTTTCTTACATAGAGATACATTGCAAAACCGATATATATCGCTGCAAAAACGCTTGCGGCTATACCGGCTCTTATATCTATCAGAAACATGACCACCATCATTATGATGACAAGAACCGATATCCTGAGGGGCCACTGAACATAAGATCTTATCTGGCCTGTGAGCCTTATTCTTGACTTACCCATCCTGTCTCCCGGTTAAAAATGTCTGAGCAAAAAAAAGTCCATTCATTTTTCGATTATAGCATTTTTGATATACACCCTCAACCACAACACCTTGTGGAAAAGGCAGGGTATCTTACCCTGCCTGTACCATATCCGTTCCCTGAAGGAAAACCATTATAGGATTGTAAACAAAACCTATACCATCAGCTTTTCAAGGGCATTGTCCTTTATTATCAGGCTGCCGTTCTCATTAAGGAAAGCCTCCGATGCCGAGTTGAACCTCTCAAAGCGTCCGTATTCCGAGATCATATTGCAGATCTTATTAAACTCCGCTTCATCATGATCCGACTTGGTTACCACAAGTATATATCTGTTATTCCTTGCATCCTTATAGAGAGAATTGCGTCCCCTGTATACGTTGTTTATCATATGCGAAAGTCTGCTGATATCGTCAAGGGTATCAAAAGAGAAGGCTTTTGAAAACTCTATCTCTATATCTTCTCTCTTTGAAGCTTCAAGCTGCTTGACATTTGCCTCGGCCGCCGCAACATTTTTCTGCAGCTCCGCTGTCTTCTGCCTGAGCTTCTTGAACAGATCCAGAACGCTGTCCGGATCTTCCGAGAATGAATGAAGCAGGTCTTCAAGCTGTCCTTTGCTGTCGTTCTTAACCGAGGGAGCAAAATTTGAAAACCTGGTATCCAGCTCTTCGGGATCCTCCACCTTGGTGATGATGAGAACGATACTCTCGGAAGACAGAGGGATAGCCTCTATCATAAGAGGGATATCCTCGGCCTCAAAGCCGAACTCATATGCAGCCTGCTGCATCATATCCCTGAAGAGGCTCTTGGCTTTTTCCGTACCATAAGCAAGCTCGCTCAGCTTTAATTCCCTGTCGGCGAGGTCTGCCTTTGTCAGAGTACAACGGATCTGATGGTCATTTACTTTTTCAAGTTTCATAGATTATCACATCCTTTCCGTTCCGGATAAAACATGTTATCCGCCAATAAAACACTGTATTTCTCCTCTTCATGTATAATCATATACTTATTGAAAAATCTAGTCAACTGTTATAAATACACGAAAAAATGAAAATTTCATAAAAAAACTCTTGCATAATTCCGGCATATATAATACACTACTGTGCACAAGGCTTCTGCTCAATCAGCGCAGAAGGAGGTTGATGTTTTCAATATTTACAAGATCATATTTACTCATATGGCTCTTGTCTGTCTGCTTTTAGCAGAATCTTTCCGGTAAGTTTCACTTACCTGTCCAATCGTTTTTCACAATCTGACGATAGGAATCCAGCTACAGTACTTATTTCTAATTTCATTTTCAACAAATGACTATGTTTTATTCATTCGAAGCACCCGCACGTGTAGAAGTCCTTGTCCTGAGTATCTCTGTATTATATATCGGAAATCCCGGGAAAAAGATTACCTCTCCCCGACCCTGACGATACTGATCAGATATATCACATACTGTTAACCAAAATACCGACGCTTAAGGAAATGCTGGTCTCTGCGGTTCGGGTTGTTATCCGAGTACAGGGAGGAGATGGTATTATCTGTATCGAAATGTACAAATATATGGAGTCCTGTATAAATAAGGGAGCAAAGATATCCGTTAACGGCAATTACCTCACGGAGGGTTCCGGATTTTCAAGTATTATGGAAGTGTCAGAGGATAACGCCTATATGCCCGATTTTGTAGAGGATGATATGGGGAGGGTTATAGAAGTAAGATTTGATAAGGTGATCAGAAAATACTGAATTTGTAAGCCATGACGTATCAAAATCACGAAAAACCCGTATCCGTACATAAGACCAGACCGGAATGATATCGTCCGGGCTTTTGAAGAAAGGTATCATAACAGGGAAAAAGTGTTTGTACAGATAAAGATACTCTTGTATAGCATACGGAAGGACAGATGGTGCTGCCACACAATAAAACAATGACCCCTCTTTTTGCGGCACCCTGTCTGACCGTATTTTCGTTTTACTATGAAAAAAAAGCGCAGCCTTCGGAGATCACTCCGTAAACTGCGCTTTTATCCCCGGGAAAGCTCCGGTCAGATGCCCGGATGCTCCTCATTAAGACCCATTTCTTTTCTTCTTTCCCTGATGCCCTCAAGGATAACCTGCTTCTTTTTGATAACCTCATCCTGGGTCATGGCGGGTGTGTCCGCAAGTCTGTACTTATAGCCGAGCTTTTCGTACTTTACCTTGCCCATGGTATGATAGGGAAGCACGTCAAGGGCTTTGAGATTTGAAAGACCGCCTATAAAATACCCAAGTTTCTTCAGATATTTGTCATCATCCGTCAGTCCCGGAACCACCACGTGCCTTATCCAGACATTAACCTGTTTTCTGTCAAGGTATTCCGCAAAAGCCAGGATATTGTCATTGGGCTGGCCTGTTATCATCAGATGCATTGCGGGATCAATATGCTTGATATCAAGCATTACCAGATCGGTAAGCTCCATCAGTGCATCATATTTTTTCATCAGCTCACTGTCATCGGGCCTGAAGGCTATACCCGAGGTATCTATGCAGGTATGCACATTCTCCCTCTTGAACAGGGTAAACAGATCGATGAGAAAATCTATCTGCTCAAGGGGTTCTCCGCCGGTGACGGTTACCCCGCCGTTCTTATAGAACGGCTCATTATGTTTATACTGTTCGAAAATGTATTCCGGATCCATGAGCTCTCCGCCCGCCATGGACCAGGTGTCCGGATTATGACAATACATACAGCGCATGGGACATCCCTGCACAAAGACCACATATCTTGTACCCGGTCCGTCCACGGTTCCAAAGCTCTCAAGTGAATGAATATGACCCTGTGTCATTCTTACCTCCCGCTTTTCCCATAAAAAAACAATTATCCGCGTCCGCTCTTTTCTTAAATCCAAAGAGCCTGTTATAACAATGCCGGGAACTGCATGGCAGAACCCGGCATTATCATTATGATGAGAATATCCTTCTCCGGCAAATGATCACCGGTCTCAGATTGCCTCATGGAATGTTCTTGTGATAACATCTGCCTGCTGTTCCGGTGTCAGCTTTATGAAGTTAACTGCATATCCTGATACACGGATAGTAAGCTGGGGATAATTCTCGGGATGCTTCTGGGCATCAAGTAATGTCTCCCTGTTAAGAACATTTACGTTAAGGTGGTGACCACCCTTTGTTGCATATCCGTCCAATAATCCAACAAGATTATCGATCTGTGCCTGACTGGCTTCTGCTGCCATAGCTATTACCTCCTTATTTATTCTGTTATGATTTGTGATCATCTGTAATCATCCAGACCCTGGTGGAGGGTGGGAACGCTGCATGCAAGGGGAGTCCTGGAACAATCCGTACATCCCATTGTCTCAACGGTCTTACTCTCCGACGACTCATCGGTATCAACATTTACATGGCCGACACCGCTCGAAAAAGACTTGTCCAGAAAAGCTACAAGATCATCCGCTGCACTCTTTTCTCCCATTTTTACACCTCCGTTTCAGGATCCGTTATCTGTTAATCTTACTTGTTAAGATCAAGCTCGATGTCTCCGGCAAATACCTTATCTTCCTTACCGAGAGCACCGGGGATGATGGTGAATGTATTTGAAATACCATCCTGCGCATCCTTGAACGGAAGCTTGGATACAGATGAAAGTGAAGCAACTGCTCCGTGAGTATCACGTCCGTGCATCGGATTAGCACCGGGTGCGAAAGGCTGTCCCTTTCTACGTCCGTCAGGTGTGTTACCTGTTGCCTTACCGTAAGTAACGTTTGAAGTGATGGTAAGGATCGAAGTTGTGGGAACTCCGTTTCTGTAGGTATGATGTCTTCTGATAGCCGTCATGAACCTTGATACGATGTACTGAGCGATCTCGTCAACACGGTCATCATCATTACCATACTTAGGGAAGTCGCCTGTGGTCTTGAAGTCAGTGATAAGGCCGTCCTCATCCCTGATAACCTCAACCTTGGCATACTTGATGGCTGAAAGAGAATCGGCAACGATGGAAAGACCTGCGATACCTGTTGCGAAATATCTCTTTACATCCCTGTCATGAAGAGCCATCTCAGCTCTCTCATAGCAGTATTTATCATGCATATAGTGGATGATGTTAAGAGTGTTAACATATACATCTGCCTGCCACTCCATCATGTCGAGGAACTTGTCCAGAACATCATCATACTCAAGAACGTCACCGGTAACAGGACGATACTTGGGTCCTACCTGCTTCTTGGTAACTTCATCGATTCCGCCGTTAAGAGCATATAACAGACACTTTGCAAGGTTTGCACGTGCTCCGAAGAACTGCATTTCCTTACCGATA
>JAIKZD010000070.1 GCA_024682555.1 Lachnospiraceae bacterium | reverse complement strand
TCGGATCAAAGGTAACTGGGTGGCGGAATTTGTTGATTCCGAAGGAAACCATATTGAAATAACAGCACCTGTTCATAAAACGGATTAAAGTATCGAATCTATATTATTGGATAGCGGCATTCATAAGCCACATAGCATCCGCTCGTCCTGCGGACTCGCGGATGTCGCGGCGTCGCCGCTTACAGAAAAAGAGAAGAGACCCCGGTTTCATGCAAGCATGACCGCTGCCTCTTCTCTTTTCTGCTATGTGGCTTGTGCTTCGCGCAGCTCGTAGCGGAATCGAACCGCTGTTTCCGCCGTGAGAGGGCGGCGTCTTAACCGCTTGACCAACGAGCCGTACTTTGATATGATATATTACTTTTTACAGAAATGCAAGAGGTTTTGTGAATTTTCTTGACTTTATCCTTCTTTAAGTATAATTTAGTAACGGTACGTTTTGGGTATTTCGTTGAGGAGAAACTATTGAACGACGTTATTCTTAAGCTTGACAATATCAGTAAGTCCTATGCGGGCAAACAGATAATCGACGGGTTGAATCTCGAGATCAGGAAGAATGAGTTTGTTACGATCCTGGGTCCGTCTGGATGCGGTAAATCCACGACCCTCAGGATAATCGGCGGCTTTGAGAGACCGGATAAGGGAAGAGTCATTTTCGAAGGGACCGACATAACGGATCTTTCTCCGGACAAGCGTTCCATAAATACCGTATTCCAGAAATATTCCCTTTTCACCCATATGACCGTGGAGGAGAATATCGCTTTCGGGCTTAAGCTTAAGAAGAAAAGCGCCTCCTATATAAAGGACAAGGTTAAATATGCCCTGAAGCTTGTGAATATGGAGGGCTATGAAGGCAGCAGACCCGCGCATCTGTCCGGAGGACAGCAGCAGAGGGTCGCAATAGCAAGGGCCATTGTCAATGAACCGGAGCTTTTGCTGCTGGATGAGCCGCTGGGAGCTCTGGATCTTAAGCTCAGGCAGAAAATGCAGCTGGAGCTTATAAAGATAAAGAAGGAGCTCGGCATCACCTTTGTATATGTTACCCATGATCAGGAAGAGGCACTTACCATGTCCGACAGGATCATAGTAATGAATAAGGGCATAATCCAGCAGATGGGAACCTCAAAAAGCATTTATGATGAGCCCCAGAATGCTTTTGTTGCCGATTTCATAGGTGAGAGCAATATCATAGACGGAATAATGGTGAAAGACTGCCTGGTCAATATCCAGGGTGTTGATTTTGAATGCGTTGACGTCGGATTCGGGATTAATGAGAAGGTTGACGTGGTCATCCGACCCGAGGATCTGACCATAGTTGAGAAGGACAGGGGCTATCTTAACGGAACCGTTATGTCCATAGTATTTAAGGGCGCTTTTTACGAGATAATCGTTAAGGTTAAGGATTACGAGTGGATGATCCAGAGCGTGAATCCCGCGGAGATAGGCTCGGAGGTGGGCCTGACCATACTTCCGGATAATATTCAGATAATGCATAAACCTCATTCGGAGGATGCGGAGGTCATTAAGGAAAATGAATAAAAGATCGATGTGGGCCTCCCCCTATATAATCTGGATGATAGGCTTTACCGTCATCCCCCTTGCCATCATAGTCAAGTATGCTTTTACCGGAGAGGGTG
The DNA here is from genome assembly GCA_024682555.1 of Lachnospiraceae bacterium. GTDB lineage: Bacteria > Bacillota > Clostridia > Lachnospirales > Lachnospiraceae > UBA2868. Next base: position 30,877 of record JAIKZD010000070.1, on the reverse strand, counting down.
GGGGCTTCACCTTTGACAATATGCTTGCGATGTTTGAACCGGTACATTTAAAGGCGATGATCTTTTCCGTCGAGATAGCCTTTCTGTGTACTGTTATTTGTATTATCCTGTCATATCCCCTTGTTATCGCCCTCAGGAGACTGAAGTTTAACAAACAGGGATTTCACATTCTGATCCTGATACTTCCCATGTGGATCAATTTTATCCTAAGGCTTCTCGCCTGGCAGATGATACTGTCAAACAACGGGATACTTAACTATATCTTAAGGGGTATCGGACTCAGGGAACAGAATATCGCCAATTCAAGCATAGCCATGATGATAGGCATAGTCTATGACTATCTGCCGTATATGGTGCTTGCCATCTATAACTGTGTGGAGGAAATAGATGATGATGTGATCGAGGCTGCAAGGGATCTCGGAGCCGGCGGTTTTACCGTTTTTTTGAGGATCATACTTCCGTTATCCGTTCCCGGTCTGTTAAGCGGTATCGTCATGGTGTTCGTACCTGCAATGACATCCTTTGTTACCGCAAATATTCTGGGCGGCGGCAAGCTTCAGCTGATAGGAAATGTCATCGAACAGGAATTCATGACGACAATGGACTGGAATCTGGGATCGGGACTTTCCGTCATACTTATGATCTTCGTGCTCATAAGCATGGCCTTTACATCCAGGAATGAGGTTGTTGAGAAGGAGTCGAGGGTATGGTAAAAAAGATCAAAGACATGCTGTGCCGTTTCTACATCCTGTTTATATTTCTCTTTTTATACGCTCCCATCTTCGTGCTTATAGGAGCGTCCTTTAATGATTCCAAATCCAGGGTGATATGGGGAGGCTTTACCCTGCAGTGGTATGTGAAGGTTTTTGAGTCAAGGCAGATAATGGAGGCTCTGGGAACCACACTCGTCATATCCTTTGCGGCAGCCCTTCTTTCGACGGTTATAGGCGTTGCGTCGGCTATCGGGATCCAGGCAATGAGAAGCAGGAGCTATAAAGCCGTCATGGCGGTCAACAGCATTCCCATGGTCAATGCGGACATTGTGACGGGTATAGCCCTAATGCTCTGGTTTATAAAATTTATGCCCCTTGGGTTCATGAGCGTACTTTTAGCACATATAACTTTTGACATACCGTATGTTATTTTAAGCGTCATGCCTAAACTCCAGCAGATGAACGTCAGTGTATACGAGGCTGCAAGGGATCTGGGGGCAGGCGGGATCTATGCCTTTTTCAAGGTTATGCTTCCGCAGCTTACCGGCGGGATAATATCGGGCTTCTTTATGGCCTTTACCATATCCATGGACGACTTTGTGGTAACGTATTTTACCAAGGGCGCCGGCGTAAATACGCTGTCAACGTTAATATACGGTGAACTGAAAAAAGGAATAAGGCCGGAGATGTATGCCCTTTCGACGCTGATATTTGCAATAGTATTCGTGATCATGCTCATAGTTAATATAAGATCAAGGGGTGACGAGGAGAAATTTTCGGTAAACGTATGACCGGCAGTGGGCATATAAGGTATATAAAAGGAGATCAGGAATTGAGAAAAAGAAGTTTAATTGCAACTGTTATTATTACGGCGCTTGCTTTATCAGTGCTTCCGGGCTGCGGCGGTAAGGCGGATAATTCCCTTACGGTATTTAATTACGGTATGTATATCGAGCCGGAAGTACTTGAAATGTTTGAACAGGAAACCGGAATAAAGATCAAATATGAGGAAGCACCCACCCCCGAAGAGCTTTATACAAAATATAAATCCGGTGCGATCCGGTATGATGTATTATGTACTTCCGAATATATGCTCCAGCGCCTCATAAACGAGAACGAGCTTCAGGAGATCGACTTTTCTTCCATGGAGAATACTTCGGGCATCGGAGAGGATTACTGGAAGATGTGCAGGGATTTCGACGCTTCGAATAAATATGCCATGCCTTATTTCTGGGGAACCGTGGGCATACTCTATGATTCGGAAAAGGTCAGGGGAGACATCGATTCCTGGGATGTTCTTTTTAACGGAGAATATGCGGGTGATTTTATAATGCAGAATTCAATGAGAGACGCTTATATGGTCGCTCTGAAATATCTCGGATATTCCATGAACACCACCGATGAGGCCCAGCTTATGGAAGCCCAGGAGCTTCTTTTAAAACAGAAACCCGATGTCCAGTCCTATCTTGTTGATGAGGTCAGAGACGAGGTCATAGCCGGAAACGCAACGCTCGGTGTTGTTTATTCCGGTGAGGCATTCTACGCATATGAAGAAAATAACGCTCTTTCCTACTGCGTTCCCAAAGAGGGTTCCAATCTCTGGATAGATTGCTTTGCAGTCACCAAAGAATGCAAAAACACGGAAAATGCAAAGAAATTCCTGGATTTTCTGTGCAGGGAGGATATTGCGAGGCTGAATTTTGAATATGTAAGGTATTCTTCTCCCATAACCGCCATCGAAGAGAATCTCACCGAGTCGGAGAAGGCTTCACAGGCCGTAAATCCCTCCAGGGATGTTATAGAAAACTGTGAGATCTATAAGCAGCTGCCTGAGGAGACCACTGACTTCATAAACACTCTCTGGAAAGAATTGAAGGCCGAGTAAAAATATGCTTGCGTATTTTTGGTTATGGTGTTAGTATTGTTATGGTAATTATGGTGTTGGTATTGAGTGGACCTGCGGTTCACTCTTTTTTATGGCCTGTCCCCACGGCTTTATGGCGGGACGGTGCGATAAAGAAAACACGATAAAGGGAAACGCAAAATGTCAAAAAGAGAGAATTATGAAAGAAAAACAGAGGAGCTGCTGGATCCGATACTGACGGAAAAGGGCTTTGAACTCTGGGACGTTGAGTATGTCAGGGAAGGACAGGATTATTACCTGAGAGCCTATATAGACAAACCCGGAGGCATAAGTATCGATGACTGCGTGGATGTTAGCAGGGCATTGTCGGATAAGCTTGATGAGGTAAACTTCATTGACGATGCATATATCCTCGAGGTGAGCTCTCCCGGACTTTTCAGGGTGCTGAAAAAGGACAGGGAACTGGAAAAGTCTCTCGGAAGAACGGTGGCAATAAAGCTTTATAAAGCCATCGGGAAGGAAAAGGAATTCAGAGGGACGCTTAAGAGCTTTTCAGATGAGATCATAGAGATAGAAACAAAAGAAGAGGGAAAAGAATTTAACAGAAGCGATATAGCTTCGGTAAGGCTTGATACAGAGTTGTAAAGGATCGACAGGAGGATTAGAAAAGAAATGAACAACGAACTGATGGAAGCTATCATAATGCTTGAGAAGGAGAAGGATATCAGCCGGGATATTCTGTTCAACGCTATAGAGAGCGGATTTGTTGCGGCATACCGTAACCACTTCGGAAAAGCCGATAATATCAGGATCGATATGAACAGGGAAACCGGAGATTACAGGATCCTTTCCGTAAGGACGGTGGTAAAATCCGAGGATGATGTTACGGATCCGGTTACCGAGATGGCCCTTAAGGATGCAAAACTCATAGATCCCGATGTCAAGGTCGGAGATACGGTTGAGGTCGAGCTTAAGTCCAAGGAATTCGGACGTATAGCCACTTCAAATGCCAAGGGTGTGCTCCTGCAGACCATCAGGGAAGAGGAAAGAAATGCCATCATCAGTCAGTTCTCGGACAAGGAAAAAACCGTTGTTACGGGTGTGGTACAGCGTTATGTGGGCAAGAATATCAGCATAGATCTCGGAAAATCGGATGCCATTCTTTCGGAGAATGAACAGATACCGAACGAGCATTTAAGACCTACCGAGAGGGTAAAGGTATACATTTATGAAGTGAAGCTTCCGGCTGAAGACAAGAACGGGAACAAGAATGCCAACAGAAGGCCCAAGATCCTTGTAAGCCGTACCCATCCCGAACTTGTTAAAAAGCTGTTTGAAAATGAGGTAACAGAGGTTCATGACGGAACCGTTGAGATAAAGGCCATTGCCAGAGAGGCAGGAAGCAGGACCAAGATTGCGGTATGGAGCAATAACCCCGATGTGGATCCCGTGGGTGCCTGCGTGGGAATGAACGGTCAGAGAGTAAATGCGATCGTTGAGGAATTAAGGGGTGAGAAGATAGATATCATTAACTGGGATGATAATCCGGGCCATCTGATAGAGAATGCTTTATCCCCTGCCAAGGTTGTATTTGTTATCGCGGACGGTGATGAGAAAACGGCCAAGGTTGTGGTGCCGGATTCACAGCTGTCGCTTGCCATAGGTAAGGAAGGACAGAATGCAAGACTTGCTGCAAAGCTTACGGGCTTTAAGATCGACATCAAGTCGGAGACACAGGCCAAGGATGCACCGGGCTTCCGTCTGGAAGATTACTATGATGATGAAGAGTATGACGAGGATTACGAAGGGTATGACGGCGAATACGACGGCGAATACGACGGCGAATACAACGGCGAATATGAGGGCGATTATGAAGATGCGGAATATGCCGGGGAAGCACCGGATGAGTCAGGTTCCGATTCCGAAGATAGTGAAGAGTAATACGCAGGAAGTGATAAAACCCGGTAAGGACGGGGTCTGATGGATAAAAAAGAACCGCTTAGAAAATGTATTGGCTGTAACATGATGAAGAAAAAGAGCGAGCTTATCAGGATCGTCAGGAATGCGGACAGAAAGATCCTGATCGATGAGAAGGGAAAGGCTCAGGGCCGGGGCGCATATCTTTGCAGGAATCCCGAATGCATCGAGACCGCATTGAAAAAGAAGCGCATCGAAGCCGCTTTCAGGACCGAAGCAGGAGAGGAGATAAGGTCAGCACTGAGGGCTTTATGAACTGATATGGAAAGGGACAAAGCATTGAATCTGCTCTCTCTTGCACGAAAGGGAGGAAATGTTGTCAGCGGTGAATTCATGACGGAAACGACCGTTAAAGAAGGAAAGGCGGAGCTTGTTCTTGTAGCTTCGGATGCATCCGACAACACAAAGAAAATGTTTACGAACATGTGCAGCTTTTATAATACGGAGTTGAGGATCTATGCCGACAAGGTCAGCCTGGGACGGTCAATGGGAAAGGAATTCAGGGCCTCCGCGGCAGTTACGGATAAGGGTCTTGCGGACAGGATCATTGAATTGATCGATAATAAAGAGTGATCGGAGGTAGTTTTAATGGCAAAAATGAGAATAGGAGCTTTTGCAAAGGAAATAGATATATCAAGCAATGAAGTCATTGCCTGTCTCGAAGAACTGGGTATAACCGGAAAAAAGGCCCAGTCCTCCATCGAAGACGACGAGCAGGAAAAGGTAAAGGAAAGGCTCAGTAAATCCGCTAAAGCTGCCGGATCCGATAAAGACAGGGATGATAAGAAGGAAGCAAAGGCGGCCGAAGAAAAGAAGACCGGCGTGAAAAAAGCCGATGAGAAGAAGGCCGACGAGAAGAAAACCGACGAAAGCGCGGCCGATGAGAAGAAGGCCGACGAGAAGAAAGCCGACGAAAGCGCGGCCGATGAGAAGAAGGCCGACGAGAAGAAGGCCGATGAAAAAAGGCCTGAAAAGAAAGCTCCGGCGGAAAAAACGGAAACTCCGGAAAAACCCCAGGCACCGGTAAAGCCCGAAAGAAGGGAGACAGCGGAGGGTGCCGACGGAAGGCCGGTACAGAAAAAGAAAAAACCCAACATCATATTCGTAAGCAACCCTCATAATTCCCAGTCCAGAGGCCGTACAGGCGACAGAATGGGACAGGGCGGCGGAAGGGGCATGAGACCCTCGGATAATCAGGGGAGGATGGGCTCCACTTCCGGAAGACCCAACACCAGTCAGCTTATAAGACCGAATGTTCCCAGGTCACAGACCCATCTTTTGTATCAGGAGGAAAAACATCCGGTAAGACCCGATGCGGGATCTGCCGTAAAGCCCGAAGAGAATGTAAATCTCAGGGATAATAACGGAGGCGATAACAATCAGACAGTTAAAGACAATACTCAGGAAATTAAACAGAGCCAGGGCAGGTTTTCTCATACTAACCGGGACGGCGGCTCTGCTCCTTACGATAATAACAGAACTTCAGAACATAAAACTGAGAGAGGCCAAAGGGGAGTAACCGGAAGAGACCAGGGAAATGCTCCCCAGGGACGTGACCGCAGGGATCAGAGAGGTCCGGCAGCCGGTCCGGCCCAGAGAGAGGGCGAATTCCCCAAAGATAACGATCAGCACAGGAACGATCAGCGCCATAAGAATATCGACAAGCACAAAAAAGACCAGAGCTACATGAACGAGGACGGCTTCAAGGGCGGCAAGCAGGTCAAAGGGACCAGGTCCAAGCTTGAAAGACCTTCCGAGAAGAAGCAGGAGGTCAAGGAAGAAGAGAAGATCAAGGTCATCACCCTTCCCGAAGTCCTTACCATCAAGGAACTTGCCGATAAGATGAAGGTTCAGCCCGCAGTGATCATAAAGAAGCTGTTCATGCAGGGCAAGGTAGTTACCGTGAATCAGGAGATATCATATGAGCAGGCCGAAGAGATCGCCGTGGAATTTGATATCCTCTGTGAAAAGGAAGAGGTTGTTGATGTTATCGAGGAGCTTCTTAAGGAAGAAGAAGACGATACCGCAAAGCTTGTTACCCGTCCGCCCGTAATCTGCGTAATGGGACATGTAGACCACGGTAAAACATCACTGCTTGATGCCATCAGGTCTACCCATGTCATCGATAAGGAAGCCGGCGGGATCACACAGCATATCGGTGCCTATGTGGTAAATACACAGGGCAGGAAGATCACCTTCCTTGATACACCCGGTCATGAAGCTTTTACGGCCATGCGTATGAGAGGAGCAAATTCCACCGATATCGCCATACTGGTCGTTGCGGCCGATGACGGAGTTATGCCGCAGACCGTGGAAGCGATCAATCATGCCAAGGCAGCCGGAATAGAGATCATCGTTGCGGTAAATAAGATAGATAAGCCCAGCGCAAATATAGACAGGGTTAAACAGGAATTATCGGAGTATAACCTTATACCCGAGGACTGGGGCGGATCTACGGTATTCGCACCTGTTTCCGCAAAGACCGGAGAGGGCATCGACCAGCTTCTGGAGATGATCCTTCTTACGGCGGATATCATGGAGCTCAAGGCTGACCCGAAGAGAAAGGCAAGAGGTCTTGTAATAGAGGCAGAGCTTGATAAGGGACGCGGTCCAGTTGCGACCGTGCTTGTCCAGAAGGGTACCTTAAAGGTCGGCGATTTCATTGCCTGCGGTCCCTGCCACGGAAAAGTCAGGGCAATGATAGATGATAAAGGCAAGCGTGTAAAAGAAGCAGGACCTTCCACTCCCGTTGAGATACTCGGACTCAATGATGTTCCGGGTGCCGGAGAGATATTCATTTCTCCCGATAATGACAAGGATGCCAAGCAGTTTGCGGAGACCTTTATTTCCCAGAACAGGATTAAGCTTCTTGATGATACCAAGAGAGGCGTATCGCTTGATAATCTCTTTGACCAGATCAAGACAGCCAACTTAAAGGAACTGAATCTTATTGTAAAAGCAGACGTTCAGGGATCGGTCGAGGCCGTAAAGGAAAGCCTTGTCAAGCTGTCAAATGATGAGGTTCTTGTTAAAGTAATACACGGCGGAGTCGGTGCGATCAACGAATCGGATGTTGTTCTTGCCGGTGCTTCCAATGCGATAATCATCGGATTTAATGTAAGACCTGATGCCACGGCGAAGGGTATTGCCGAGACGGAAGGCGTGGATATAAGACTTTATAATGTAATATATAAGGCTATCGAAGACGTCGAGGCTGCCATGAAGGGAATGCTTGATCCCGTATTTGAAGAAAAGATCATCGGTCATGCAGAGATCCGTCAGATCTTCAAGGCTTCGGGTATCGGAAACATTGCCGGTTCATATGTTCTTGACGGCCAGTTTACAAGAGGCTGCAAGGTCAGGATCAGAAGAGGCGATGAGCAGATATATGAAGGCGCCCTTGCATCCCTTAAGCGCTTTAAGGATGATGTTAAGGAAGTTAAGGCCGGATTTGAGTGCGGTCTCGTATTTGAGGGCTTTAATGATATCGCCGAATTTGATATCGTAGAGGCCTACATAATGGTTGAGGTACCGAGATAATGAAGAAAAACAGTATAAAGAATGTCAGGATCAATTCCGAGGTGATGAAGGAACTGTCAAACATCATAAGATCCGGAATCAAAGATCCCAGGATATCGAAAGTCACCTGCGTTACGGATGTGAGCGTGGCACCCGATCTTAAGACCTGCAAGGTCTGGATATCCGTTCTCGGCGATGAGGAAGAGCGGAAGAAGACAATGGAAGGTTTAAAGAGCGCAGAGGGATTTATAAGACATGAGCTTGCGACTGCGCTCAATCTCAGGTATACGCCGGAGATAACGTTTTTGCAGGATACATCCACGGAATACGGTATCAGAATGTCGAAGCTCATAGATGAGGTAAATCATAATGATTGATATTATAAAGGAGACAGAGGGTGCTGAGAGGATCGCGATCATGGGGCATGTAAGACCTGACGGCGACTGCACCGGATCATGCCTTGCGCTCAGACGTTACCTTAAGAATGCTTTTCCGAAGGCCTGCGTAACCGTATTTCTTGAGCAGCCTTCGGAGTTGTTCTCCTATCTTGACGGGTATGATGAGATCGACCCGTCTTTTTTGGAAAAAGAAAGACAGGATGTATGCTTTTCCCTTGATTCAAGCACTCCGGACAGACTGGGTGACGGACTCAGGATATTTAAAGATGCGCCTAAGACGATATGCATTGATCATCATATCTCAAACAACGGCTTTGCGCAGATAAACTTTATAGATCCCGATGCCAGTTCCACCTGCGAGCTTCTTGCCCTGATGTTTGAGAAGAAATATATGGATACGGAAACGGCCAAAGCCCTTTTCACCGGGATCGTCCATGACAGCGGTGTATTTCAGTACAGCTGCATGTCAAAGAGATCCTTTGAAATAGTGGGGGAGCTTTCCGAATATGATTTCGACAGGACGAAGATCATTGACGAGACCTTTTATCAGAAGACCTATGTCCAGAACCAGATTTTAGGAAGATCTCTTCTTGAGAGCATACTGTTTATGGACGGAAAGTGCATCGCAAGCTCCGTGGACAGAAAGATAATGGATTTTTATAACATTACCTACAAGGACATGGACGGGATAGTTAACCAGCTAAGGGTAACAAAGGGTGTTGAAGTGGCTATCTTCATGTACGAGCTTCACAGGCGCGAGTATAAGGTCAGCATGCGTTCCAACGGGAAGGTGGATGTGGCAAAGATCGCATCCATATTCGGCGGCGGCGGACATGTCAGGGCTGCTGGATGCACCATGAACGGTACCGTATATGATGTTTTGAACAATCTGTCCTTACATATCGAGGAGCAGCTCAGGGAATATGATGATTAACGGTATTCTGCTCATCAACAAGGAAAAAGGATACACATCCCATGATGTGGTCGCAAGATTAAGGGGGATCCTGCATATTAAGAAAATAGGACATACCGGGACCCTCGATCCCAATGCCACGGGACTTTTGCCCGTATGCATAGGCAGCGCGACAAAACTCTGCGATATGCTCACGGACCGTTCCAAAGAATACAGGGCTGTTATTAAACTGGGTGAATGCACCGATACCCAGGACATATACGGGAAGGTGATCAATAACACCGGTCTCGAATGTGTAATGGGCTTAAACACTGAATATATAACAAATGTTATCAAAAGTTTCGAGGGCGATATCATGCAGATCCCACCCATGTATTCCGCCATTAAGGTAGGCGGTAAGAAGCTTTATGAACTGGCAAGAGAGGGTAAGGAGATCGAGAGGGCAGAAAGGCCTGTCCATATCGAAAGCATAGATATAGAAGAGATAGATCTTCCGTATGTACGGATGATTGTAAAGTGCTCCAAGGGAACCTATATAAGGACTCTGTGCAATGATATAGGAAATAAACTCTCTGTGTACGGAACCATGGCATCCCTTCAAAGGACGAGGGTCGGTTCCTTCGGTATCGAAGATGCCATCGGTCTTGATGAGGCTGAGACCCTGTACGGGGAAGGCAGGATAAGCGAACACGTTATTCCGACGGACCGGGTATTTAACGAATTTCGGGCCATCGATAAGAGCTGCATTGCACCGGGATACGTGAACGGATATGATAAGCTTGTACATAACGGAAATCGCATAAACATAAGGGGGCTGACCGTTATTCCCTCACCCGGGGAGAAGTTTCGGATCTACGATACAGAAGGGGATTTTATCGGAATATATGAGGTTCATGATGAAGCCGGTGATCCGGACAAAAGCCTGATCCCCTGCAAAATGTTTTACAGCGGCGAGTAGATATTTTTGACAGACCGGATTTTTTTATATGCCTTTGGCGGAAACAGGCAGAAGAATGATCATTATCTCAAATGAAGCGGATATAAGAATCGGTGACAGTTCGAAATGTGCGGTGGCTATCGGCAAATTTGACGGTATCCACAGAGGACATGAGAAGCTTATACGTACCCTGCACAAGTACAGGGAAAAAGGATACAAGACCGCGGTATTCACCTTTGACATAAAGCCGGACTGTTTTCTTAATAACAGAGAATCAAAGGTGCTGACCACCGTTGACGAGAAAAGGCTCATATTCAGCGATCTGAATATCGATTACCTCATTGAGTTTCCGTTTTATGAAAAGACCGCCTGTATAAGCGCGGAGAGTTTTCTCGAGGACATTCTCATGGAGAGGCTTAACTGCAGGGCGGTAGTATGCGGACCGGACTTAAGCTTCGGATACAAGGGCAGGGGAAACGTCGATCTTATCAGGTCCTATGCCGGGAGCTGTGGTATCATTGCCGACGTTGTGGAAAAGGTCATGTATGAGGGGGAACCCGTAAGCTCTTCAAGGATCAGGGATCATATAGTAAAGGGCGAGATAGAGAAGGCAAATGAAATGCTGTTAAGGCCGTATATGTTTTACGGAACGGTGGTTCACGGAAGAAAACTGGGAAGGACCATAGGAATGCCTACCGTAAACCTGCTTCCGAAACCCGAGAAGCTCATGCCAAAGAACGGGGTCTATTATTCGAGAGTACGCCATATGGGCATGGAATACCGTTCCATAACAAATATCGGGTCAAAGCCCACCATCGTGAAAAACGGGTCAAAGGACGAAGAAGTTATGGGAGTCGAAACCTATATCTATAATTTTAATGAGGAGATATACGGTGATGATCTGCTTGTGTCCCTGTATCATTATGTCAGGGGCGAGAAGGATTTCGGGTCGGTTGAATCCCTGAAAGAGCATATGGGCAGGGATATCAGACAGGGCGAAGAATGGCACAGACAGCATATTTAAGGAGGATATAATGGCGGCGACCATTTTTATCACATTATTCGGAGGGCTTGGTCTTTTTCTGTTCGGAATGAATATTATGAGTTCCGGTATCGAGAAGGCTGCGGGTGCAAAGCTCAGGAAGATCCTGGAGATCTTTACCACAAACAAGTATACGGGAATGCTTGTCGGGGTCATATTTACCGGTATCATCCAGTCCTCCAGCGCCTGTACTGTCATGGTGGTGACCTTCGTAAATTCCGGAATAATGAATCTGTATCAGGCTGTGGGGGTTATCTTCGGTGCCAACATCGGTACAACCGTTACTTCACAGCTTGTATCCTTTAATCTTTCGCAGTACGCCCCGGTCTTTGTGTTCCTCGGGGTCGTGATGCTCTATTTCATCAAAAAATCCATGATCAAAAAGGTGGGAGAGATACTTACCGGCTTCGGAGTATTGTTCATGGGACTGTCCATAATGTCGGGGGCCATGAATGAATTTAAGGATATCCCGGCGGTACCGCAGTTTTTCGGCGCCCTTACCTCGCCTTTTCTTGCCATTCTCATCGGAACCTTCATCACTGCGGTCGTACAGTCCTCTTCAGTAACGGTAAGTATAATACTGCTGATGGCCAATCAGGGGCTTTTGGAACTGCCGATCTCGCTGTTCATGATCCTTGGATGCAATATAGGTGCCTGCTGCAGCGCGATGCTTGCTTCTTTTTCGGGAAAAAAGAACGCAAAAAGAGCGGCGCTCATACACCTTCTGTTCAATATCTTCGGCTCCGTGCTGATATATCTGGTGCTTAAGCTGTTCATGCCTCAGGTGATAAACATGCTTACGGCAGTCTCGGGCGATAATATCGGAAGACAGGTGGCTAACGCGCACACCATCTTCAAGATCGCCCAGGTGGTGGTATTCCTGCCGTTCTCGAGCCTGCTGGTTAAGCTGACCTATCTGATAATAAGAGGAGATGACCAGAAGATCGGCTACAGAGAGAACATGAAGTTAAAATACATCGGAGGAAACAATATCTTTTCACCTGCCACTGCCGTTATCGAGGCGACGAAGGAGCTTGAGAGGATGGCCCTGCTTGCCAGCGAGAATCTAAACAGATCCATGAATGCTCTCATAACCCTCGACGAAGAAGATATACAGCTTGTGTATGAGACCGAACAGAATATAAACTTCCTTAACCATTCCATCACCGATTACCTTGTAAAGATATCCCAGGTAGACCTGCCTGTTGATGACGCAAATCTTATCGGATCGCTCTTCCATGTGGTGAATGACATAGAGAGGATCGGAGACCATGCGGAAAACGTGGCGGATGCGGCCGTTAAGAGGAAGGAAAAAAATCTGTCGTTTACCAAGGAAGCCCAGCGTGAACTCGGAAGCATGCTTGATATGGTAAATACCCTGATAAGATATTCCATCGACATGTTTGCCAATAATAACGAGGAGCATATGGAGGATATAATCCGCCTTGAGGATGCCGTGGATGAAAAGGAAAGAGAGCTGCAGCAGGCTCATGTTGACAGGCTCACAAGATCCGAGTGCTCGCCCGAGGCCGGAATGATCTTCTCCGATATCGTAAGCGGTCTTGAGAGAGTCGCCGATCATTCCATAAATATCGCCTTTGCCACAATGGATGCTGATCCCAAGAAGGCAGCCGCAAGGCGTGTGGCGGATCAGATCATCCGTATATGAGAAAACGCAACAGTACGGAAAATACGATATTACGGATAGAATACGGAAAAACGGGGTTTACAATAACGCGATGTTATGATAAAATCTTGGATGTTGCGGGTATCATTCCCGATCACAGCTTACCGGTACCGGGTTCAAGGAATCTCCGACCTGATCGCAGTACCGGCGGATAAATAACAGGAGGAAGAAAGATGATATCAAAAGAGAAGAAAACAGAGATCATGAAGGAGTATGCACGTACCGAAGGCGACACCGGTTCACCCGAGGTTCAGGTAGCCGTACTTACCGAAAGGATCAGAGAGCTTACAGAGCATTTAAAGGCCAATCCCAAGGATCATCACTCTGCAAGGGGTATGTACAAGATGATCGGTCAGAGAAGAGGTCTTCTTGATTATCTTAAGTCCAAGGACATCGAGAGATATCGTGAGCTTGTAAAGAGATTAGGCTTAAGAAGATAGTCATTGCAAAAAAAGGGCGGATTTATAAGTCCGCCTTTTTTATGATATATCAACCATGACAGAAGAGATATCCGAGACCACTGAGGTGATAATAAAGTCCGGATTTGTTATCTGCTCAGTAGTTTCGGGATTTTTTCTTCTGTCGTAAAAATATGAAAAAAGGAGAAAGAATATGAGCTACAAGAGTTATTCGATGGAGCTTGGCGGCCGTACACTTACGGTGGACGTGGGCCGCGTGGCAAAGCAGGCTAATGGTGCTGCTCTCATGCACTATGGCGACACTATGGTATTAAGCACGGCAACGGCATCGGAGAAGCCCAGGGAGGGAATAGATTTCTTCCCCTTAAGTGTTGAATACGAGGAAAAGATGTATGCGGTTGGAAAGATCCCCGGCGGATTCAATAAGAGAGAGGGAAAGGCATCGGAGAACGCCATCCTCACCTCCCGTGTTATAGACAGACCCATGCGTCCCCTGTTTCCCAAGGATTACAGAAATGACTGCACACTCAACAATCTGGTACTTTCGGTAGATCCGGACTGCAGACCGGAGCTTCTGGCCATGCTCGGTTCGGCCATAGCCACAAGTATTTCGGACATTCCCTTCTGCGGACCCTGTGCAACAACCCAGATCGGAATGATAAACGGTGAATTTATAGTCAACCCCGGCCAGGAACAGTGGAAGACGGGCGATCTTAATCTTACGGTGGCTTCCACAAGCGAAAAGGTAATAATGATCGAGGCCGGAGCAAATGAGATCCCCGAAGCAAAGATGATCGAGGCCATATATATGGCGCACTCCATCAATCAGGAGATAATCGCTTTCATCAACAAGATCGTTGATGAGGTGGGCAAGAAGAAGCATGAGTATACAAGCTGTGCGATCCCCGAGGAAATGTTTGAGGAGATGAAGAAGATCGTTCCCCCCGAGGAGATGGAGACGGCTGTATTTACCGATGACAAGATGGTTCGTGAGGAGAATATATCCGGTATCACTGCAAGGCTGGAAGAAGCATTTGCGGATAAGGAAGAATGGCTTTCCGTACTTTCCGAGGCTGTATACCAGTACGAGAAGAAGACCGTAAGAAAGATGATCTTAAAGGACCACAAGAGACCTGACGGAAGAGAGATCACACAGATAAGACCTCTTGCCGCCGAGGTGGATATAGTACCCAGGGTTCACGGATCCTCGATGTTTACCAGAGGACAGACCCAGATCTGTGATATCTGTACTCTTGCTCCTTTGTCGGAAATGCAGAAGATCGACGGACTCGATTCAAACGAAGTTGCCAAGAGATATATGCATCATTATAATTTCCCTTCATACTCCGTAGGGGAAACAAAGCCTTCAAGAGGACCCGGACGTCGTGAGATCGGACACGGTGCACTTGCGGAGAGAGCTCTCATTCCCGTGCTTCCTTCGGAAGAAGAATTCCCTTACGCCATCCGCTGCGTATCCGAGACGTTTGAATCGAACGGATCGACATCTATGGCATCGACCTGTGCTTCCTGTATGTCTCTTATGGCAGCAGGCGTACCTATCAAGAAGATGGTAGCCGGAATCTCCTGCGGTCTTGTGACGGGAGACACCGATGACGATTATGTACTTCTTACGGATATCCAGGGTCTTGAAGACTTCTTCGGAGATATGGATTTCAAGGTTACAGGTACCACGGACGGAATAACCGCCATACAGATGGATATTAAGATCCACGGACTTACAAGATCGATGGTTGAAGGTGCGATAGCCAGATGCCGTGAGGCAAGACTGTTTATCATGGATAACTGTATGAAGCCGGCCATAGCCGAGCCCAGAAAGACAGTTAACGAGTACGCTCCCAAGATCATCCAGATAAAGATCGATCCCGAGAAGATCGGCGATGTTGTAGGTCAGAGAGGAAAGACCATAAATGCCATTATAGATCAGACCGGTGTCAAGATTGATATAACGGACGACGGAAACGTATCCGTATGCGGAACGGATCCTGCAATGATGGATAAGGCCGTGGAGCTCATAAAGATCATCACCACCGAGTTTGAAGAAGGCAGCATCTATAAGGGCAGGGTCGTAAGCATAAAGGAATTCGGAGCATTTATCGAGTTTGCGCCCGGCAAGGAAGGAATGGTTCATATATCCAAGATCGCAAAGGAGAGGATTAACCATGTAGAGGATGTGCTGACTCTCGGCGATGAGGTTACCGTTAAGTGCCTCGGCAAGGATAAGCTCGGAAGGATATCCTTCAGTATCAAAGATGCGTTATCTTAAAGCCTCCTAAGGGCTCAAAAGCGCAGAAACAAAGGCTTGAAGATGAAATACACCGGTGGTTAAAAAACCGGTGTATTTTTTTGCTGTTATTAGTTTTACGGCGGATTTTTTATGCCATATCATATAAAAAGCATGCGCCATAAAACCACATTTTTCGAAAGTTATCCACAATACCCGCAAATATTAATTCCTGTTTTAAACTCTGGAGGATTTCTGATTGTTGTAATAAAATGACGAAAAATACGGACTTTTACCGAGTGGATAATGTGGATAAAACAGATTACATCAGTTTTGAATGAGATGGATCAGAAAAAAGTGGAAAACCCTGTATACATCTTTTTGTTAGCTTTGAGGAGGTAAAAGCCGAAAGTTGTCAGACAATTTCGCGCATCCGGTGTTATAAAACTAAACAAGAAATAAATTACAGGCCGGCGGGTTTTTTTGCGATTAAAACGATACTGTTATGAATATTGAAAATACCTGTATAAGGAGTGAAAATGGAAAAATTAACCGATCTGTGGTAGAATCTTTACATTGTGTATCATATATCATCGATCGGAGGATATAATATGGGATCTGGTAAGAGAGTCATCCTTATAGTTATGGACAGTTTTGGGATCGGAGAGGCCCCTGATGCCGATAAGTTCGGGGATGTCGGATCAAATACGATGAGGTCCTGTTACGGCAGCAGCTTTTTTAAGGCCGATAATCTTGCAAAACTCGGCCTGTTCAATATAGACGGGGTCGATTATGCGCCCTCTTTAGATGTTACCATCGGAGCCTTTGCAAGGATGCAGGAAGCTTCCGCCGGCAAGGACACTACGATAGGCCATTGGGAGATAGCAGGGATAATATCCGGAGAACCTCTTCCCACTTATCCGGAGGGCTTTCCCGACGAAGTGCTTGATGAGTTTAAGAAACAGACGGGAAGGGGTGTGCTGTGTAATAAACCCTATTCGGGTACGGTAGTAATAAACGAGTACGGCGATGAACATGTAAGGACAGGGGATCTGATCGTATATACCTCGGCAGATTCAGTGTTCCAGATCGCTGCCCATGAGGATGTGGTCCCGCCGGAGCAGCTCTATGAGTACTGCAGGATGGCAAGGAATATCCTGACCGGGAAGCATGGTGTCGGAAGGGTTATAGCAAGGCCTTTCATCGGGACTTCCGGAAATTACACAAGAACCTCCAACAGACATGATTTTTCCCTGGTACCGCCCAGGGCAACGATGCTTGATCATATCAAAGACGCCGGACTGAACTGCATTGGTGTCGGAAAGATCAATGATATATTTGCGGGGACCGGTATCACGGAATATGTATACACGAAGAACAATGCCGATGGTATAGACAGAACGGAAGAATACATGAAGAAGGATTTTAACGGGATCCTTTTCGTGAACCTTGTGGATTATGATATGTTATACGGCCACAGAAATGATGTGGACGGGTATGCAAAGGCTGTTGCATATTTTGATGACAGACTTCCGGATATCATTGACCTGATGAGAGATGACGATGTTCTGATGATAACGGCCGATCACGGGTGTGATCCCGGATTTACGGTTTCGACCGATCATTCAAGAGAATACGTTCCTTTTTTGATGTACGGGAAGGGAATAGACCCCGTTAATTACGGGACCAGAAAGACTTTTTCCGATATAGGTGCCACGGTTCTTGATATCCTCGGTGTGAAAGGGCATGTGGACGGGACTTCGCTGTTTGTGCACTGAACCGATATAAAGGTGCCGGATAGCGTAATATACCGGTCTGAAAGGAAATACCAGATAAAAAATGAGTGATATCAGGAAAGAAATAGAAAGAAGAAGGACTTTTGCGATAATCTCGCATCCCGATGCGGGAAAAACGACACTGACGGAGAAGTTCCTCCTGTACGGAGGCGCCATAAACCTTGCCGGATCGGTAAAAGGAAAGGCTACTGCGAGACATGCGGTGTCGGACTGGATGGAAATAGAAAAGGAAAGAGGTATATCGGTAACCAGCTCGGTACTCCAGTTTGAATATGACGGATTCTGTATAAACATACTCGATACCCCCGGACACCAGGATTTCTCCGAGGATACATACAGGACCCTTATGGCGGCAGACTCGGCCGTTATGGTGATCGATGCGGGCAAGGGCGTAGAGGCTCAGACCAGGAAGCTTTTCAAGGTATGTGTCATGAGACATATCCCGATTTTTACCTTTATCAATAAGCTTGACCGGGATGCCAACGATACCTTTGACCTCCTGGATGATATCGAAAAGGAGCTTTCCATAGCCACCTGTCCGGTCAACTGGCCCATCGGTTCGGGAAAGGGCTTTAAGGGCGTGTATGACAGGCAGACAGGGAAGGTCATCACCTATTCCGATACCGAAAAAGGCACCAAAGAAGGAAAAAGCGAAGAAATAGACATATCCGATGAAAGGCTTAAGGATGTAACCGGGCAGGAAGCATACGAAAAGCTCATTGAGGAGATCGAACTCCTTGACGGGGCAAGTGCCGGATTCGATCAGGAGGCGGTGACAAAAGGTGAGCTTACTCCCGTTTTCTTCGGATCCGCCCTTACAAATTTCGGGGTGGAGATGTTTCTTAAATATTTCCTTAAAATGACGACTCCTCCGCTTGCGAGAATGTCGGATGCCGGCGTTATCGATCCGGTAACAAGGGATTTTTCGGCCTTCGTCTTTAAGATCCAGGCCAATATGAACAAGGCTCACCGTGACAGGGTGGCTTTCATGAGGATCTGTTCCGGGAAATATGATGCATCCATGGAAGTGAAGCACGTTCAGAACAACAGGATAATGAGGCTTTCCCAGCCGCAGCAGATGATGGCTTCCGACAGACACATAGTGGAAGAGGCTTACGCGGGTGATATAATAGGAGTGTTCGATCCGGGCATATTCTCCATAGGGGATACCCTTTGCAGCAGATCGGACGATTTCAGATTTGAAGGCATACCGACCTTCGCGCCGGAGCATTTTGCAAGGGTGCGGCAGGTGGATACCATGAAGAGAAAGCAGTTCGTAAAGGGAATAACCCAGATAGCTCTGGAGGGGGCCATACAGATCTTTCAGGAGTTTAATACCGGACTCGAGGAGATCATCGTGGGTGTTGTCGGTGTTCTGCAGTTCGAAGTGCTGAAATACCGGCTGGAAAACGAGTATAATGTAGACATCATACTGGATAACCTGCCCTATGAGCATATAAGATGGATAGAAAACAAGGACGAGGTGGATGTGGAACATCTTACGGGGACCTCGGACATGAAAAAGATAAAGGATATGAAAGGAAATCCGCTGTTACTGTTTATCAATAGCTGGAGTGTCGGAATGACACTTGAGAGAAATGAAGGACTCAGGCTGTCCGAATTCAGCAAAAACTGATTCTGAAATGGAGAGATGATTATGCGAAACAGAGTGTTATTGATATCGATAACAACCGCTATTCTATTAAACGGATGTGCGCAGATACCTTATATTGCGGGTGTGCAGGAGGGCGTGACCGATCCTGCGGAGACCGATGCCGCTGCGACCGAACAGGTGACCGACGGATCCGGATATGAGAGTGAGATCATCGTGATCAATGATTATGATAACGATGACAGGGATGAAATGACGGAGGATGTTATCGGCGCCTCCGAGATCCATGATAACAGCATCAAGCCCTTTGATACTTCAAAAGAAAAAAGCGGCAGCAACCTGTATGCTTACCAGAGCCTTAAGGATGGCATGGAGAAAGATCTGTACAACGAGATTTACGGGATCCTGTCAGGTTTCAGGTCCGAGGTTTACATGTCGACCCTTGATACGGATATCATTGACCATGCTTTCAGCTGTGTGCTTATCGATCATCCCGAACTTTTCTATGTCAAGGGGTATTCCATTAAGACCTATACCCGAAACGGCGTGGCCGAAAAGATCGCCATGAGCGGCTCCTACATAATGGATGAGGAAGAGATCAGGGATTACCTGCCAAAGATAGATGATTATGTAAAAAACTGTGAGGCGACCATTCCCTTTGATGCCGATGAGTATACCAGGGTAAAGAAGGTATATGAGTATATCGTAAGAAATACCGAATATGACAAGAATGCACCCAATAATCAGAATATCATCAGTGTTTTCGTCGGTAAAAGGAGTATCTGTCAGGGCTATGCAAAAGCCATGCAGTATATACTGAATGATCTGGGCGTGTTCTGCACTCTTGTTGAAGGTTCGGTAAAAGAAGGAGAGCATCATGTATGGGATCTCGTAAAGATAGACGGAAAATATTATCATGTCGATCCCACCTGGGGAGATTCACCCTATAACCGTGTAAACAGAGACAGCGAAACCGGCGAGATAACCAAGCAGTTTGCACCCTCCGAGATCAATTATGACTATCTGTGCATAACAACGGATGAGATAAAGCTTACCCACGAGATAGTGAACCCGGTTCCGATTCCCGTGTGTGACAGCGTGGATTCAAATTATTATGTACGTGAGGGACTGTATTTTTCCTCTATCGATGAGGAAGCTCTGGAACAGGCCTTTATCAGGGCATATAACAGCAAGGAATCATCCATAACCATCAAGTGCAGTGATGAGATGGTCTATGCGGATATGAAGTATTATCTCTTTGACAGGCAGAAGGTGTTTAAATATCTGGTGGATACTTCCGTGAATTATGCGGAGATACCGGGGCATAACGAGATCCTGATAGATCTGTGAGAAGATAATGACCGGTAAAAGGCGGACCGGGTATTTTTCGGGTATTAAATCTGAAATAATCTGTTATAATTATGGATGAACGGATCAGAACGGAACAAAGAAATACAGACAGTTAATGTATTGAAGATTAAGGAGATCAGATCATGGCTAAAGATGTCGATATGGAAAAGGATGCGTACAAGAATGCGGAGAGCGTTGAAGGCGAGATAAGGATCGCCGATGACGTGGTTGCTAATATCGCAGGCATTGCAGCAACCGAAGTTGAAGGAGTTGCGGCAACCGTCGGAAATATCACCAACGAACTCATGAGCAAGGTCGGAATGAGGACACTTTCAAAGGGTGTGACCGTAGAAGTCGTGGATTCGGTGGTTTCCGTAAAGATGGCTCTGATCATGGATTACGGATATAACATCCCCGTGACCTGCAAGAAGGTACAGGAGAGAGTAAAGAATGCGATCGAGAGCATGACCGGATTGGAAGTGAGCGATGTAAGCGTCAGAATAGCCGGGATAGATACCTCCAAGCAGGTATAAGAGGCGGAAATGAGAAGACAGGACTTAAGAGAGCATCTCTTCAGGCTACTGTTCAGGCTCGAATTTAATCCCGGATCTGAAATGCCCGACCAGATAAGAATGTATTTTGAAGAACCGTCGGGTCCGGAAGATGACAGCCTGGATATGGTTACCGAGCCGGCTGATGAGGCTTATATTACGGAAAAATACAAAAAGATATCGGAAATGCTGCCTGAACTTGATGATATCATAAACAAGGCATCCAAGGGATGGTCTACGGACAGGATGGGTAAGGCCGACCTGACAATACTCAGACTTGCGGTGTTTGAGGTTCTTTTTGATGACGACATCCCCACCGGAGTAGCTATAGATCAGGCAGTGGAACTTGCCAAGAAATACGGACGGGATGAATCGGCCGCCTTTGTTAACGGGGTTTTATCAGGCATTTCAGATCAGACGGAAAAAAACTGATCCCGTCCGGATAGAAACCTATGAAAAACGTATATTCTGTATCCTATGTTAATTCATATATAAAGAACATGTTTACGCAGGATTATATGCTGCGTTCCATTTACGTAAAGGGAGAGGTATCAAACGTAAAATACCACTCCTCGGGTCATATTTATTTTACCATGAAAGATGAAGGCGGAACCCTTTCCTGCGTTATGTTTGCGGGAAACAGGGGCGGTCTGTCCTTTACTCTTAAGGAGGGGCAGAAGATCATCGCCCTGGGGCAGGTAGATATATATGTCCGGGACGGGAAATACCAGCTCTACGCAAAACAGATCGTCGCTGACGGTGAGGGAGACCTGTATGCCAGATACGAGGAGCTAAAGCGAAGGCTTGAAGAAATGGGAATGTTTGAGCCGCAGTATAAAAAGCCCATCCCGAAGTATGCAAAGACCGTCGGGATAGTTACGGCGGCAACAGGGGCGGCAGTCCGGGATATCATCAACGTCGCCCGGAGACGGAATCCCTATGTGCAGCTCATATTATATCCGGCAACGGTACAGGGTGAAGGGGCTGCCGAAACCATAGCGGCGGGGATCGGGACTTTAGATCGGATGAATGTGGATGTCATCATAGCCGGAAGAGGCGGAGGTTCAATAGAGGATCTGTGGGCTTTTAACGAGGAAACCGTGGCAAGAGCCATTTTTGAATGCAATACTCCGGTCATTTCGGCGGTGGGACATGAGACCGATACAACCATAGCGGATTTTGCCGCGGATCTGCGGGCTCCGACGCCCTCCGCAGCGGCAGAACTTGCGGTGTATGATCTTTCGGAACTGCGCATCCGGATGGATGAGTACAGGACTCATCTGAACAAGGCATTTCTGATCTCTTTTAACACAAAGAAAAGCAGATATGAAAAACTGCTGCTTCGGTTCAGGGCAAAGAGTCCCGAGGGTATCCTGAGGGAGAAAAGACTCCATCTTGCAAATCTTTCGGATCGTTTTTCCGACAGGATCAATACTTTGCTGACGCTTTATAAAAACCGGATGGCCCTGTACGCCGGAAAACTTGAATCCGTATCGCCGTTAGGCAGGCTGAAAAGCGGTTATGCCCTGATCGAAAAAAAGGGCGGTGTCGTTACCGGGGATACAGAGCTTGCCAGGGGAGACGAAATACTTATCCATATGCTGAACAGGGATATATCGGCGGATATTACGGATATACGGCAGGTTAAGAGAGATGAATGACAGGATGTATCCGTACATTGAGAAAGGTACTGAAAATGGCTGAGAATAAAAAGGATATTGAAGAAATGACACTTGAAGAGATGTTTGACAGGCTTGACGGGATACTCGGTGAGCTGAACAAGGACGAAAACTCTCTTGAAAAGAGCTTTGAACTGTATAAGGAGGGGATAACCCTTTTAAAAGACTGCGGTTCAAAGATCGATGAAGTGGAAAAGAAGGTTCTTGTCATAAGCTCGAATGGTGAACTTGATGAATATGAATGACAGACTGAAAAAAGAGACCGAATATGCAAACCGGGTGCTTGAGGATCATGCAGTTCTTATGGTCTCGGGCAGCCAGAAGACCGTTATCGATGCCATGAATTACAGCATCCTCGCCGGCGGAAAGCGGCTGAGGCCCATATTCATGAAGGCCGCCTATGACCTTTATGAGGGTGAAAACCCGTGCCTTGATACCTTCATGGCGGCCATCGAGATGATACATACATATTCCCTCGTACATGATGATCTACCCGCCATGGATAACGATCTGTACAGGCGGGGCAAAAAGACCACCCACGCGGTATATGGCGAGGATATGGCGATCCTTACGGGAGATGCGCTTTTAAACAGGGCATATGAGATCGCCCTGTCCGCCGTGAATTCCTGCAGGGAGGTCAATGATAAGATAAATGCCGTAAAGGCCCTTTCGGTGCTTTCGGAGAAAGCCGGAATATACGGAATGGTCGGGGGCCAGGTATTTGATGTTGAGGCCGAAAAAAAGGGGATAGAGCTTAACGGGGAGGATATCGATTTTATCTTCCGTTTAAAGACGGCCGCCCTTATAGAAGCTCCCCTTATGATGGGTGCCATACTTTCGGGTGCCCCGGGTGAAGATGTAAAGACATTGGAAATGACGGGCAGAAAGGTGGGCCTGGCTTTTCAGATAAGGGATGATATACTGGATGTTACCGGAGATGAAAAAGAGCTTGGAAAGCCCGTTTTTTCGGATAAAAAGAACAATAAGAGGACCTATGTGGATATATACGGACTTGAAAAGTCCGAAAAGGACTGCGAAGCTCTTTCCCGGGAGGCTGTAAAGCTTCTCGGGAGCCTCGGCAGGGATACGGGTTTCCTTGAGGAGCTCGTGCTGTCTCTTATAGACAGAAGAAAATGAGATAATGAGCATAAAGGGGCAGATATGATCTTAGACAGTATTAATGCACCAAATGATATAAAGAATACGGATCCGAAGGACTATGAGAGGCTGGCCCAGGAGATCAGGGACTTTCTCGTCAACAAGATAAGCGTTACGGGAGGACATCTCGGCTCCAACCTGGGAGTGGTTGAGCTTACCATGGCACTGCATCTTGTTTCGGACCTTCCGAAGGACAAGATAATCTGGGATGTGGGCCATCAGTCCTATACCCACAAGCTTCTTACCGGACGGAAGGAAGGGTTTGACAGTCTGAGAAAATACGGCGGAATGAGCGGATTTCCAAAGAGGAAGGAGAGCGAGTGCGATGTATTTGATACGGGGCACAGCTCCACTTCGATATCTGCCGGCCTTGGACTTGTAAAAGCAAGGGATATCAAGGGCGAGGATTATGGCGTGTACGCAGTGATCGGGGACGGAGCATTAACGGGCGGAATGGCTTTTGAAGCTCTTAATAATGCCTCGAGGCTTAAGACAAACTACGTGATCGTCTTAAACGACAACGAGATGTCCATAGCGGAGAATGTCGGAGGACTGGCAAAGTATCTGAGAAAGATAAGGACCGCCGAATCATATAAGAATTTCAAGATAGATCTGGAAAATCAGCTTATCAAGATCCCGAAGATCGGTGATCATATGCTTGAAACCCTGAAAAGATATAAGAGCGGTTTCAAACAGCTGGTGGTTCCGGGAATGTTTTTTGAAGACATGGGCATTACCTACCTGGGACCCGTTGACGGCCATGATGTGGGCGCGATGGTGAAGATGTTCAAAGAAGCGCGAAAGATCCCGAAGTGTGTTCTCGTGCATGTATATACCAGCAAAGGAAAGGGTTATCTGCCGGCAGAACGTCATCCTGCAAGATTTCACGGAACCGAGCCCTTTGACATAGAGACGGGCCTTCCCGCCAAGAACCGCAAGCAGTCCAATTATACCGATGTTTTCTCCACGGTAATGTGTAAGCTCGGAGGAAGGGATGAAAGGGTGGCTGCCATAACTGCCGCAATGCCTGACGGTACCGGGTTGAAAAGATTTGCAAAAATGTATCCGGACAGATTCTTTGATGTCGGAATAGCCGAACAGCATGCCGTGACTTTTGCGGCAGGGCTTGCTCTTGGGGGTTTAAGACCTATCGTGGCGGTCTATTCGTCTTTTTTGCAGAGAGCCTATGACCAGATACTTCATGATGTCTGCATTCAGAACCTGCCTGTGGTCTTCTGCATAGACAGGGCGGGGCTTGTAGGTTCCGACGGTGAAACCCATCAGGGAATATTTGACCTGTCATATCTGTCGGAAATGCCGAATATGTCCGTGCTGGCTCCGAAGAATAAGTGGGAGCTGTCGGATATGATAAAATATGCCGTAAAGTATCAGGGCCCCATAGCCATAAGATATCCCAGAGGGATAGCTTATGACGGACTTGAAATGTATCGTGAACCTCTGTCCCACGGAAAGAGTGAGGTCATATACGGAGAGAGGGATATTGCCCTTTTTGCGGTGGGAAGCATGGTAAAGACTGCCCTTGCCGTCAGGGACAGACTGAAGGAAAAGGGATATTCCTGCTCGCTTATCAATGCCAGGTTTGTCAAGCCCTTTGATAAAAACATGGTGGCCCAGTTAGCCAGATCACATGATCTTCTGGTAACGATGGAGGAAAATGTATATACGGGCGGCTTCGGTGAACAGGTATTGAAATACGTAAACGACAGGGAGATCGATATTGAGGTGATGTGTATCGCTCTTCCCGATGAATTCATAGAACACGGAAATGTGGAAATACTGAAAAAGGAGACGGGAATTGATGAGACCGGGATAACCGAAAAGATCTTATCAAAGCTTGCCGGTGAAAAGATCGGCGGCAGGATATTCCCGAGAGCTGATGAAAGAACGTCTTGACCTGCTGTTGGTAAACAGGGGGCTGTCTCCCTCAAGAGAGAAGGCAAAGGCCGTGATCATGTCGGGGAACGTCTTTGTAAACGGCCAGAGAGAAGATAAGCCGGGTACGGTTTTTGACGGGGACAGGTCGGATATCGTCATTAAGGACAATCCCCTAAAATATGTGAGCCGCGGGGGACTGAAGCTGGAAAAGGCCCTTAAGGAATTCGGGATCGTGCTTGAGGGAGCGGTATGCATGGATATAGGAGCTTCGACCGGAGGATTTACCGACTGTATGCTTCAAAACGGTGCGGCTAAGGTATATGCCGTGGATGTCGGACACGGGCAGCTCGACTGGAAGCTTCGAAATGATGAAAGAGTGGTCTGTCTGGAGAGGACGAACTTCAGATATATGACAAAGGATCAGACGGAGGAAGAGCCTGACTTTGCCTCCGTGGATGTTTCTTTTATCTCACTTTCAAAGATACTTCCGACGGCTAAGGAGATCCTTGCTCCAAAAGCCCGGATGGTATGTCTCATAAAGCCTCAGTTTGAGGCCGGACGCGATAAAGTCGGCAAGAAGGGTGTGGTAAGAGATATAAAGGTGCATGATGAGGTGATCATCTCGGTAACGGAAATGTGCACCGAAAACGGATTTCTGATAAAAGGTCTTTCCTATTCACCCATAAAGGGACCGGAAGGAAATATAGAATACCTTATATACATAGAAAAATGCGATGACACAATACAGGCAGCAGAAGAAAACGGCAGATACGATCTGAACGCCGTCCGGGAATTAACGGCTTTAGCACACGGAGAACTGGATAAATAAATGAAAAGATTTCACATTGTGGCAAATGAAGACAGCGATCCTTCTTCCGAGGTAACCGCAAAGATAAAGGAATACCTGGGAGAGAGAGGATGCCTTGCAACATCCGAAGGCATAATAAGAGATGCCGATTACGGAAAAAGCCTTGCAAAAGAGGCTTTTGAAGCGGAGTGCATCCTGGTGCTCGGCGGTGATGGTACTTTTATACAGGTTGCGGGAAAGAATACCGAAGGTTCGGTTCCGATGCTCGGTATAAATCTCGGAAACATGGGGTATCTGACCGAGGTCGAAAGAGAAGGTATTTTCCCGACTCTCGACAGGCTGATTGCCGGTGATTTCTACATAGAAGACAGGATGATGATCGAAGGAAAGTGTGTCATAAACGGGACACATGAGACGGATTATGCGCTTAATGATATCATCATATCCAGAAACGGAAGCATAAGGATAATAAAATACGAGATATATGTAAATGACATGCTGTTAAATACATATGATGCGGACGGCATCATTATCTCAACCCCGACAGGCTCCACAGGCTATAACATGTCTGCCGGCGGACCTATCGTAGAGCCTGTGGCCGAACTTTTCGTCATCAATCCCATATGCCCGCATACCCTGAACACAAGGGCGATAGTATTGTCCGCAGAGGATGAGATAAGGGTAAGGGTGATAGGCGGAAGATTTTTAAGAGAATATGAAGCTTTGGTTTCATTTGACGGAGGGGTCAACATGGATCTTAAGGCAGGAGATGAGGTTATAGTAAAAAAAGCCTCGGTCAGCACGAGGATGATAAGACTGAGTAAGGAAAGCTTCCTGAATACGCTGGGGCGGAAGATGAGACTGTGACGGCCTGTTAGATCCGGTGAAATGAAGATTCAGTCAGCTTAAGGACCGGTGAACAGAAGGACCGGTGAATCGGGTAAAACATGAAAGGATAAGGATGTTAATAAATCTGCACGTAAAGAATATAGCACTTATAAACGAGGTTGAACTCGATTTTGAAAGAGGCTTTAATGTGCTGAGCGGAGAAACCGGCGCAGGCAAGTCTCTTATTATTGATGCGGTCAATTTTGCGCTCGGCAGCAGGGTTCCGAAGGATATAGTAAGGGAAAACGCGGACTATGCACTTTCCGAGCTGACCTTTTCGGTTAAGGATGAGGTTATAAAGAAGAAAATAAGGGAGCTGTCGGTGGATCCCGAGGATGATCAGGTGACACTTACCAGAAGGATCTCGGGAGGAAGGAGCATATCCCGGATCAACGGCGAGACGGTACCGATCTCGGCTGTTAAAGAGATAGCGGCTCTGCTCATAGATATACATGGACAGCATGAGCATCAGTCTCTTCTGTATAAAAAGAAGCATATGGAGATACTTGACAGCTACTGCGGGGAGGACCTTTTGAAGAAACTAAAACTCCTCGGGGAGGAATATGATGTTAAAAGCCGTCTGCAGAAAGAGCTTTCCGGCCTGAAGGATCTTAACAGGGATCTGGACAAGGAAACGGCCTTCCTTGAGTATGAGATCAATGAGATAAAGGGGAGCTCCTTAAGGATCTCGGAGGATGAGGAGCTTGAACTCAAATACAGGAAGATGCAGAATTCAAAGAGGCTTCGGGAGGCTGTTTCTTCGGTACACAGATCCCTCGGTTATGACGGTGATGATACCGCGGGGGCGATAATCGGAAGGGCCGTACAGAGTCTGAACAGGGTTAAGGACCTTGACGAGGAACTTTCGCAGTCCGTGACGCTTCTTGAGGATATTGACGGGCTGCTTAATGACCTGAACAGACAGATAGCGGATTACGAAGCGGGACTGGAGTTTTCGGATGAGGAATATGCTGCCGTCGAGGAAAGGCTCAACATCATAAACAGGCTGAAGAGCAAATACGGGGATTCGATAGAAAAGATCCTTGAGGCCCTTAAGGAACGTGAGGAAAGGCTGGAAAAGCTTTCAAACATCGACGGATATATATCCGATCTGGAAAAAAAGATAAAAGACAGCGAGAATGTTCTTTTAAAGCTTTGCGGTGAAATATCGGAGATCAGGAAAAAAGAGGCGCTGGTCCTGTCCGCTTCGATAGAAAAGGCACTGAAAGATCTGAACTTTCTGGAGGCAAGGTTTGAGATAAAGACGGAAAGCGATGTTTCAAAGATAACGAGGTCAGGTTATGACGATGTCGAGTTTATGATTTCAACCAACCCGGGGGAAAAGATCAAGCCTCTGATCCGGGTGGCTTCGGGGGGAGAGCTTTCGAGGATAATGCTTGCGCTGAAAAGTGTTCTGGCGGAAAAGGACAGGGTGGAGACCTTGATTTTTGATGAGATCGACTCGGGAATAAGCGGGAGAACCGCCCAGATGGTATCCGAAAAACTGGCGGGGCTTGCGGGAACACATCAGGTACTGTGCATCACGCATCTTCCGCAGATAGCAGCAATGGCAGATGCACATTTCGAGATACAGAAGAGCATCATCAATGACCATACGGAGACTGGAGTCCGCAGATTATCAAGGGATGAAATTGAGAAAGAACTTGCAAGAATGCTCTCGGGAGCGGAGATCACCGAAAGTGTCATGGCTTCGGCCAGAGAAATGAAGGAACTTGCCGACAGGGTCAAGGCAGAGTCAAAATGATTATTTCTCTTTAATTTATGCGGATTTCATAGTATAATTAAAACCGTGGCAGATCAGACGGCCAGTGGAGGTTTCAGATGAAAAAAATCCTTTTTGTCGCATCAGAATGTGTTCCATTCGTTAAGACAGGCGGACTTGCCGATGTTGTCGGAAGCCTTCCTAAATGTTTTGATAAGAGGTATTTTGACTGCAGGGTGATCATCCCGAAATACCTGTGCATCAAAAAAGAATATACCGACCGCATGGAGTATATAGACAATTTCTACATGGAATATGACGGCAAGTCACAGTATGTCGGGATATTCAAGATGGAATATGAGGGCGTGATCTTCTATTTCGTCGACAATGAGTATTTCTTTTCCGGTTCAAAGCCCTACGGTGACATATTATGGGATATAGAGAAGTTCATTTTCTTTTCCAGGGCGGCACTGTCGGTGCTTCCCGTAGTGGATTTCAGACCGGATATCGTTCACTGTCACGACTGGCAGACCGGTCTTATACCCGTCTATCTGAAGGAGAGATTCCACGAGGGCGAATTCTTCAGAGACATAAAGTCCATAATGACCATTCACAATCTTAAGTTCCAGGGAACATGGGATGTAAAGACCATAAAGGCATATTCCGGCCTTCCGGATTATTTCTTCTCCCCCGATAAGCTTGAGTCATACAAGGACGCAAATCTGTTAAAGGGCGGTCTTGTGTATGCGGATGCCATAACAACCGTCAGCAAGACCTATGCCGAGGAGATAAAGACAAAGTTCTACGGCGAGGGCCTCGACGGACTGCTTGCGGCAAGGACAAAGGATCTCAGGGGTATCGTAAACGGAATCGATTATGACGAATACGATCCCAATACCGATAAATTCATTGTAAACAGGTATAATGCGAAGGATTACCGCAAGGAAAAGGTAAAGAATAAAAAGGCACTCCAGCAGGAGCTTTCCTTAGAGGTAAATGATAAAAAAATGATGATCGGCATAGTTTCAAGACTTACCGATCAGAAGGGTTTTGACCTGATAGCCTATATAATGGATGAACTGTGTCAGATGGATGTGCAGATCGTAGTCCTCGGAACGGGTGAGGAACGGTATGAAAACATGTTCAGACACTTTGACTGGAAGTACAGCAATAAGGTTTCGGCCAATATCTATTATTCCGAGGAACTGTCGCATAAGATATATGCAAGCTGTGATGCTTTCCTGATGCCCTCACTGTTTGAACCCTGCGGGCTTTCGCAGCTCATGGCACTGAGGTACGGTACGGTTCCGATCGTCAGAGAGACCGGCGGATTAAAGGATACCGTCGAGCCGTATAACGAATACGAAAGCACCGGAACGGGCTTCAGCTTCGTTAACTATAACGCCCACGAAATGTTAGGGACCATAAGATACGCCCACAGCGTTTATACAAATAAAAAACGTGAATGGAACAAGATCATAGACCGCGCGATGGCAGCAGATTTTTCCTGGCATGCATCCGCGATGAAATATCAGGAGATGTACGACTGGTTGATAGGGTAGTCGGGAAGCCGCATAAACACTGAGGTTGCGGACACTGTAAATGAGTTTTGACATCAATTTGACATCAATTTTCTCAGAAAAATGATGTAAACAATTGCTAATTCAATAGGGAAAAAGTATTAAAGACACTTTCTTAGGAGACA
>JAIKZD010000056.1 GCA_024682555.1 Lachnospiraceae bacterium | reverse complement strand
GAGCACGAAGTGCATCACTATGGCAAGGATCAGTACCCACAAGAACCCCAGGGGGATCTTTGTATCACCCGCCGCAAGCTTGAAGATACTTCGAAACCAGCTTCCGGGCTGACCGGTGGTGGGCCAGGATATCCCGGTATTCTTCGAACAGATGGAACCCAGTCCTCTGGTTATCATGCAGGTACAGAGTGTACCGAGGAAAGGCGGCAGACCCATTACACCGATGAGGACACCGTTTAGGGCTCCTATGGCTATTCCGAAAAGGATCGATACTATCATCGCCGCTCCCGTGGGCCATCCGCAGAATGCGATCAGATATCCGCCCGCAAGCGAATAACACACACGTCCGGTTCCTATGGACAGATCAACACCTCCCGTTATCAGAGGGAAAGCAACGCCTATGGCCATCAGTACGATATAGTAGGAATAATCCATTATCGTCAGAATGGTCGTATATTTTCTGAAATCCTCACTCGCTATGCAGAAGAATAAAAGCAGGGCCACAACTACCAGAAATACGATCACTTCCTGTTTGAATATCTTAGCGGGCATTTTCTTCTTTTCCATGATCTCCCTCCTAATCAATATCTCTTGTAGCCAGGTTCATGATCTTTTCCTGGGTCGTCTCTTCGATCTTTAACTCCCCGGTCTTTCTGCCTTCGCACATTACCACGATACGGTCGCTCATTCGAAGGATCTCCTGCATCTCCGAGGATATCATTATGATCGATTTGCCCTCGCCTGCAAGCTTGTTCATAAGCTTGTATATTTCGTTCTTGGCACCTACGTCTATACCTCTTGTGGGTTCGTCAAATATGAGGATGTCGCAGTTCTTGCAGAGCCATTTCGCTATGACAACCTTCTGCTGGTTTCCGCCGGAAAGATCCACCACAAGCTGTTCCACGCTGGGTGTCTTTGTGGCAAGGGAATCAACATACTTCTGGGCTGCCTGCTTTTCTTTTTTCTTGTCTATGAAAAGACCCTTCATGTAATTCGGAAGATCTGCCATCGTAGTGTTTTCGGCAATGGTCTTCTGAACAACTATCCCGAATCTCTTTCTGTCCTCGGACAGATATCCTATACCGGCCTTAACGGCATCCTCGGGGCTGTTGATGACTACCTTCCGGCCCTTAACATATATATCTCCGCTTTCCTTGGGATCCGCTCCGAAGATCGCCCTTGCGGTTTCGGTACGTCCTGCACCCATAAGGCCCGAAAAACCGAGAATCTCGCCTTTATGAAGCTCAAAGGAAACATCCTGTACCATCTTGCCCGCATTGAGATGCTCTACCTTAAGGACCACCTCCGCATCCTCGGGAACCATGCTCTTTGTCTTCGGCTCCTCGTAGATCACACGCCCGACCATCATGTTCACGATATCGTCCTTGGTACAGTCGTCTGTGATAAGGGTTCCCACATAACAGCCGTCTCGCATTACCGATACCCTGTCGGTGATGACCTTGATCTCATCCATACGGTGCGAGATATAAACTATGCCAAGCTGCTGCTGCCTTAGATCCCTGATTATCTTAAAGAGATCCTCTATCTCTGCTTCCGTAAGAGCTGCCGAAGGCTCGTCGAATATGATCACCTTGGCGTCATGGGAAATAGCCTTTGCGATCTCGCACATCTGCTGTTTTCCCACGGTAAGGTCACTCATGGTGGTAGTGGGATCTATGTCTATGTTGAGACGGTCAAAGAGCTTTCTCGCCTCATCGTTCATCTTTTTATCATCTATCCTGATGCCCTTTTTGAACTCACGTCCGATAAAGATATTCTGGGCTACGGTCAGATGCCCGAGCATATTAAGCTCCTGGTGAACGATAACAACACCTGCCGCCTGTGCTTCTCTTGTATTGTGAAATTCAACTTCTTTTCCTTCATAGATGATGGTACCTGAGTCTTTTGTATAGATACCGGTAAGTACCTTCATCAGCGTGGATTTTCCTGCACCGTTTTCTCCCATGAGAGCGTGTACTTCCCCGCGCCTTACCTCAAAGTCCACATGATCCAGCGCATGTACACCGGGAAAGGTCTTATCTATCTGTTTCATTTCAAGGATAACGTCACCCATTTCTGCCCCTCCCTTTCTAGTTCTTTCTGCGTCTGGCCATAACATCGGCATATACCGCTACTATGACGATGATACCGGTCATTATCAGCTGATAGTCTTTTGTAAAACCGAGAGCAAGGATCCCTTCCTGCAGAAGAGCTATGATGAACACACCTATCACCGTGCCCCCTATGGAAGCAAGCCCGCCGGCCATGGATGTTCCGCCCATTACGCAGCCAGCAATGGCTTCATTGTTGTACTGGTCGCCGTAACCGGGCTGAACCGTTGTATAGGCTCCGACAAAATAGATGGCCGCGATACCCGCAAGTGTTCCGCATATAACATATGCAAGCATCTCCCATTTTTTGATATCAACACCGGAAAGCCTGACAGCCTCTCTGTTACTTCCGAGACTTAAGATATATCTTCCCGCCTTGGTCTGATTGAGTATTATGGAGCAGATGATGGCGATCACAAAAAAGATTATGACTCCCACGGGGAATTTCCCGATCTTGACAAGGGATCTGAACCACCCGCCCTTGGCTGCCTGAGGCCAGCTTACTGACTGTGTCTTTGTAAATACCGAGGCAACACCCTTTGCTATGTTCATGCTTGCCATTGATACTATGAACGGCGGAACCTTCCAGTAAGCAACCAGATATCCGTTAAACATACCGAAGAGACAGCCCACCAGAATGCTTATGATAAGAGATAAAAGCATCGGCACGCCATGGCTTGTAAGACTGTAGCCGGATACCAGTGCACAGCAGAACATTACAGGGCCGATGGAAAAATCGATTCCACCCGTTGCTATTACAAAGGTAACGCCCAATGATAAAAAGCCAAGGAAATATGCGTAATTCAGGGCGCTCATTATACGGGGCATGCCCGCAAAATTCTTTACCGACATACTGAGGATCACATACATAAGGATAAGAACGCCGGTCAAAACTATCCGGTTAAACCCCAGCTTTTTGACTATCGGATTTTCTTTGATCTTCTTCAAGGTAATTCCTCCCAATACTTAATGACGGGATCAGGCGTAAAATCTGTCGCTGATCATATAGTTGAGCTTGGTCGCATAGTTGTAATCTTCCACAAGATGAACCACGTGATCCTTTACAAGTGCCCTGGGATCAAGGCTCAGTACTCCGTCGCGTACCTTAATGTACTGAAGGGGCATATACTGACGAAGCATCGAAAGCGGTATGGTTACCTCTGACATGTTTGCAAAGAGCCTGTCTATAGCCTTTTGCATCTCGGGCTGTGCGAAATAATACCTGCATCTGTCCGAAAAACTGTACTTCCTCTTTATCTCAAGCTCGGCTTCGCTGCCGTGATAGTGCTTTTCCCAGTTGCCGGGATTCTTAAGCATTGTCTCTTCCATAACATCGATAAAATGAGCCTGTTTTTCTTCGGGAACCAGTTTCTTTTCCATCATGGAAAGGGCAAACAGTCCCTCACGCATGGAAAAAGTAAGTGCAGGTCCGACCTTAAGGATCGCTATGCCGTCCTCAACCATTTCCTTAAGGCACTCGGGGGGCTGATAATCGGTCGAATGTCCCTCAAGGACCACATTGTCATATTCCTTCATGGATTCCGTAAGCTCAGCGGCATTTGTGCGGTTATAGTGGAAAACATCCGCATCACCGAACTCTACTCCGGGCTGGACCACTATTCCTATGATGTTGTCAAAGGCATCATTTAAGCCTCTTTTTTCAAACTGCTCCTTATATACAGCCAGAGTCTTTTTCACTGCCTCGGGCTTTGTAACGCTGATGGAATCCTCCGCCTCCTGTGCTCCGCCCGGAATGGGGACCTCGCTTCCTATGATGAAAGCGGGTCTTACTTCATCGGGATTATTCTTAAGAAGCTCCCGGTATGCCTCCTCACAGGCTTCGTAAAGGATTGCTCCTCTTCTTGCTATTGTTTCGTCAGAGAGCATCTCATCTCTCGGATCATCTGCCACTCTCATGCTCGTATCGAGATGGATCTTTTTAAATCCCGCAAGGACAAAGAGCTTTACAAGTTCCACGGATCTCTCCATTGCATCCTTTTCGGGTTCGTTCTGCCAGGTAAGGGGACCGAGATGATCTCCGCCGAGAATGATCCTCTCTCTCGGGAATCCGATCCTGTCTGCTATCTCATAAACAAAATCTCTGTAATCCGCAGGTTTCATACCCGTGTATCCGCCAAACTGGTTAACCTGATTGGCCGTTGCCTCTACAAGCACGTGATCGTCAAATCTCATCGCCTGTTCGAGGCAGGCTTCTATGACGATATCCGAAGCCGTGCAGAAGGAAGGAATACCGGCATATTTCATCCCCTTTTTTCTCTTTGCGAGCATTTCTCTCATTGCGTCCATTTAAACGTTCCTCCGGAACTTTATATTTTGATCGTTAGATATTAATCCTTTATCCTATGCGTCGGGACAGTCAACGATGAATCCGTCTTCATCCCAGAGGTCATGCCAGTCATCGGCACCGGGCCATAAGAATACCTGTCCTTTAACGAGACGGTTATTCTTCTCAAGGGTCTTTATGATGGCCATTTCCTCATCGGTAAGAGGCTCGGTGACCGTTGACTCCAGATTGCTTGTATATTCCATCTCATATACCGAGAAAGGAATGGGGATCTGTCCTCTCTGCATCGCCCACTTAAGACAGATGATGGCGGGATGACAGCCGTGAGCATCGGCGATGGCCTTGAACTCGGGAACCTTCATGTCCGCTATATCGGTTGCAACCATGTCACGTTCGGGTCTCTGAGGTGAGCCGAGGGGCATGAAGCCTATGGGCTGTATGTCATGAGCCACAAGATAATCAAAGAGCTCCTGCTGCTGGAAGCAGGGATGGAGTTCCATCTCGCAGGCTACGGGCTTTATTTCGAATTTATCTATTACGGCTTCCATCTTGGGAATAGTCATGTTTGAAATACCGATATGGCGGATAAGCCCCTTGCGGACAAGCTCTTCACACTGTCTGTAGGTATCCATGAATTCCGCTACCGAGAAAGGCTTGGAATCGGGATTTCTGGAATCCACATCACATCCGGGTGCATGATAGTTGGGGAAAGGCCAGTGAATGAAGAAAAGGTCGATATAATCACACTGAAGATCCGCTATTGACTTACGGCAGGATTTTTTAACCTCCCTGTGCATATCATTCCATACCTTGGTCATGATATACATTTCCTCACGCTTTACTATTCCCTCATCAAAGGCTGCCTTAAATACCTGTCCGATCTGATCTTCGTTGCCGTAGCATGCTGCACAGTCAAACATCCTGTATCCTGCACGGATCGCACCGGCTACAGCGTTTGAAACCTCTTCCGCCGAAAATCTGTCGGAACCGAAGGTACCCATTCCTATACAGGGAACCTTGTCACCGTTGTTTAATGTTATCTGTGGAACTTTTTTGGGATCTACTGCCATCTTTGTCTCCTCCGTTAATCCTTTCTCAATGTACATTTATATTTCCGAGCTTTGATGTGCTTAATAAGATCTTGATCATGCCTCACTGTCTATAAGGATCTTGCCTTTTACGGTGCCGGGTGTTTTGAACATCTCAAAAGCATCGGCGATCTTTGAAAGCGGGATCTTTTTGAATATAAAGGACTCATCAAACTTAAGCTCTCCTGTCTTGAAACAGTGTGCCGTAAGTGACCATTCATCTCCCGGGAAGGGAGCGGAATAACTCATCCAGGAACCGGTTAGGATAAACTCCTTACGGTTTATGTTTTCCCACTCGTCAACCGTGAATGAGAGCTCCCTTGTGGGTGTTCCGATAAAGCAAACGCCTGCCTTGTTGCCTGCAAGCGAAAATGCCATCTTCATGGTTATGGTATTGCCGGCGGTCTCATATACATAATCAAATCCGCGGCCATCCGTTATCTCTTTTACCTTATCCATATAATCGGGCTTTCCCGAGTTAACTCCATAGTCACAGCCGAGCCTTTTTGCGAGTTCAAGTCTCTCATCAAGGATGTCAAAAACGGTCACGCTCTTGGCTCCGAAGATCTTTGCCCACTGTGCCGTCATAAGTCCTATGGTTCCGCCGCCGAGGATCGCCACATTTTTGCCGCCCTTGTAATCTACACGTCTGAGACCGTGAAGACCTACAGTCGCAGGTTCAAAAAAAGCACCTTTTTCAAAGCTCACTTCATCATCAAACTTAACCGCGTTCTTCTCAGGAACGGCCACATATTCCGCAAAGCTTCCGAACTCTCTGGAGCCGATGAAACTGTAATGCTTGCAGAGACTGTAATTTCCTTTCTGACAGTCTTCGCATTTCATACAGGGAACAAGGGGTATTCCCGCTACCCTGTCACCGACCTTAAGTGTTGTAACTCCATCTCCCGTTTCAACAACGGTTCCGGAAAACTCATGTCCGAGCACGTTAGGGAAATAATGGCAGGCATCTCCGTTTACCCTGGGAATGTCTGATCCGCAGATCCCCGTATACTTAACCTTTACAACGACCTTTCCAGGTCCGGCGATCGGCTTGTCGATCTCTTCATAACGAATATCTTCCCTTGCATGTACAACTCCGGCTTTCATCATAATCTCCTCTTTTCAGTTATATATTTATCCTCAGGATATCAGCCTGATCATATATCCGGTCATCTGATATACATTAAGACCCGCATCAAACGGATACTTACGGAAATGCTGATCAGATCAGCTTTACCTAAGATATCCTGAATGTATCTTTCAGATCTTCATAAAGCCTCAGATACAGTTCCATACATTTTTTATACTTCTCATGTTTTTCCATATCAGGCTCATAGACTTTTGTGATCTTTATGGTATCCTTTACAGCCTGTTCATAATCCTTAAACAGTCCGCAGCCGATGCCTGCAAGTATGGCCGCCCCGAGAGTTGTGGCCGTATCGGATGCGGGAACCTGTATGGTATGTCCGGTCACATCCGCCTTGATCTGGGTCCACAGCGCCGAATTGGCACTGCCGCCCATGGCATTAAGTACTCCGGCCTTAGCCCCTGCCTCTTCTGCGGTAAGAAGATTATGCTGTACGGAAAACGCAACTCCCTCAAGAAGTGCCCTGATCATATGACCTCTTGTCTTGTCATATGACAGTCCGTAAAAAACTCCCTTTGCATCGGGATCCCATATGGGTGATCTCTCACCTGACATATAAGGAAGAAAGATAACCCCGTCAGCTCCTGCGGATACCTTGGATGCCTCAGCCGTCAGGTCATCAAAACTCATGCCCTCACCGAATTCCTGCCTGAACCATTTAAGTGCACCGCCGCCTCCGACGGTTCCGCCCTGTAACAGCCATTTTCCCGGCACCACGTGTGCACTTAGGATGAGCTTTTTATGAGAAAGAGCATGGTCAAGACAGATGCTCATTCCGCCTGCCTGTCCTCCCTGCTCCTGGGTCTGTCCGGTTTCAAACACGCCTGCGCCCAATGTTCCGCAGGCCGCATCAAGACCTCCCGCAACAACGGGAGTTCCAGTCTTCAGTCCGGTAAGTGCGGATACATCACCGGTAACTTCTCCCACGATCTCGTCACACTTATAGAGCTTCGGTACAAGAGATACATTGAGTCCAAGCTCCTCTGCAAGCTTTTCATCATAGGAAAGCTTTTCCATATCGAAGAAATGGATTCCGTAGCCCTGACTCATATCCTGGCTCATAACTCCGGTGAGCCTGAATACTATGTAGCTGTTTGACTGAAGGAAAAGATGTGTTTTTTCAAAGGTCTCCGGCTTGTTTTCCTTAAACCAGAGCATCTTGGGCGTGGAATATGAGGGAAGAAAATCATTGCCCGCAATATCGAATATCCGGTCTTCCCCAACTAAACGTTTCGTTCTGTCGCAGATATCACGGCTTCTGGTATCCATCCATATGGGAGTCCTGTCAAGAACCTTTCCGTCCTTATCAACAGGGATGGCCGACCAGCTCTGTCCGTCCACTCCGATACAGGCAATATCTTCGGGATTTATCTGTCCGTTCTCTTTGAAAATGTCCCGGATTCCCTCACATATCGCGCTCCACCATTCATCGGCGTCCTGCTCTGCCCAGCCGGGATTCGGATAATAAACCTTATAAGGCTTGTTGATCTGTGCGACCACCTGTCCCTTAAGATCGAACACCGCAACCTTACATGCCGAGGTTCCTATATCGATTCCCATTAGGAGTTCTTTGCCCATTGCCTGTCCTTTTTACAGCATTTTCCGCTTCATTGAGCGAAACGTTTCGCTTGACGTTTCTAAAAAATAGGGCTCCCGCCCTGCTGATTTGTATTATATTGCGATAATATCCGCACGTCAATAACAATTTTTAAAAACGAAACGCTTTGTCAAACATTCACAAAAAACGCCTGCAAAATTCTGTAAATATTTTTCTCTTCCGGTACCCACCCGCCTGACGATATTAAATAAAAAACACGGAAGATCCGCGATAACGCAGACCTCCCGCCAATAAATCCTGTCCGCAGGGGTTTACAGCATAACCCCGTCTTCCCTTCGGCCTTTGTCGGATCGTTCATCCTTCATCCATTCGCCGATATGTTTGTTCAGATCAAATATCTTTGCATAAACGGGATCCTCTCCCCTTCTGAATATCCACATGTTCCCTACCGGCATGTTAAGAACTTTCTTAAGCGGCAGATCACATCTTGCCGAAACCGAACGGGCCGAATCCACGTCATTGCCGCCCAGATACAGATATGTATCGCAGTTTGCTATAATGGTCCTTCCATCCTCCCGATAGCAGTTCATCAGCTGGCTTTCGGACTGTAACATCAGCATGACCGAAATATTACGTGAGCGGATCGAGGATATTATCCTGGGCATCTGCTCGATAACACAGTTGGTGGCAAAATCATCCATTATAAATCTGACCGGAACAGGAAGGCACTGATCCCTGCATTTTTTATCCGCGACATAGCAGAGTTCGTTTATTGCCTGTGTAAAGAAAAGATTCGCAATTCCGTCCAGGGATCTGTCATTGTCGCTCACCACAACAAACAGCGCACTTTTATGATGCCCGATGGCGGTAATACCCGTTGTGTCATCACTGAGTATGGTATTTAATTCTTTCGTATCATACAGACCTATCTTCGAATGGACGGTTATGATAATGGAG